>NZ_JBHYIO010000133.1:0-1008 GCF_042740095.1 Nonomuraea sp. NPDC059023 | reverse complement strand
TGGAGCCGTAAAGAATCAAGGTGTCGATTCTGTGACACGTGGGATGTCGTGGTGCGGGGTGATGCCGTTCAGGAGCGCGTCGGCGCTGGAGTATCGGGTTGCGGATCGGGTGACGGCGTAGCCGGTCTGCTCCAGCAGCGGGCGGACCCAGATCTTGGCGTTGCCGATAGTTCGTCGGCTCACTTGAAACAGTTCGGCTACGACCTCCCAGGTGCAGACTTTGCGCATGCCGAGGATGACCGCCAGGACGCGCTCGGCGTCGGTGATCTTCTCCTGGAAGATGCCTCCACGGGCACCGGCCTGCCGGTCACCGCCGCGCTGGCGATGCTTGCGCTGCTCGGCCTCGGCGGCCTGCCGCAGCGACAGCCGCTCGATCAGTGCGGCCAGTTCCGCGCGGCTCATCCCGGTCAACGCCGGATCTCCGAGCTGCGCCAGCCGGTTCGGTCGTGTCGGGACGATGTTGCTGTCCAGGAAGTCGCGGAGCGCACCAGCGCTGGTGAAGCGCAGCACGGTGGGGTCGATCTTGAGTTTGCGGGCGGCCAGTAGCTTGCCGGTCTCGGTGACCGCCTGACCGATCGGGGGCTGGCTGATCTCGAGCATCTCCGACAGGACGCGCTGGGAGCAGATCTGGCGGAGATAAACGATGGCGATCAGGACCTTGTCGGCGTCGGTGAGCAGGGGACGTCCGTGGTTGGCCTTGGCCTGTCGGCGTGGGCCACCGCGGATTTCGAAGTTGCGCTGCTCGGCCAGGGCCGCCTGATCCGAGGCCAAAGACGCAGCCAGCTCGTTCAGCTCCTCTCGGCTCATCCCGGTCAGCCGGGGATCGGCCAGGGCGTGCAGGCTTTCGGACCGGATGCGCGCCCGGTCGTCACATACGGGTGGGTGCGGGTTGTCGTCTGCCGGGCCGATCGTGTAGTTCCAGGCGCCGCGCTCGGTATGCGGGACGATCGGCAGCATGCTCATCCGCTCGGCGGACACCGAAACGCCCAGCGGGTAGGCGTTGGTGTC
>NZ_JBHYIO010000132.1:0-1109 GCF_042740095.1 Nonomuraea sp. NPDC059023 | reverse complement strand
AGAGGACGTTCTGCTTGCTTGAGCGATAGTTCATGGATTGTGCCAGGTTATGGTGCTTTCGCCGGTTGCTCGCTTCGCGAGGTTCGCGATCATCGCGAGGCGGATCATGCTCTCGGAGTGTGCGGGCTTGGTCTCGTAATCGCGGGCCAGGCGGCGGTGCATCATGATCCATCCGAAGGTCCTCTCCACCACCCAACGTCTGGGGATCACCGAGAAGCCCTTGACCTGGGTGTTACGTGGCACGACATCCACGTCGATGCCGAGGGCGGCGCCGTGCTCAACGGCCTGGGTCTTGTAGCCGGTGTCGACCCACGCCTTGGTGATCGTGGGGTGGGCGACGGCCAGACGAGACAGGAGCTGTTTGCCGACCTCGTTGTCCGACACGCTGGCCGCGGTCACGGTGACCAGCAGTAACAGGCCCAGAGTGTCGACGACGATGCTGCGTTTGCGCCCCACGATCTTCTTGCCGGCGTCGGTGCCCTGGGTGCTGCCGGGCACGCTGTGGGCGGTTTTGACGCTCTGGGCGTCGATGACGCAGGCGGTCGGCTCGGCCGCGCGTCCTACCTGCTCACGGACCACCCGGCGCAGGCCGACGCCGAGTTTCTCGATCGTGCCGTCGGCGGTCCAGATGCTGAAGTAGGCGAAGACGGTGGTGTGTGGTGGGAAGTCGTGCGGCAGGTAGCGCCAGGGGATGCCGGTGTGGTTCACATAGAGGATCGCGTTCATGACTTCGCGCAGGTCGGTGACCCGGCCGCCGAGGCCGAGCGAGGTCTTTTGCCGCTCGGCTCGCCAGGCGGTCAGGGTCGGTTCCATCAGGGCCCAGCGGGCATCGGACAGGTCGCTGAGATAGGCGCGGCGCCGCGGCTGACTGGTCATGAAACCACTGATGCACAGCGCGTCCGGTTCGCCAATCCTCGGCACAGGCGAGACGAAAGCCCTGTTCGCGGCATTCTCGAACCGGATAGGAGCTTGTGGGCGAAGCCGGGTGAAACCCTTGGGCGTGCATGCCCCAGCCGCCCCGACGTTCTTCTCGAAAACCCCACCATGGGTGATCCAGGACAGGCCGCAGGCCTACCTAAACCACCACAGAGTCAGCACGAACGTCCTCT
>NZ_JBHYIO010000131.1:0-1148 GCF_042740095.1 Nonomuraea sp. NPDC059023 | reverse complement strand
AGTGGAGTTGACCCGGTTTGGTGGACACCTGGTCTCTGGGGAACCCTGGTTCCCGGAAGAAGGAGTCTGCTGTGCCGAACAACTATCCGCCGGAGTTTCGCCGGCAGATGGTGGAGCTGGTGCGCGCGGGACGGTCGCCGGAGGAGCTGGCCAAGGAGTTCCAGCCGTCCGCGCAGTCGATCCGTGTCTGGGTGCGCCAGGCCGATCTCGATGATGGCCGCCGCCAGGACGGCCTGACCGGCGCTGAGAAGGATGAGCTGGCCCGGCTTCGGCGGGAGAACAAGATCCTGCGCGAGGAGAAGGAGATCTTGCGCAAGGCCGCGGCTTTCTTCGCGCGGGAGACGGATCTGCCGAGATGAAGTTCCGGCTGATCCATGCGGAGAAGGACCACCACGAGGTCTCCCTGCTGGCCCGGGTGCTGGGTGTGTCGCGCCAGGGCTACTACGCCTGGGCCGCTCGTCGACGGCGCGGCCCGTCGGCGCGGGCCCGACAGGACCAGGTACTGACGGAGAAGATCCGCCGACATCACCAGGCCTCCGATGAGATCTACGGGGCGCCGCGCATCCATGTTGATCTGCGGGAGATCGACGGTGTCCGGGTGGGCCGCAAGCGGGTGGCTCGGCTGATGCGCGCCGCCGGGCTGGCCGGGGTGAGCAGGCGCAAGGGCTGTCGCACCACCGTCTCCGACCGGCAGGTTGCGGCTGCCTCCGACCTGGTTCAGCGTCAGTTCAGCGCGGCCGAGCCGAACCGCGTCTGGACCGCCGACATCACGTACGTGCCGACCTGGCAGGGCTTCGTCTACCTGGCGGTGGTGCTGGATGTGTTCTCCAGGCGGATCGTGGGCTGGGCGATGGCCGATCACATGCGCACCGAGTTGGTGACCGACGCGCTGGCGATGGCGATCCATCAGCGCCGGCCAGACGCTGGGGTGATCCATCACAGCGATAAGGGCAGCCAGTACACCTCGATCGCCTTCGGCCGGCGCTGTGAGCAGGCTGGCGTCCGTCCGTCGACGGGCCGGACCGGGACGTGCTTCGACAATGCGATCACCGAGAGCTTCTTCGCCTCGCTGGAGTGCGAACTGATCGACCGGCGCGCCTTCCGCACCAGGTCAGAAGCCGAACGAGCCCTCTTCAGCTACATCGAGG
>NZ_JBHYIO010000130.1:0-1363 GCF_042740095.1 Nonomuraea sp. NPDC059023 | reverse complement strand
GCCCGCAACATGAGCGACCTCCTCGGCGACTACCACCTCAGCATCGACGACATCGCGTACTGCATGCCCGGCACCCTGCCCTACACCCGCGCCCTCCGCGCTCACGGCTACGAACGCCACACACAGGGCCACCGCTACAACGCCGACCACACCCCGACCGGCCACCATGACGCCTACGGTCAGGACTACCGTTCGCCCGAAGGCCACCTGGTCGAGGTGATCATCCCGATCAACCCCACCCCCACCCGCGACGACCCCGCCGCACCGCACCTCACCATCCGATGGACCTACCTCGGCCACACCGCACCCGGCGGTACCTACCCGACCACCGACCTCCCCGCCGACACCCCGCCCACCGAAGTGGCCGACCTGATCACCGCACACCTCGCCATCCACCCACCCCCACCCCCACCACCCCCGACACCACGGACGGCACAGACGACGCGGACGGCACGGACGGCGAGGGCGCGCCTGACAGCGCCGACACGCCCGCCACCGCATAGCCCCGCCCCGGGCGACCAAACGGGCCCCGGCGACCGTCCCACGGGCGGCACCGGGGCCCTACGCGTCCCCCTGACCGGCCACGCGGCCGGGCCGGGGCCACCCGACACGTGCGGCCCCGGCCGGGACGGGCCTCGTGTGACCTCATCGAGACGAGGTTCTTCTCCCCGTTCACGGGAGGTCACCGCGAGGGCCGACCCGCGGCCTGGCCGCGGGCCGGCAACTGCTGGTGAGAAGAGAAAGAAGGAGGAAGACGGAGAGGCAGAAGAGCGGAGAGGCAGTAGACGGGGCATCCACACGAACACGCGCGCACACATATTCCAAGGAGTCGCCTATAGGCGACTCGGGGCGGCCAGCGCAACAGACGAAACCCGCCTGACCTGCGCAAATGACACGCCAGGGGGTGTCGCGATCTCAGCGGCAACACCGAACGCTACAACAAAACGCGACACCGGCCGCGACACCGATCAACCCCCCACCTGCGCAACCCGCAACACCAAACGCGACACCCCTCCGTACCGGACGGGCGGGCGGAAAGGAATGAGGGGCCAGAGGGGGCAGACAGGTGCAAGGGCATGAGACCGGCAACACAGCCAGCCATGAGAACACGCGCACACATATTCAAAAGGAGTCGTCTTTAGACGAGTCGGGCCGTCCAGCGCGCTGTCCGAAAACGGCGTGACCTGCTAAAACGACCCCCGCAGGGGGTAGCGGTCTTAACCGCGCACCGGAACGCTACCCCCATGTCCAGCACGGAAGTCTGCCCCCATTTTCTCACCCTCCTGGAACAAGAGCCCGACCGGATCGGGAGAAGATGCGGTGGGGTTGGCGCCGGCGCCGGCCCCCGGGCGCGCACCCACCG
>NZ_JBHYIO010000129.1:0-1416 GCF_042740095.1 Nonomuraea sp. NPDC059023 | reverse complement strand
CTCTCGACCACGAAGGTCGCCTCGAACTTGCCGACCTCGCCGCCGAGCCCGGCTCCCAAGGTGCAGGCGATGGGTGACCCTCTCTTCGTCCAGGCCATGGAGGCCGCTGACGCCCAGCTCGCCGCCGAGCACGAGGGTGTAGACGAGTGGTACCTGGGTCACCTCAATGACCACATCTACCCGACCTGCCCTGGCCTGAAGCGCTCCGGACAGCCGTTACGCCGCGGCGAAGGCTCTCTCTACCCAGAGGCCGGCGACGTCTGCGGCTTGTGCCTCAAATGGTGGCGGGCGCGGAAGGCGAAGGAGGCTCCCGATGTGTCCCGGTAGACGCTCCTGCTGGCCCACAGCCCGATGCAAGAGAGCCGAGTATGCCCGGCGCTGGCGGAGGAGGATGAAGCGGTGAGCAACCCTGACTGGCGCTGGCCAGGCGAAGGAAGGACGACCGCAGTCTGCCCGGACTGCTTCCTGGAAGGGTTCTGGTTGTGGCCACCGGATAGGGACGAAGATCGCCACGGGAACCACTTCACCCCGCCGCCCGGTCACACCGTGACAGAACTCGCTGGCGTCCGCTGGGACGAGTGCCCGATGCGCAAGGACTCGCCTTCCGGTGAGGAGACATGAGCAACCCAGACGGAGTGCTGGCCGAGATCGACGACGTCATCGAATGGCACGGCAGCCCGGACGCCATGAGATGGACGGCAGACCCGCCTGTGGTGATCACGGTGACGGTGGACTGTAGATTCCAGCGGACTGTGGACCGCTTGGAGATCTTCTTCGCCTTCATGGCCGAATACGCCGAGTGGCGGGACAAGGTGCGAGCCCTCAGCTCCATGAAGATCAGATACCACCGCCGAAGGAGGAGCCGCCGATGAACTGGCTCGACATCGTGGCGGCGCTGATGTCCGCCGTCGCTCTCGCCGTCGCCATCAGAGCCTGCTGGAAGATCCGGCGCGACTCACAGGCTGCCGTAAGCCATTGGCGGCGGGCAGCAGCATCGTGGAAGGAAGCGGAGGCCTCGTGGAAAGAGGCCGAAGCCAACTACGCCAGTGCCGCCGCCTCGTATCAGGATGCCCTGGAGATCACGAGGAACCGCCGATGACCTCCACGATCGAACCGCTCGTCGTCTACGACTGCAGCTCCCGGCAATGGCACGGCGACCCGGAGGTCCTCGCCTGGATGCGGGCCGAAGGGCTCGACCCAGATCAGGTGTACCGGCTAGAGATCTACCTCGTGGACTGCCCATCCGCGCGGGTCTACGAGTACGCCACGGTGCAGGGTGCTCGCATCCTCGTGCCAGCCCGCGAGGAGTACCTACGGCGCAAGCCGTACGACGTGATCCTGTCCAGCCTGCCGCCTGACACGCCAGCCCAACCTGAGGAGAAACGCGGGTGAAGATCGCCGATCTCAAAGATCCCC
>NZ_JBHYIO010000128.1:0-1475 GCF_042740095.1 Nonomuraea sp. NPDC059023 | reverse complement strand
GCCCTACCTTTCTGAGTAGGCACTCCCGTTACGCCAGGGGCTGAGCGCGCTGCTGAGCCTGGAGAGGCAAGATCGGGATGTGCGGGTGAGGCAGGGATGGCTTTCATGCCGGCTGCCGTCGATGGCTCAGGTGGCTGTGCCCCCTGCCTCACCGCTTCTCCTTGACCGCTGATTGGGCACTGCGATCGATCGCTATGTAGGGCAAGGCCGGCGGGGAGTTGCAGCACGCGAAGGTAGCTGAAGGGGGAACGATGGCTGTTGCCGTGGGAATCGATGTCGCCAAGGAGTTCCACTGGGCGGAGATCAAGATCGCTGGGACCGGTCAGGTGCTGGTCAGTCGCCGGGTGGACAACACCCCGGCCGGCATCGCCGCCCTGATCGAGCAGATCGAGGCGGCCCAGGCCGAGCACGGCGGCGCCCGGGTGGGCATCGACTTGCTGGGCGGGATCGCCGGGCTGCTGGAGGCGATGCTGGTCGCCGCCGAGCTGACCGTCGTGCATGTGCCGGGGCTGGCGGTGGCCCGAGCCCGGCGCGCGACGACCGGCGGGGAGCGCAAGAGCGATCCCAAGGACGCGAAGGTGATCGCGGACCAGGTGCGGATGCGTGATGACCTGCGGCCGGTGACCGCGATGCGCGCTGAGGACACCGCGTTGCGGCTGCTGGCAGGGCGCCGTAGTGACCTGGTACGCGATCAGACCCGCCGCATCGGCCGCCTGCGTGACCTGCTGACCTCGATCCATCCCGGCCTGGAACGCCGTGTGGATGCCACCGGCAAGCTGGGATTGTGGCTGCTGGCCCGCTATGTCACCGCCACCGAGATCCGCACCGCCGGACGAGCCGGGCTGATCGCCTATCTGCGTGGTGCGGGCCGGGTGAAGACCACCACGATCCAGGCGCTGGCCGAGGCGGCCCTGGCTGCCGCGCACGCCCAGCAGGTCCAGTTGCCCGGCGAGCAGGTCGCCGCTGACATCGTGCGCGAGCTGGCCGACGAAGCGCTGAGCACCCGCGAGCGGATCAAAGCCACCGACAACCGCCTGGCCGAGGTGCTCGATAGCCACCCTGACGCGGCCCTCATCCGCAGCATGCCGGGGATGGGGGCCACCTTGACCGCGGAGTTGCTGGGCACCACCGGCGGCATCGCACGCTTTCCCAGCGCTGACCAGCTCGCCTCGGCCGCGGGCCTGGCCCCGGTCCTCCAACAGTCCGGCAAGGTCCGCTACCTGCAACGCGCCACCGCGGGCGACAAGGCCCTCAAACGCGTCTTCTACCAGTCGGCCTTCGTCGCCATCTCCTGCGACCCGGCCAGCCGCGCTTTCTACGAGCGCAAACGCGCCGAGGGCAAGCGGCACCACCAGGCACTCATCGCCCTGGCCCGCCGCCGCATCAACGTCCTGCACGCCATCTTGCGCACCCGCAAGCCCTACGACCCCGGCCACCAGATCCGCACCGCAGCTTGACAGAAGCATTAGGCAGCC
>NZ_JBHYIO010000127.1:0-1538 GCF_042740095.1 Nonomuraea sp. NPDC059023 | reverse complement strand
ACGCGTCCGTTTCTTGAGAACTCAACAGTGTGTTAAAAGCCAGTGCATGAAGTATTTCATGCAACACCTCGTCTGGAATATGATGAGTTTTTGCTAGTGTCAAACATCTTATGGAGAGTTTGATCCTGGCTCAGGACGAACGCTGGCGGCGTGCTTAACACATGCAAGTCGAGCGGAAAGGCCCTTCGGGGTACTCGAGCGGCGAACGGGTGAGTAACACGTGAGCAACCTGCCCCTGACTCTGGGATAAGCCCGGGAAACTGGGTCTAATACCGGATACGACCACTCCCGGCATCGGGTGGTGGTGGAAAGTTTTTTCGGTTGGGGATGGGCTCGCGGCCTATCAGCTTGTTGGTGGGGTAGTGGCCTACCAAGGCGACGACGGGTAGCCGGCCTGAGAGGGCGACCGGCCACACTGGGACTGAGACACGGCCCAGACTCCTACGGGAGGCAGCAGTGGGGAATATTGCGCAATGGGCGGAAGCCTGACGCAGCGACGCCGCGTGGGGGATGACGGCCTTCGGGTTGTAAACCTCTTTCAGCAGGGACGAAGTTGACGTGTACCTGCAGAAGAAGCGCCGGCTAACTACGTGCCAGCAGCCGCGGTAATACGTAGGGCGCAAGCGTTGTCCGGAATTATTGGGCGTAAAGAGCTCGTAGGTGGCTGGTCGCGTCTGCCGTGAAAGCCCGCAGCTTAACTGCGGGTCTGCGGTGGATACGGGCCGGCTAGAGGTAGGTAGGGGCAAGTGGAATTCCTGGTGTAGCGGTGAAATGCGCAGATATCAGGAGGAACACCGGTGGCGAAGGCGGCTTGCTGGGCCTTACCTGACGCTGAGGAGCGAAAGCGTGGGGAGCGAACAGGATTAGATACCCTGGTAGTCCACGCTGTAAACGTTGGGCGCTAGGTGTGGGGATCTTCCACGATCTCCGTGCCGGAGCTAACGCATTAAGCGCCCCGCCTGGGGAGTACGGCCGCAAGGCTAAAACTCAAAGGAATTGACGGGGGCCCGCACAAGCGGCGGAGCATGTTGCTTAATTCGACGCAACGCGAAGAACCTTACCAAGGCTTGACATCGCCCGGAAAGCTGCAGAGATGTGGCCCTCTTCGGATCGGGTGACAGGTGGTGCATGGCTGTCGTCAGCTCGTGTCGTGAGATGTTGGGTTAAGTCCCGCAACGAGCGCAACCCTTGCTCCATGTTGCCAGCACGCCTCTTCGGAGGTGGTGGGGACTCATGGGGGACTGCCGGGGTCAACTCGGAGGAAGGTGGGGATGACGTCAAGTCATCATGCCCCTTATGTCTTGGGCTGCAAACATGCTACAATGGCCGGTACAGAGGGCTGCTAAACCGCAAGGTGGAGCGAATCCCTAAAAGCCGGTCTCAGTTCGGATTGGGGTCTGCAACTCGACCCCATGAAGTCGGAGTCGCTAGTAATCGCAGATCAGCAACGCTGCGGTGAATACGTTCCCGGGCCTTGTACACACCGCCCGTCACGTCACGAAAGTCGGCAACACCCGAAGCCCGTGGCCCAACCACCT
>NZ_JBHYIO010000126.1:0-1542 GCF_042740095.1 Nonomuraea sp. NPDC059023 | reverse complement strand
CCCCAATGCCGGGAAGTTAAGGATCTTGGGGTGATGTCCAGGGGTTTGTTGATCTCCGGGACGTGAGAACGGAGATCCAGTAGAACGGGTGATCTCTTACCATCGTCCGTTCGATTATTACTGGATCTCCGTTGGGTGTTGAGTCTGTCAGGTCGGTCGTGGCCTGCGCTATGGGTTCGGTTCGGCAGGTGGCGGCGGGGGTGTTCGCGCCGGGACATGTGGGCGAGCTGACGCAGGTCGTGCCGTTTGAGATGGTCGATGCCGTGCTGGGCGAGGCCGGCGGGGCGGAGCGGCGGGTGCGCCGGTTGCCGTCGCGGGTGGTGGTGTATCTGCTGCTGGCGGGTGGGTTGTTCGAGGGGCAGGGGTATCGGCGGGTGTGGGCCCGGCTGACCGCTGGGCTGGAGGGGCGGTGGCCGGCGCCGTCGTCGTCGGGGCTGGCTCAGGCGTTGCGGCGGGTGGGGGTCGCGCCGTTGAGGGCGTTGTTCGAGTTGCTGGCCGGTGCGCCGGCCGGGGCCGTGCGATGGCGGGGGCTGCTGGTGTGCGCGATGGACGGCACCACGATGAGCGTGCCGGACAGCCCGGCCAACCTGGGGCGTTACGGGCATCAGAGCGGCTCGCACGGCGGCTCGGGCTATCCCCTGGTCCGGCTGGTCGCGGTGGTGGTGTGTGGGAGCCGCGCGTTGCTGGGCGTGGCGTTCGGGCCGTTCGGCAAGGGCGAGAGCACCTACGCGCCGCAGGTGCTCGGCTGCCTCAAGCGGGGGATGCTGCTGCTCGGTGACCGGGGTTTCGCCGTCGCCGGGCTCGTCACCGCGATCGCCGGTCCGGGCGGCAGTGGCGCGGACCTGCTGATCCGCTGCAAGAACGGCCGAAAGTTCGCCCGGGTGCAGACCTTGGCGGATGGGTCGTGGCAATCGGTGCTGGGCGGGGTGGCGGTGCGGGTGATTGACGCCGAGATCACCCTGACCTTGCGAGGCGGTGGCCGCCGTAGCGGCCGTTACCGGCTGATCACCACCCTGCTTGACCCTGCCCGCTACCCGGCGCTGGAGATCGTGAAGCTGTATCACCGCAGGTGGGAGATCGAAACGACGTACGCGGAGCTGAAATCGACCATCCTGGGCGGGCGTGTCTTGCGCGCCCGCACCCCTCAAGGCGTCGACCAGGAGATCTACGCGCTGCTCAGCACCTACCAGGCACTGCGGCTGGCGATGGCCGATGCCACCGCCGGCACCGGTGAGCCGGCCGAACGGGCCAGCTTCACCACCGCACTGCTGGCCGCCCGCGACCAGGTCATCCACGCGGCGGGTGTCATCGCCGATACGGTCATCGACCTGGTCGGCCGGATCGGCCGCGCGGTCCTGGACGACCTCCTGCCCGCCCGCCGCGAGCGCAGTTGCCCTCGCATCGTCAAACGAGCCATCTCCAAACACCGCGCCAAAGGCCAGGTAGACCGCACCAACTACCAAACGACCACCGCCATCGACATCCACACCGACCCCGAGTTGACGACCACCCAAGATCCTTAACTTCCCGGCATTGCCACTA
>NZ_JBHYIO010000125.1:0-1555 GCF_042740095.1 Nonomuraea sp. NPDC059023 | reverse complement strand
GGACTGTGTGCTTTGTGGTCAAGTCCTCGGCCTATTAGTACCGGTCAGCTCCACACGTTACCGTGCTTCCACCTCCGGCCTATCAACCCCATCGTCTCTAGGGGGCCTTACCCACTCTCGTGGTGGGAGACCTCATCTCAAGGCGAGCTTCCCGCTTAGATGCTTTCAGCGGTTATCCCTTCCGAACGTAGCCAACCAGCCGTGCACCTGGCGGTACAACTGGCACACCAGAGGTTCGTCCGTCCCGGTCCTCTCGTACTAGGGACAGCTCCTTTCAAGTCTCCTGCGCGCGCAGCGGATAGGGACCGAACTGTCTCGCGACGTTCTAAACCCAGCTCGCGTACCGCTTTAATGGGCGAACAGCCCAACCCTTGGGACCTACTCCAGCCCCAGGATGCGACGAGCCGACATCGAGGTGCCAAACCATCCCGTCGATATGGACTCTTGGGGAAGATCAGCCTGTTATCCCCGGGGTACCTTTTAGCCGTTGAGCGACACCGCTTCCACATGCCGATGCCGGATCACTAGTCCCAGCTTTCGCTCCTGCTCGACCCGTCAGTCTCACAGTCAAGCTCCCTTGTGCACTTACACTCGACACCTGATTGCCAACCAGGCTGAGGGAACCTTTGGGCGCCTCCGTTACTCTTTAGGAGGCAACCGCCCCAGTTAAACTACCCACCAGACACTGTCCCCGATCCGGATCACGGACCAGAGTTAGACGTTCAAAACGACCAGAGTGGTATTTCACCAATGACTCCACCATCACTAGCGTGACAGCTTCCCAGTCTCCCACCTATCCTACACAAGACGCTCCAAACGCCAATGTCAAGCTGTAGTGAAGGTCCCGGGGTCTTTCCGTCCTGCTGCGCGTAACGAGCATCTTTACTCGTAGTGCAATTTCGCCGGGTCTGCGGTTGAGACAGCGGGGAAGTCGTTACGCCATTCGTGCAGGTCGGAACTTACCCGACAAGGAATTTCGCTACCTTAGGATGGTTATAGTTACCACCGCCGTTTACCGGCGCTTAAGTTCTCACCTTCGCACAGTTACCTGCGCTAAGCGGTCCCCTTAACGTTCCGGCACCGGGCAGGCGTCAGTCCGTATACATCGTCTTACGACTTCGCACGGACCTGTGTTTTTAGTAAACAGTCGCTTCCCCCTGGCCACTGCGACCCCCACCAGCTCACAAAGCTAGCCTGATCACCAGCAGAGGTCCCCCTTCTCCCGAAGTTACGGGGGCAATTTGCCGAGTTCCTTAACCACAGTTCACCCGATCGCCTTAGTATTCTCTACCTGACCACCTGAGTCGGTTTAGGGTACGGGCCGCCACAACACTCACTAGAGGCTTTTCTCGGCAGCATAGGATCATCCACTTCGCCACAATCGGCTCGGCATCACATCTCACCCTCCATGTGTCGCGGATTTGCCTACGACACGGGCTACATGCTTACCCCAGGACAACCATCGCCTGGGCTGGACTACCTTCCTGCGTCACCCCATCGCTTACCTACTACTCAATCGGTTCGAGCGTTCGGCCACAGCCAGACCCGAAGGCCT
>NZ_JBHYIO010000124.1:0-1827 GCF_042740095.1 Nonomuraea sp. NPDC059023 | reverse complement strand
CGCCCCGACGTTCTTCTCGAAAACCCCACCATGGGTGATCCAGGACAGGCCGCAGGCCTACCTAAACCACCACAGAGTCAGCACGAACGTCCTCTGAGAGGGCGTTCCGCGAGTTGATGTCCCTTTCGGCGCTTGGGCAGGGTAGGGCGGGGTGACGGGGGATGTCGTTGCCGAGCTATGGACGTGGCTGAGTGAACAATCCGGGCTCGGTCTCAACGAGGACGCCCTGGCCGACCAGGCGTTTGAGCTTGGCGCGGATCTTCTCGGTGTTTTTGGGGATGATGGGCAGGTCCAGGGCCTGACACAGGTCACGGGCCCGCAGGGGGCGGTCGAGGTCGCCGAAGACATCCAGGATCTGCCGGTAGGCGGGGTGGTCGGGCAGTACTGGAGCCGGTGGGATGGTGTCGGCCTCGGGTTCGTCGGCGAGGGCCAGGAGGGTTTTGCGGGTGATCTGCAGGTGCTCGGCGGCTTGTTCGAGGTCGCGCAGCCGCGCGGTCAGGGTGTCGATCTCGGTCCGGGTCTGTTCGATGTGGCAGGTCACGGTCTGCTCGCGGGCATCGATCTTGTCCAGCAGCCATGTGCCGGGATCGCGCGCCTGCTGGTCAGGTCTGGTCATGAGGACCGCCAGGAGGGGGCGACGTCGCGGGTCAGGCGCCGGGCCATGACGGCGGTCATTGCCCAATGCACCCGTGACTCGGAGCTGGCCGGCAGGTGTTCGTAGTCGCGGACCAGGCGCCGGTGCAGCATCAACGTGCCATAGGTCTGCTCGGCGACCCAGCGTTTCGGCTGGGGGACGAACCCGCGGTCGGCGGGGTTGCGTTCGACGATCTCCACATCGATCCCGAGCCGGGCGCCGTGATCGACGACCGAGTTCTTGAATCCCTGGTCGACCAGGGCCTTGGTCACGGTGCCGGAGGTCTGGGCGGCGACGCGGTCCAGCAGGCCGCTCCCGAAGGCGTTGTCGTGTGCCGATGCTGCAGACACGATCACCGCGATGACCAGACCGAACACATCCACGGCCAGACCTCGCTTCCGGCCTGGGACCTTCTTGGCGGCATCCTTCCCGGTCGTGGTGGCGGGGACGCCGGCCGCGGCGTGCACGCTCTGGGTGTCCAGGATGACCAGGCTCGGATCGGCTAATCGGCCTTTGTTCTCCCGCACATGCCAGCGCAGCAGATCGTGGATCTTCTGGGCGGTGCCGTCATCGCGCCACTTGGCGAAGTAGTAGTAGGTCGCGCTGCCAGGTGGCAGATCGTGCGGCAGGTAGTCCCACTGGCAGCCGGTCCGGCCCTGGTAGATGATCGCGTTGACGATCTCGCGCATCGCGTAATTGCCCTGGTGGCCGCTGACGGAACGGTGCGCGGCCTTCCACGCGGTGATGACCGGCTCGATCAGCGTCCACTGCTCGTCGGACAAGTCGCTCGGGTACGGTTTGCGTTCGCTCACCCGGCCATCTCAGCAGAGGTGTCCCCACCGATAGGTGGTAACGCTACAAAACCACTCGATCACACTGCGACATCACGGGCATCAACTCGCGGAACGCCCTCTGAAAGGATGGCACCGATGACCTTGGCCGCCGACCTGCGCCGCAAACTGGCCGCCGACGTCGCCTCCGCGCCCTGGCGCTCCGCGCTGGAGGAGGTGCCCCGCGAGCTCTTCATCGGCGATGCCGTCTATCGTCACGAGACCGGCCTCGGCTGGGCACCCGTACGGCGGGCGGAGATGAGCGAGCAGGAGTGGCTGCGCCTGGTCTACACCGACGAGACCTGGGTCACCCAGCTCGACGGGGTGATGGCCGAGGACGCCACCGGTCCCGTGCCGATCCTG
>NZ_JBHYIO010000123.1:0-1884 GCF_042740095.1 Nonomuraea sp. NPDC059023 | reverse complement strand
TCGCCGTTCGGGTAGATACGCACCTTGCGCCCGTCATGCCAGATGACGTCGGTGTACTGCCCAGGTTCCATCACGGCTCCAAAGGAGACGACAAGTCCTCAAGCTTCAAGCTCGACCAGTCCACGTCGACGAAGAACAACTGTTTGTCCTCGTCGAAGTCGGCGAGCGTCCCGTACCCGTGGAGGCCGGACTCGGCCTCCCACACCATGACCCGCTGCCCGATTACGAGGTCACGCGCCTCAGGGCGTGTCACGTCGGCAGGCTCCACGATCGTCTGATTACCGTTGACCCGCACGTTGGGGTCGATCCGCACCACGGGCAGGGGCGCAGGCTGGCGGTTGAAGCCCATCCCGGTGAGGACCCGATCTAGGAACGCGGCCTGGTCCATGTCTCGTCCTCTCGCAGCTGCCACTTTCTGCCAACTTCTGCCAACCTGGCAGGTCAGTCGACGGGGTCCACGGGCCACTTACACCACTCAGGGTTGGCCTTCTGCCACGCGATGAAGACGTCCCGCTGTTTCCGGGCGCTCGCCGCCCGCTTGTGCTGCCCCTCGGCCTCGCGACTAGCGGCGTACTTTTCGATGGCGTCGGGTGCCGCCAGGTCGAATCCCATCAGGAGGAAGCCGGGCAGGTCAGCGGGATACTTGCCTGGCGGCGGCTGGATGTCTTCGAGCTCTTCGCGTCCGTGGAACATGATCCCCCTCGAAACGGTCGCCGTACTGCCAGTCTGGCAAAGAAGAAAGGGCCGGGCCGCCCGAAGACGACCCGGCCCAGTGCGCTCGCTTGGCAGGTCGCGCGTCCACCAGCGTAGCGTCCAGCTTCTCCACGCTTCCACCGTGGAGCCCTGCCCATCCGTGTCACCAGATCAAGCCGCAGGAGCAACACCACGCTACCGACAGAGGCGGGAGCACGGGATGAGGTGCACGAACGTTTACGGGCTGAGACAAGGGCTTACACGAGAAAGGGGCCGGGCGGCCCGAGCACCCATCGGGACAGGCGAACCAATGCCAGCGGTTCGCGCCGGACCTGAACCGAGGACAGCAGCCGCTGGCGGGCCACCGAACCGGTGGTGCTCCGGACGCTACCCCGATGGATGCTCGGGCGTTCTCAGATTACCGCTGGCGCGGCTCAGACCGCTCGGCATTCGGCACCGCATAGGTGATGCCCAGAGCACCGAGAACGGCCAGAGCGACGGTCACCCACTCGCCCGTCACGATGACGTCATCGCTCATGGCGATGACCAGCGAACCGGTACCAGCGGACATGGCGGCGACGATGGCCTTCGCCATGCTTCCTACCTTGATCATGACAGCCTCCTAGCTGGCCGTGTAGCCGAAGCTGAAGTTGTAGCCCTTGGACTCAGACACGCTGCCAAGGGTGATCCAGGCGGTGTCCCACGCGGCGAAGCTGCTCGAACTCGACTTGCCGTTGTTCCAGATGTGACCGTGATAGCCGCACCGGTCAGGCGAGTTCGCGAACACGGCGTGGTAGGTGACACCGTTGCGGACGAACACGCGCGGCGTGCCCGCACCCATGTAGATACGGAGAGTCCGCCCGGCAGGCAGCACGTCAGCGGTAGCTCCGGCGTCCACCGGCAGCACGCCGGCCTGCAGCGTGTAGGTGTTGCAGCGGGTCGTCCTGTTGTTGCCCCGCGCCCACGAGTCCTGCAGCAGCAGACCAGCCACCGGGACGCCCGCGGCGCCGACGTTCTTCACGTCCACGTACTCCGAGTTCCGGTTCAGCATGGTGTCCGCGCCGTAGGCGTTGTAGCCGATCGTGCCGATCTGCAGGTCCGGGATGTCCGCAGCGGAGGCCGGAGCGGTGCCCAGGCCGAGACCCAGTAGGACGACGAACGAGATGAGCGCGCTCTTGAGAATGCGCATTT
>NZ_JBHYIO010000122.1:0-1951 GCF_042740095.1 Nonomuraea sp. NPDC059023 | reverse complement strand
CATCTACCCTCGAACCCATGCACGTGTTCGCAGCCGTCACCGCCGTCCTGGCGGCGGCGACGGCCCTCCTCCCGCGCCGGGCGCCCAGGTTCGCGGCTCTGCCGCCCGAGGTCGTGGCCCTGGTGGCCGGGGGCGTCTCGCTGCTGGTCACCGCCGTCACCGTGATGGCCAGAGGTGGTGCGCAGGCCGGGACCTGGTGGCTTTTCGCCGAGCTGCCCGCGCTGCTGGTGCTGACGCTCCTGGCCGCGCGCCGCCGCCCGGCCGCCGCCCTCGTGCCCGGCCTGGCGGTCGCGCTCGTGCTGCTCAGGCAGGTGTGGAACGCTCCGCCGCCGCTCATCCTGGGCGCGTGCGCGGCCTGGGCGCTGCCCGCGGTCGCGGCGGCCGGGGCCGGACTCTACCTGCGCTGGCTGGACCAGGCCCGGGGGCGGGCGGTGGCGGCGGCCGTACAGGATCAGCGGCTCGCCCTCGCGCGCGACCTGCACGACTTCGTCGCCCACGACGTCAGCGGCATGCTGGTGCAGGCGCAGGCGGCCGGGTTCACGCCCGGACTGCCCGAGCAGGTCGCCGACGCCCTGCGGCGGATCGAGGACGGCGGCCGGCGCGCGCTCGCCTCGCTCGACCGCACCGTCCACATGCTCAACGACCCCGACCGGGCGCCGACCCCCGGGCTCGAACGCGTGGAGGAACTGGCCGGCGGGTTCCCGCCGTCGGTGCGGGTCAGTTTCGACGTCGCGGCCGACGGGGTCTCGCGTGAGGCGTCGGCGACCGCGTACCGGGTGGTGAGCGAGGCGCTGACCAACGTCCGCCGCCACGCGCCGCGGGCGGGCGCCGTGGAGGTGAGCGTGCGGGCCGACCGGCTCCGGCTGGAGGTCCGGGTTCAGGACGACGGGGCGGCGGGCCGTACCGACGGGAGAAGGAGCATCGGCCTGTCCAGGAAGGGCGGATTCGGCCTCGCGGGCCTGTCGGAACTGCTCGCCGCCGCCGGCGGCTCGCTGGAAGCGGGCCCGCACGCCGACGGCTGGCGGCTCACGGCGGTGATCCCGGCATGACACGGTACGGCGCCGCCGTCCCACGAGAGCGGAGAAGATGACCACACGGATCGTGATAGCCGACGACCAGGACGACGTCAGGATCGGCTTCCGGCTCATCCTCGACTCCCAGCCCGACATGACCGTCGTGGGCGAGGCGGCCGACGGCGCCAAGGCGGTCGAACTGGCCAGGCACCTCAGGCCCGACGTCGTCCTGGCCGACATCCGCATGCCCGGCCTCGACGGCCTGGAGGTCACCCGGCGGCTCGCGCGGGAGACGCGGGTGATCGTGGTGACCACGTTCGACCTCGACGACTACGTCCACACCGCCCTGCGCAACGGCGCGGCCGGGTTCCTGCTCAAGCGTTCCGGGCCGACGCTGCTCATCGAGGCCGTCCGGGCGGCGATGGCGGGCGACACGCTGATCAGCCCGCAGGTCACCGTGCGACTGCTGCGCCACCTTCGTGCCGAAGCCGGCCAGGCGCCGCCACCCGACCCTCTCACCGACCGCGAACGCGAGATCGCCGTCCTGGTGGCGCACGGCAGGACCAACGCCGACATCGCCACCGCACTGTTCATCAGCCCGGGCACCGTCAAGACCCACCTGGCCAACATCCAGCGCAAGGTCGGCGCCGCCAACCGGGTCGGGATCGCCGCCTGGGCCTGGAGCTCCGGAGCCGCCCGCTGACCCTGCCGGGGACCGGAAGCCTCCTTCGGGGGCAGGCCGGGGACCAGGGCCATGTCTCGTCCATCGCGGACCGGATCGCCCTGGCCACGCCCGGCCTCCTCGATGGGTTCGAGGGTTCAGGCGGCCCGGCTGGTGGTGAGCTAGCTGTACTGACCACGGAGGTTAGGTACAGGGGTTGATCGGTTTGGCATAAGGAAGGGCTTCCGGGTTCGGTGTGGATTGCGAGATCTGCACC
>NZ_JBHYIO010000121.1:0-2054 GCF_042740095.1 Nonomuraea sp. NPDC059023 | reverse complement strand
GCCGAAGATGAGGCCGAAGCGGGCCAGGTACGTGTGCAGCGCGGCTTGGACGGCCGAGGGTACCTGGATCGGGGTGTGCAGGAGGGCAGATGGGTCCTCGCTGCGCCAGTCGAGCATGCCCGCCGGCGAAGTGATCCGGTGAGCGAACACCCGCTCGCCTACCACGGTCACTCTGGCATCGCCGCTCTTGGGGATCTCGGCCTGGAACAGGTGGGCCGTGACGTGCAGAGACTCGTCCAGATCCGCGGGATCGACCCGCTGCGTCCAGATGGCCGCCGCCGTGCCATCCGGCGTGGCCGGGACACCGCGGAACGACTTGTAGATCATCGCGGGATGCTCCGCGGCGAACTTCTCGGCCGCGTCCAGGTCATTGGTGATCAGGCTTGCCGGTATCGGCACTCCCAGACTGGCAGCCGTCTGCAGTTGCGCCGGCTTGTAGTCGGCCCGCTGGTTGCAGAGGGGGTGGTTGGCATAGCGGCAGTCCGGCAGGTTGAACAGCAGGCCGTGCAGGCCGTAGCGCGCCTCGGCGATGGCGAAGGCGCGAGCTTGCGGATCGAGGCCGCCGAATCGCCAGGCTGAGGGGCGGCGGTAGTACACCGCCCGCGCCCCCTCCAGGGTGAGGTTGCGGCTGGTGGTGCGCACCCGGCCTGTCCAGCGGCTCTCCCCGTCTTCCAGCCGCGCGCTGAAGGTGAGGTCTGTGCCCACGTCGGCGGGGTCCACGCGCGCGATGGGCACCTGGCGCTCGTGCAGAGCGGCGATGACCAGGTTCGCGGTGACGTCCTCCGCCGAGGTGATCACCATGACGAAGTCAGGCTCGATTCGCGTCACGCTAGTCAGATTCGGAGTCGTTTTGGGAGTCGTCCACCACGTCCGGTGAGTCCTTGGACCCGTCACCGGGACGGGACATGGTCCCTGACAGGTATGACCGGTTGGTGCCTTTGCCGGCCATCTCGACGATTGTCCCCTGCTCGTCGTAGAAGCGAGCGATCTGAGTGTCCGGGTCCACGCGCACCATGACGTACGGGAGTCTGGCCACTTCCAGACGGTGCGTTGCCCGGCTCAGCCCCCAAGGGCGGGATGCCGGAGCGTGGGTCACAGTCATATCAGTCTCCTCATGGTGGGCTGACTTCTCTGACGGTAGATGCCGACGTCGGCGTCGACCAGGAGGGTCTGGGCCGGTTGGGGTGGGGAGGGCGGCGAGGCGGCGCCGGCGCCCTCCCCTCTCGACTGGGTCGCCGTGCGCGCTTGCAGACGCGTGGTGCATCGGCGTTCCGGGAGTGCGATCGCGGCCTGGGCAGAGCGGGTCATCACTCAGGCCACGAGATCGGGGAGGCGGCGCAGGCCGAGGAGCAGGGGACGATTTGGCAGGCGTGCCCGCCCCCGGCCTGCGCCTCCTCAACGGCCGCCCCCACGAACCGGCCGTCGCTCATGCGATCTTCACCATCGTGTCCGCGCGACCTGGGTCATGGCTCTCCCTCATCAACGATGAGGGGAACGCCGATGATCCTGGAAGCCAGTGCACGCAGGGCGAGGTCAAGGTGCGGCTCAGGTGCGGGCGAACGCAACGGTGAGGCGGCTGACTTCAGGGCGGGTTGGGCCGTGATGCTCTGCTGCGGCCTGGTCCTCACGCGGACGAGGGCGGTCCCGTGGGTGGCGTCCTGAGGCGGGCAGGCCACCCGGTGCGGACCCGATCCATGGAAGTAGCAGATCTCGAAGCGCTTGGGCCCGGCGATCTCCAGACCTTCCTCGTCCAGTTCTCGGGCGAACTCCTCCCCGAGCTTGGCGAGCGCTGTCACACCGGACAGCCGCGGGCCTTTGGCTGGGTCGACGACGAAGTCGATCTGCAGGACCCGGTCCGGCAATTCCGTGCACGGCCTGCCGGAGGAGCCGGGGTCCGCGCTGTCGCCGAGGACAGGGTCCTGCTCGGGGCGGCGGAGATCGAGCTGTGTTCCCGGCTGTGGCTGGGGTGAGGAAGGCGGGGGTACCCTCCTCATCCCAGCCACCCCCCGGCCCCCTGCGGGGGTCGGGGGGCCGGGCCAAGAACGCCTTCACCC
>NZ_JBHYIO010000120.1:0-2371 GCF_042740095.1 Nonomuraea sp. NPDC059023 | reverse complement strand
CTGATCAAGAACTACGGCCGCACCCGCGCGCTGGACAGCCTGGACATGAGCGTGCGCGAAGGCGAAGTGCACGGCTTCCTCGGCCCCAACGGCGCCGGAAAGACCACGACCCTGCGCATCCTGCTCGGCATGCTGCGCAAGGACGACGGCGAGGTACGGCTGCTGGGCGGCGACCCCTGGACCGAGGCCGTCGAACTGCACCAGCGGCTCGCCTACGTCCCCGGCGACGTCACCCTCTGGCCGAGCCTGTCCGGCGGCGAGGTGATCGACCTGCTCGGCCGGCTGCGCGGCAGCACCGACACCAAGCGGCGCGACGAACTCATCGAGCGTTTCGCCCTGGATCCACGCAAGAAAGCGCAGACCTACTCCAAGGGCAACCGGCAGAAGATCGCGCTGATCGCCGCACTCGCCTCCCAGGTGGAGCTGCTGCTGCTGGACGAGCCGACCTCCGGTCTCGACCCGCTGATGGAGGCGGTCTTTCGCGAGGTCATCGCCGAGGAACGGCGGGCCGGCCGTACAGTCCTGCTCTCCAGCCACATCCTCGCCGAGGTCGAGATGCTCTGCGACCGCGTGAGCATCATCCGCGACGGCCGGATCGTCGAGGCCGGAACCCTCGCGCAACTGCGCCATCTCACGCGCACCTCGGTCACCGCCGAACTCGCCACGATCCCGGCCGGCGCCCTGCCCGGTGTCCACGACCTCAACATCGACGGTCACCGCGTGCGCTTCCAGGCCGACACCGACCACATCGGCGAAGTGCTCACACACCTGACCCAGTACGGCGTGCGCGACCTCACCGCCCAGCCCCCCACCCTCGAAGAGCTGTTCATGAGGCACTACCGATGAACACGACCACACTGATCCGGCTGATCCTGCGCCGCGACCGCATCTGGCAGCCCCTGTGGATCGGCCTGATCACCCTCTTCGTCGCGACCACGGTGACCACCATCCGGGAACTGCTGCCCACCGCGCAAGCACGCCAGCAGTACGCCGGCGAGATCGTCAACAACCCCGTGATCCTGCTGATGCAGGGCCCGTCCTTCGGCGACAGCCTGGGCGCCATCGCCGCCCAGCAGCGCGGCGCCGCCACCATGGTCTTCGCCGCCCTGGCCAGCATCATCCTGCTGGTCAAGCACACCCGCTCCGACGAAGAGCAGGGGCGGCGCGAACTCGTCGGCTCAGCCGCCGTGGCGCGGCACACCCCGCTGACCGCCGCCCTGGTCGTGGTGCTGGCCGCGAACGCCGTCCTGGCCGTGCTGATCACCGTGGTCTGCGTGAGCGCCGGGCTCCCCTTGGCCGGGTCCCTCGCCTGGGGGCTGGTGGCCGCGTCCGGCGGCTGGATGGCGGCCGCGATGGCCGCGGTCGCCGTACAGATCACCCAGAGCGCCCGCGTGGCCGGCGCCGTGACCTTCACCGCGTTCTTCGCGGCCTACCTGCTGCGCGGTGTCAGCGACGTGGGCGGCCCGGGCATGCACTGGCTGGGCTGGCTCGTGCCGAACGGCTGGATCCTGCGGGCCCGCCCCTTCGGCGGCGAGCAGTGGTGGGTATTCGGGCTGGTCACGGTATTCGTCGCGACCCTGGTCGGCGCAGCCTACGCATTGTCGGCCCGCCGCGACATCGGCTCCGGCCTCAGGCCGCCACGGCCCGGCCCCGCCCACGCACCCGCCAGCCTGCGCGGACCGCTCGGACTGGCCTGGCGCACACACCGGGGCATGGCCCTGGCCTGGATCGCGGGCGCCGCCTTCATCGGCGCCGGGATCGGGCTGGGCGGGCAGAACGCCATCAAAACCTTCGGCCAGAGCGGCGCCCTGGACTTCTGGGCAGAACGCACCGGAACAGACGACCCCGCGCAGATCTTCTTCGAGCTCGTCGTCTACAAACTGGCGGTGTACTCCGTCTCCCTGTACGCGATCATGACGGTGCTCCGCCTACGCGGCGAGCAGGCCACGGAACTCTACCTGTCCCACCCGGTCAGCCGGGCACGCTGGGCACTCAGCCACCCCGTGTTCGCACTGGCGGTACCCGCCGCCGTCCTCGTGACCACCGGCCTCGGGCTGGGCCTCGGCGACGGCGACTTCGCGGCCACCCTGGCCCTCACCACGTTCATCCTGCCCGGCATCTGGGCGATGGCCGGGCTCGCCATGGCGGCATTCGGACTGTTCCGGCGAGCCGGAGTCGTCGTGGCGTGGACCGCCCTGGCAGCGGCCATCGCCCTCGAAATCGGCTGGGAGGTCGGACTGGTGAGCGACCCGCTCTTCAAGATCTCCCCCTTCGCCCACATCCACTACTCCACCCTGGCCGGCTCCGGACCGGGCCCCCTCCTCGGCCTCACCCTCGTGACCACCGGCCTCGTAGCAGCGGGCCTGTACGG
>NZ_JBHYIO010000119.1:0-2402 GCF_042740095.1 Nonomuraea sp. NPDC059023 | reverse complement strand
GCGGCCTACAACGCGGTGACCGAGCGGCTGGACCACAAGTCCCCGGTGTTCGGCAGCCGCGATGTCGCCACCGTCCGCGCCGAGCGCGCCCTGCTGGATGACCACGACAACGCCAAGCTCAAGGCCCGTGCCTTCCGGATGCTGGCCGCCGCCTAACACCCCGGCGTCCGGTACGGCCCCGATACGGGGGCCGTACCGGCCCCGCCGGACGGCACAGCATGACACGGGCGGACGGCCCGCCACACGCCCCGGCCCGACCAGACCTCGGCACCTACCCCGGCCCGATGCCCCATGCCGTGGCGGCGCGGGCACGGCACGGGCCCACCCCCGGACACCCGCCCCCGGATACCGCGCCACGCCCCGCCCCCGTGCCGGACACCCATGTTCCACGCCCTACCAACCCCGACCGTGAAGGAGATCATCACCATGGGTCGACTCGAAGACCTCGCCAGCCAGCACGCCACCAACGCCCGCCACGCGCTGGGCGAAGCCCTCGACCGTGTCTGCTCCCTCGATGACGAGGGAAACCTCGACGACGCCACCCTCGCCCGCATCGCCCACACCTACCACCGCCTGGCCTGGTGGCAGCAGGTCACCGACCTCACCCACGGCATCGAGAACACCCTCGACGGCGGGACCGCGATTCTGACCGTGCGGCAACACGCCCGGGAGTTCCTGATCAGCGCCCTCACCACGCCACCCGCGCCAACCGCACCGGCCGCACCGGCCGCCCACCCGGATGACACCTACGGCGGACACGCCGGACCCCTGCCCGACCCGTGGACCACGCCCCCCGTCTTCTAGCCCCAGCCGGGATACGGCCATGACCTCGAATCCCGTCCGCCCGGCAGCGCGGGGACCGCCCCGCGCCGCCACCCGGACAACCCCACCCACGCCCCCTCACCCCTCGCAAGTCCATGTCACCGACGAAAGGACCACCTCCATGAACGACCTCTACGAGCCCGGCCCTCTCCCCCCCCCATACGGCGCGCCCGGCCGCGCCGCACCCGGCTCGGACCTCACCACCGGCGGACCGGTCGAGGAGGCGGGGTGCTCGGTCGATGAACTGACCGCCGAGAAGATCACCGAAGCCCGGCACGCCTACTACACAGCGGCGGCCGAAGCCGTCGCCGCCCTGCAGAACGGCGAGTTTCTCTCCGCCGAGCAGCTGTTCGCCGCCGCCTACGCCCAGACCAGCCGCGCCTGGTGGGACGTGGTCGACGGACAGATCACCCTCAAGCGGCTGGCCTGCGACCACGCCTTGCGGCGCGTGCGCACCATGGCCCGCCACTTCCTGACCAACGAAGCCCCCGCCAGACGACCGGGAACCCTCTTCGATCACGCCCTCGCCCACGCCGCCCGCATGGCCGCCCGCGACTTCCTCACCGCCAGCGGCGAACTCCTCACCCACCACCTCGCCGAGTCCGGCGACGAAGGCGACCAACCGCCGTCGGACACGCCGTGAATCCCCAACCGACCCCATCAGCGTCGCCCGGCGCTGACGTCACCACCCCACGAAAGGACACCCCTGTGAGCGACCACCCGCAGCACCCCGACACCCCGAAACCCCCACCCGACACCGAACCCGACGCAACCACCAACATGCTCGACCCTGCGCCTGCGCAGGGTAAGGCACTGTCGCTGGAGGCGATCATCGAACAGGCCCGCGCGACGCGGCGGCGCACCAGCGAGGACTTCACCCAGAAACTAATCCGGGGGGAGTATCTGAGCGGCGAGCAGTTCTACGACACCCTGCGCGCCCAGACGCTCGCGACCTGGTGGCTGCTGGTCGAGCGGCACATCCGGCACGCGAGCGGCGGCCTGCCCCTGGAACAGACGCTGGCCAAGTTCGCGTCCTGGATCAGCTCCTACCTCGACAACAACGACGCCACACCGGATGTCGCCCTGTCCGTGGGCGTCCTGGGGCCGGAGGTCGAGCACGAGTTCGCCCTCATTCATCTCAACCGGGCCTGGGACCTGATCCGGCGAGACGCGGCCCGGACCTTCATCGCTCAAGCCGAGGCACTCGCGCCGGCCTCCGCGGGGCCCGAGCAGGCTCCCTTCAGCTCGGCCGGTGACGAGGGGATGGCATGAGCGGCCACACCGCCAGCGGTGAGCCTGCCACCGCCGCCTCGCACCAGCCGGGTACGAGGGTCTCCGCTTCTGGGCGGGCCGACCGCTCGCGGGTGGAGTTCTTCCAGATGATGGCCTGGCGATGGGACATCACCAAAGCCAAGAAGCTCACTCAGGGCCGCGCGCCGCAGGGCCGGATCGAACCCTGCGAATGGGCAGGCATGCTCCAACTGGTCTCCATCAACCACGAGCACGCCGCCCAGACGGATCTGTCCGAGCCGCTGATCGTGGCCACCGTGCCGAACGGCGGCATGCTGATCATCGACGGC
>NZ_JBHYIO010000118.1:0-2597 GCF_042740095.1 Nonomuraea sp. NPDC059023 | reverse complement strand
TCTCCGAGCCGATGCCGACCAGGAAGCCGACGCTGGCCGCGATGGCCACCAGGAACTCGCTGGCGTCGATCGAGCCGATCACCTTGCGCGGGGGGATGCGGCCGCTGGCCAGGATCGCCGGGGTGCCGACGGGGCCCCAGCCGCCACCGCCGGTGGCGTCCACGAACCCGGCGACCAGGCCGAGCGGGCCGAGGAAGCGCTTGCGCAGCGGCTTGCCCAGGTTGCCGCGCGGCAGCCCGAACGCGGTGAAGCGGATGAGGATGTAGACGCCGAGGGTCAGCAGGATGACCGACATGATCGGGGCGGCGAGCTCGGTGGACAGGCTCGACAGGAACGTGGCTCCGGCGAAGGCGCCGATCGCGCCCGGGACGCCGATCTTGGCGACGACCTTCCAGTCGACGTTGCCGAAGCGCCAGTGAGAGATTCCGGAGGCCAGCGTGGTGCCGATCTCGGCCAGGTGGACGGTCGCTGACGCGGCGGCGGCGTTGGTGCCGATGGCCAGCAGCAATGTGGTGGAGGTGACGCCGTAGGCCATGCCCAGGCTGCCGTCGACGAGCTGCGCGGCCAGGCCGACCAGGCCCAGCAGGATGAGTGATCGCACTGCATCCGCCTTTCCCGCTTTTCCTGCTATATCGGTCGGGATTATCATGAATGCTGGGAAGGGGTCAGGTCAAGTCACCGGGCGCAACTCGGCCGTCTCCATCACTAAGCTGTGACAGCGGCACGCCGGAGCGAGAGTGGGTGGGGTCTTGGGGTCGATCGACGCGGACTCGCAGATCACGGATCTGACGCTGGACGACCACGCCTGCCTCACCTTCGGCGAGCGCGAGGAGTACCTCGACCTGACCGCCGCCTACATCCGTGACGGGCTGGCGGAAGGGCTGCGGGTGGTGTGGCTGAGCGAGGAGCCGCAGGCGGCCCGCGCCGAGCTCGACCGGCGCGGCCTCGCGGTCCGGCACGCCGGCGAGAACGGGCGGATGCGGATCGTGGCCTGGCAGGACGGGCTGCTGTCCGGCCGGCAGTTCGCGCTGGAGGACGCCATGCGGTGGCTGCGCGCCCAGCGCGACGAGGCCGAGCAGGCGCACAGCGGACTGCGCGTGGCGATCGACATGGGCTGGGCGCTGAGCCCGGTCCAGGGCGTCGAGCAACTGCCCGCCTTCGAGCGGCAGATCGCCGAGACGCTGGCGGGCACCCGCGTGTCGGTGCTGTGCCAGTACGACCGCGAGCGCTTCGACCCGGTCACGCTCGCGTCCGTGTCCGCCTTCCACACGCGCTCGGTCGCCGCCGCCACCTACCACGACGATCCGCTGCTGCGCATCTGCCGGCAGTACGCGCCGCCGGGCGTCCGGCTGGCCGGGCAGATCGACTCCACGGCGGCGGAGTCCCTGGCCCTGGCGCTGGCGGAGGTCATCCGCGGCGACGCGGACGTCACCGTCAACATGACCGAGCTGTCCTTCATCGACGTAGCCTGCACGCGGATGATCCTCGACTGCGCGCGCAGCATCTGCCCGGACCGCAAGGTGGTGCTGCGCTGCCACTCCACGATCAGCGCGCGTTTCGTGCTGCTCGGCGCGACCGATATCGCGGGTGTTACGGTGGAAACCGCCGATGAACGGTGACCAGCCCCTTGACCAGCCGGCCGGCGCGGAGCAGACAGGTCCGCCCGGCGGCGACGTCCTGCTCAGACAGGACTTCACCGGCGACTCCCTCTACGCGCTGAGGGCGAGCGCCGAGGCCCACGCCACCGAGGCGGGACTGCCCGCCGGACGGGTCGCCGACCTGGTCATCGCCGTCCACGAACTGGCCATGAACGCGGTGCGCCACGGAGGCGGGCACGGCACGATGACCCTCTGGACGCGGGACGGGATGTTGTGGTTCCGCGTCAGCGATCCCGGCCGCGAGGACGCCGGCCCGCCCTCCGAGCCGTGGCCCCGCGCGCACGGTCACGGCCTGTGGATCGTGCGCACGCTGGCCGACGAGCAGACGATGTCCACGGGCCCCGGCGGGACGCACACCACCGTCGCCATGGCGCTGCCCGGCGCCGCCGGGCAGCCCGCGAGCATCCGGCCGGACCACGACAACGGGCGTGTGGTGCTGCGCCTGTCCGGCCTGTTCGACCGGAGCGCGGCGCTGGAACTGCTGGAGCGTACGCGGACGCTGCCCAGCCTCGTGCTGGACCTGACCGACGCCGGCCCGTGGGACGCCGACGGCCTGGCCGCCCTGGTCACGTTGCGCCAGCGCAGCGAGCTGAGCCTGACCGGCGTGCCGGCCTACCTTCGCGGACGTCTCGAAACCCTGGACCCCGCACTGTCGGAGTCCATCGACGAGTGAACCCGCGGCGTCTGTTCCCGGGTATGGGCATGACTGAGCAGACCTGGAAGAAACATGCCAACCCCTGGAGCGTGTGGACCGCTTCGCCGCCCCGTCGAGCCCACCACCTGGGCGGCCTCGCCTTCGGCACCATGCTGCTGGTGCCGGCCCAGCTGTGGCGGATCGACCGGTACGGGCTGCTGTTCGACCAGCGCGGCTGATGCGCCGGGCGCCCGGCACATCAGCCGCGTCATGGACCTGAGGCGCCGGACCGGTCAGGGACGGAA
>NZ_JBHYIO010000117.1:0-3020 GCF_042740095.1 Nonomuraea sp. NPDC059023 | reverse complement strand
CTCTCGACCACGAAGGTCGCCTCGAACTTGCCGACCTCGCCGCCGAGCCCGGCTCCCAAGGTGCAGGCGATGGGTGACCCTCTCTTCGTCCAGGCGATGGAGGCCGCTGACGCCCAGCTCGCGGCCGAGCACGAGGGCGTAGACGAGTGGTACCTGGGCCACCTGGACGACCACATCTACCCGACCTGCCCCGGCCTGACACGCTCTGGACAGCCGTTACGCCGCGGCGAAGGGTCTCTCTACCCAGAGGCCGGAGATGTGTGTGGCCTGTGCCTCATATGGTGGCGAGCCCGGAAGGCGAAGGAGGCTCCCGGTGTGTCCCGGTAGACGCTCCTGCTGGCCCACCTGCGGGTGCAAGAAGGGCGAGTATGCCCGGCGCCGGCGTAGGAGGAGTCACCTGCGGAGGCGGAGAATCTGATCTCGAATGCTGAGATGAGCGCAGTTGCGAGCACTTCTGATCAGGTGATCTACGCCGCGGTGTGATCCCGGACACGCCGCCATCCACAGGTGGATAAATCCGACTATGGCGCCCCGTAACCGATAAAGTCGGACTGGTGTTCGGCGCCATCGGGGGGCCGAACAAGCATGCCCTGACGATCGCGTTGCACCGACCGCCAGGGCTGCCGATCGCTAGGAGATCGACATGGCTAACCGTAGCCTCTTCGACTCGGACGATGAGCCACAGAAGGGCATCTCGGGGGAGATTCTTCCGTACGAGTTTCCGTTCACGGGCCAGCAAGTCCGCGCCGGGCTGATGGGAGACGAGCCCTGGTTCGTCGCCGCCGATGCCTGCGCCATCCTGAAGCACACCAACGCCACGATGGCCGTTAAGGGCCTCGACGAGGACGAGAAGCGGACGATAGAAAGGTCCAGCTCAGAAGCCCTAAGCTTCCCTGACCTCTTCGCTGACCTGCGAATTCAGTCCGTCACTCTCATCAACGAGTCCGGTCTCTACACGCTTGTGATGCGGAGCCACGTGCCAGCCGCAAAGGCGTTCCGTCGCTGGGTGACGCACGATGTCCTCCCTTCACTGCGCAAGGACGGACGTTTCGACATCCGCAAGGTCAGCCCTCGCGAACTGGCCCTCATGGTCATCGCCGAAGCTGACCGCGCCGACCAGGCCGAGAGCCGCGCCGTCACCGCCGAGTCCCGAGTTGCCGAACTGGAGCCCGCCGCTGCGCAGGCCGAGCTGTACGCGTCCGCTGACGGCCTGACCACCAAGCGCGCCTTCGCGCGCGATGTTCAGCAGTGGGCTTCGGCGCGCGGTGTGAAAGTCGTTCAGCAGCAGGTGTTCGACTTCCTCGCCCACATCGGGCTCATCACCCGCGTCGCGGGCAGCGAACACGACCAGGCGACCGCCCAAGCCATCAAGGATGGCAAGGCGCGGAACTCCACGAAGAAGGTGGAGATGCCCGACGGGACCATCATCAAGGTCAAGTACGGCAAGCTCACCTCGAAGGGCGAAGCGTACGCCTGGAAGAGGATCTACTCCGCGATCGGCGAGTACGGCACGCTCGACCTCAACGTGATTCGCCGCGTGGTCGTCCCCGCCGGATGACGCTGATCGCCGAGAACGGGACACTCCTAACCTAAACAAGGACAGGGGCGGACACTGCGCCTCCACGTAGCCGCAGACGACGTGGAGGCGCTTCGTCTGTCCGGGAGGGGAAGATGCGACGGTGAGCAACCCAGACGGCGTGCTGGCCGCGATCGACGCCTGCCTGGAAGACGCCCTCTCCGAAGACGCGATGAGGTGGGCGCCCGACGAGCCTGACCCAACAGCGTCAGGTGAGACACCATTCGCCGCATGGGCCCGCTTCATCGAGTACGCGCTGGCGCCGCGTTTCGAACTGGCCGGCTGGCAGCGTCACATGCTCCCTGGGGCGACGTGCACCACTTCTAACGCGCCTACCATCCGGTCTGTCGTAGATCTCGCAGCATCCAATCAAGGCATAGTCCAGGCGACTCGATCCTTCGCGGACGCCTTCGCGAAGACCCTCGAACCTCTTCGAGGAATCCAGGCGGCGCTCCACCGGCAGGCCAACCGCAACGACCGCAAGCATGTTCGTCGCTGCTCGATCTGCAACCCGCGAGGCTTCCCCAAGGGGATGAGCATCGACCGGAGCAGGTACCGCCAGCGCAGGAGGAACCGCCGATGAGCACCAGCACGTACCAGATCCGCTACCACCCCGACCTCGGCTGGTGGGACGGCCGCTACCGCGTCTACCTGGTCGGCCAGTACTACACGGGCCTGATCGGATGCGCATCTACCAAGTGGGGAGCACGCAGGCTCATTAAGTACCTCCTGGCCCGAGATGCGGTGTCGCAGGCGTACACCGTGGTTGGGTCCGTTCAAGCGCCAGCCCTCCCAGGGGAGCAGTGGTGAGCAGCCCAGACGGCGGGCACGAGTGCGACCGCCCAGAAGACGCGACGTACTCGCAGTGGCGGTGCCCCGCATGCGGTCAGTTGTGGGAGCCGCTTCCAGCCGAGCACGCCACACGTCCACGTCCCGCGCCGCTCGTCATCACCACGGACCGGATCATCCTGGTCATGTCCGCAGCCATCGGTGTGAGCATGCTCAGCACGTGGGCGCCAGAACTAGGACTGGACAGCGTCGCCGTGGCGGTAGTGGGCATGGCGGTGCTCGGCGTCGCGGTGGCGGTCGCGTACTGGCTCCACCGGCGCCAGCTGAGGAACCGCCGATGACCTCCACGATCGAACCGCTCATCGTCTACGACTGCAGCTCCCGGCAATGGCACGGCAACCCTGACGTCCTCGCCTGGATGCGGGCCGAAGGGCTCGACCCAGAGCAGGCATACCGGCTAGAGGTCTACCTCGTGGACTGCCCTTCTGCTCGCGTGTACGAGTACGACCGCAACGAGGCCGGTGAACGCTACCTGGTCGGCGACGACGCGGCACGGCGGGAGCCGTACGACGTGATCCTGTCCAGCCTGCCGCCTGACACGCCAGCCCAACCTGAGGAGAAACGCGGGTGAAGATCGCCGATCTCAAAGATCCCC
>NZ_JBHYIO010000116.1:0-3303 GCF_042740095.1 Nonomuraea sp. NPDC059023 | reverse complement strand
CTTGTCGTCTCCTTTGGAGCCGTGATGGAACCTGGGCAGTACACCGACGTCATCTGGCATGACGGGCGCAAGGTGCGTATCTACCCGAACGGCGATCGTTTCTACGAAGACGAACTCGCCGCGATGTTCGCGGGCGCGGAGGAGCGGCTCAAGCAGCCGCTCCAGGTAGACGACCTGGACGAGCTGCGTGCCAGACTGGAGCGCCTACGAGCCGAGCGGGAGGCACGATGAGCGGCAGATTCTCCGGCGCGGACTGTTAGGGCCACGCCAGACCTACTGGCGGGCCTAGACAGGACCCGCATGTCCCGCACCGACAACACCATGCCGTACTGGATCCAACGTGAGGACCGGCCAGCGTGGACGCACTGGATGCACTACGGCGGCTGCTTCTCCGGGATCGAAGACTTCGCCCGCTTCTACGAGAAGCGGGCTCGCCAGCAGACTCGTCTCGCGCTGCTGCGCGGTGAGGAGCCGGAGCCGACCCAGCCTCGCGGCCAGGCCAAGTACGACTTCTTCTAGGAGGCGTGATGTCGGTGCGCTGGTGGCGCCGCGTGGATGCGGTGGCGCACTTCCTGCACTGTCCCGCCATGGCCGGGAAGAGGATGACCCGCCACACCCGCCTCCACGACGTGCACCTGATCCCGGGATGGCTGCTGGAGCGGGTGTGCGACCGGCTGGACATGGCGTGCGGGCTGACCCGAGAGGACATGGACCGCCGATGAAGACCGCTCTGGCGTTCTATGAGGACGATGAGGACCCGCGCGAGCTGCTGGCCGTGTTCGAGGCCGGCGAGAAGAGTTGGACGTCGTCCTCGGCGGTTCTGGTGCGCGTGGAGTGGCGGGAGGCGTGATGGCTCCGTTGATGGGTGCCCGCTCCTGGCAGTGGTTCACGCCGTCGTACGGCGACTACGTGCGCACCGGCCGGGGCCAGCAGCGCGCCTTCGAGAAGCGCCAGTTCGCCCGTGAGCTGTTCCCTGAGGGCGAGCTGGAGGTGTCCACAGATGTTTGGAGGGACTGCCTGCACGGCTGTGACGGCGAGTGCCTCATCTACGGAGGGCCGCACGAGTGCGGGTACACCTGCCACCCGGGACGTCTCCTGACCGCCGCTGACGTAGACCGGGCGGTGCGTGTCGCGATGTCGAGTTGAACTGAACATCCCCTCGCTCGCTTCGGTGGGCGAGTGCCACCCCTCGCGGGTGCTGCTAGAGAAGCCCTCGCTTCGGCCCTGACGGGTCGAGGCGAGGGCTTCTTCGTGTTGTACCGCTTCCGGGTAAGGCGGCCGGTAATGCAGGGAATTTGAAGGCAGAGCCACTCCATTTCTTCCCGAAACGGATGTGATCCTTCCCCTATTCAACTTGTCCCGAATGTGTGCTTTGAAGCGCTGTGATCCCTGGGACAATCGAGCACAGCTTCGACTTAGGCCCGGCACCTGCGCAAACAGGCCCGGGTTCGGCCAACCCTTCAAAGGAGAGTTGACGTGACCGAAAATAGCATCGTGCCCTCGCGCGGTCCCGAGCAGGGGTCGCCTTTCGACAAGATCCGCCATGAGGATGGTTATGGCCGTGAGTACTGGCTGGGCCGCGAGATGCAGCCCCTCATGGAGTACTCCCGCTGGGAAGACTTCGCCACGGTTATCGAGAAGGCCAAGGCGTCTCTAGCGCTTGTTCAGGGAGAAGCCGCAGCTCAGCATCATTTTCGGGAAGTCCCGAAAACGATCCAGATGCCGAAAGGTGCGCAGCGCCAGGTCCCCGACGCCCGGCTGACCCGCTTCGCCGCCTACCTCACGGCGATGGCCGGCGACGACACGAAGTCTGCCGTGGCCCACGCGCGGGTCTACTTCGCGGTCCGGGCGCGTGAGGCCGAGCTCGGCGCTCTGACGGTCGAGGAGATCCGCCAGACGGCGCTGGCCAGGGCGCGGGAGATGACCGACTACAAGATCTTCCGGGACATGATGGTGGAGAACGCCTCCGACTACGTCCCGAGCACCAAGGCCAGCAGCATGTTCTTCGCCATGATGCAGAACAGGCTGTACCGGCACATCACCGGGATGAGCGCTGTCGAGATCAAGAACGCTCGCGAGATCTGCCACTGGCAGGATCGGGAGAACGGGAAGACTTCGCCGACCAAGAAGGACCGGGACGTCGCGAAGAACTACCTGGCGGTCGGCGAGCTGAGGAAGCTGGAGCGGCTGCTCTCCGGCCATGCGAAGGATGATCTCTCCGAGGTTGGCCGCAGAGGTCGGATCGGTCTTGGCCAGCTTCGCCAGTTCCTCGACGACTCCGTCCTTGCCCTTCTCACGGTGGGCTGCGGTCACCTGGTCGACGATGTGGACGGCTTTCGCCGGGATTTCCGCCATGTTCCGTGCCCCTTCGGCGTGCGCTGGCTGGAGAGGGCTACCAGCCCCAGATGCCACTGGTCTTGTGCTCTTCGATCCGATCGCGCGCCCGCAGGACCGCCTCGTCCCGGGGTACGTCGTCGATCCGGTAGGTGGTGGCCACGAATGCCCTGCGCCGGTTGCAGCCGGGATAGCGGACTTCATAGTCGAGATCGCCGTCGAATACGACGCCGGTCACCTTGGCCTGGCAGCCGGGGTGCGGACGCTTGAACCAGCTCACGGTTACCACCGTCCCCAGAACGGGACCTTCTTCTCCGCGTCGAGGACCTCGCGGTTGGCCTTGTTGTAGTTGGCGTTGTCGTCGCGGATCGGCTTGCCGCCGCTCTTGGCGGCCTCACGGTCTGAGGTCTCTTCGAGGTTCTGGCGGGCGTTCTTGAGGTCCCGACGAGCCGCACGCGTGCCGACGGCCCTGTTGCGTGCGTTGCTGAACAGTCCCATGCTGATCATTTCCTTTCGTTGATTGGTTAGCGCGCCCAACATCCGCTGGCGTGCTTGTTGGCCTCGTAGGCGTTGCCGTCCGGGTCCTTGCGGCCACAGGCCAGGCACTCCCACGACCCGCGGACCTCGCGCTTCTCCCAGGTGACGGTGCCGCCGCCAGCGGTGGTGTAGGTGATCTTGTCCTTCATGAGTACGGCCCCTTTTCGTTGGTAACCCGTTGCTGCGGGACAGCGCATGTAGCTGGTGGCGTCTGTCACTGGGCGCGGCATTGGGCGGCGTGATCGTTGGCTTCGTCAACCGTGCTGCGCCTGGCTTTGAGGCAGCCGTTGCACGTCCATTCGCCGACGGAGCCTTGTCCGTAAACGAACGTGATCGTGTTGCCGCCGATGGTGTTGAACGTGGCCGTCTGGCCTGCGTCCGTCATGGTGATCTCCTGTCGTGAGCGGAGCGGGATGCTCCGGACGCCCGCCC
>NZ_JBHYIO010000115.1:0-3408 GCF_042740095.1 Nonomuraea sp. NPDC059023 | reverse complement strand
ACCGCGGTGAACAGCCCCTTCTTGTCACCGAAGAGCCCATAGACGGTGCGTTTGGAGGTGGAGGCGAGCGCCGCCACCTCATCCACACTGGCCCCGGCGAAGCCGCCCGCGAGGAACACCGACCGCGCGGCCTCGATGATCGCCTGACGCTTGGCGGCCGACCTGAGCTCCGCCCACTACACGCACCTGCTGATCCACGCCGAGCCCGGCCGCAGGAACGGACCACCGAAACGACAAGATCCCGCCTGACCATCGAGATCAGACGGGATCTCTCGACTTCAGCCCGGACGGCTCAAGAACGGCCGGCATACGGCGCTGCGGGGCTTCATTGCGCGCGGCAGGCGTCACCTTCTGTGGGGTCCTGCCGGTCTGGGCGCTTCGCCGGCTCCGGACCCGCCCAGATCCGCACCTCGCCAAGGGCATGCGGCATGACGTCCTGGACGAACCAGTTGTCCGGCACCTGCGTAGCCGTGACCTTCCGGGACTCCCCGCCGGCCATGATCCTGAAGTCGGTGATCGAGCCGTCGCGCTTGGCCAGCGCCTTCCGCAGTTCGCCGACCGTGATGTTCTCGAAGGCGACACAGTGCAGCAGCTCGCCGGGAGCGTTCACGAAGCCCATCGTGTCGTACTTCTCGCCCGGCTTGGCAGGCCGCGCCAATACGATGGCCGCCTTTTCCGACAGCTTCGCGGGGATGCGCAGCGAGATCGTGCAGCCTGTCGGGTCTGTCGCGCACGCATTCGTCAGAGAGACGATTTCCGTGGTCGACAGGTAGACGACTGACCCGACCACGCTGGGCGAGCCTGGGGTGAAAGACAGCTCGATGTCCAATCCTCGTGCGCGGAACTCCTCCCGATACCGTTCAGGATCGACGTAGAGGTCGCTGACGGTGACGAGCCAGTCGTCGCCCGACCGCTGGAACGCCAGCGCGGCACTGGGGGCGATCGGCGCCTTCTTCGGCAGGAACGCCACCCCGATGACGGCGGCCAACGCGATGACCGCGGCCAGGGGCAGCAGGACGGGCCAGCTCCACCGCCTGCGTACCTCGGCGGGCGTCGCCACGATCTCCTCCATGAGCTCCCGCGCGCCCCGCCCCTCCTGCGGCGCGCTAGGAGCGGGATCGATGGTCCTCAGCATGCGGTCGATCTTGCTCACAGGTTCTCTCCCCTCAGTTCCGCGGTCGGGTTTCCCTCTTCGGCCACGCCCAGCTCTCTGGCCAGCCGTTTGCGTGCCCGGTGCAGGCGGATGCGGACGGCTGTCGCCGTACAGCCGAGGACCTTGCCGATCTGCTGCCCGGTCAGGCCTTCCCAGCAGGTCAGCGCGAGCACTTCACGGTCACGCGCGGACAGGCGGTCGAACACGTCCCTCACGTGGTCGAGATCCGCGGGGGCCGCGCGGCGCTCGGCTGCCAGTTCCTCACGAAGCCGCTCGGCCAGTACGGCCCGGCGGGATGCGCCGCGGCGCTGGTTGGACAGCACGCGGCGGGCCACGCCGTACAGCCACAGGCGCGCCTCATCGCCCTCGGGCACGTCGCCGATGCGCCGCCACGCGGTGAGGAACGTCTCGGAGATGGCGTCCGCGGTGTCGTCAGGTGAGTCGGTACGGCGGGCGACGTATTGATGGATGGCCGGGTAATACGCATGGTAGATCGTCTCGAAACGATCCCGCGCCCCCAGTGGACGGGTCACGGATGGGTCTCCTCAAAGCCGAAGGTGCCAGACATAGGAGTACATGTCCGGCCCCAGTGGCGACTGTTTCACCCCTGACCCTTCACCGGTACGCCATCCACCGGCCAGAGCAGGCCGCCCACCCAACCGCAAACTCCGGCCCGCCGTGGGACATACCTGGCGGTCCGCTTCACCGAGCAGCCGGCGACGCCTGTCAAGTGACGGACTCGCCCGCCGGGAGCTCGTCCTGCCGTGCCGCGCGGACACCACCTCCACTTTCCGGGGGCACCGTCAGCGCACGCGGTTCCGCTCAGTCCATCCTGCGGTGCTTGGTGTACTCGACCTTGGCCGGTCCCTCCGCCTCCAGCCGTCGGCCAGGTGACCAGCCGCATGCCTCGTAGAAGGAGTTGGCCGCGGTGTTGCCGGCGAAGCTCTCCAGCCGGATGGCGGCATGATGCGCGAACAAGGTCGACTCCGCATGCCGGAGCAGGGCTCGGCCCAGCCCTCGACGGTGATGGTCGGGGTCGATCATCATCACGTCGATGGTGGGGCCGTCAAGGATGGAAACTCCGGCGATCTGCCCATCGTGGCTCAGGTGGTACACCTTGCCCTGCTCCAGATAGGTCTTCACGTGGGCGTCCGACGCACCGCTATCGAGGAACCAGTCCACCGCCTCATCTCCCAGAAACGCGCGGTAACAGGCGTCGATCGTCCGGCGGGCAAGGGCCTGAAGGGCGTCAAGGTCCTCTGCGGCGGCGACTCGGATGAGGTGCTGATGTCCTGCCGGCATGGTGGTTCCCGGTGCGAAAAAAAAGGGGGGTGTGTCCTTCACCTTAGCCGCTCCACAGGTCCTTGCCCGCCGGCCACGGCGCCCCTGCTCAAGGCCACGCTCGCCGACGGCGGTCAGTTGCTGAGGATGGCCGATGTGCCGGCCGTAGGGTGCAGGGGCTAAAACCTGACCGGCTTCGGCGGCTAGCTGTATTGCCCCGAGAGGTTGGCGCGGGCCCAAGTCCTGCTCCTGCCAGGACCCGCCGGACCGTCCCCTCCCCAACCCGGAACCCAAGGCCGAGCAGCTCGCCCCGGATGCGTCGGAGCCCCCATCGTGGATTCTCCCGCGCGGTCACGTCCACGGACGTGGTGTATGAATCGATCTTCGCGTGATCCTGTTTCTGCAGGTTAAGCGGTAAGTGTCCGCGGGAGCGGGTTCTGGGCCGGTGTGTCGCCGGTGATGAGCCGGATGCGGGCTTTGGCCAGAACGTCCAGGCCCATGTAGCGGCGGGCTTCGGTCCATTCGTCTGTCTGCTCGGCCAGCACCGCGCCGACCAGGCGGATGATCGAGGGCCGGTCGGGGAAGATGCCGACCACGTCGGTGCGGCGGCGGATCTCCTTGTTCAGCCGTTCCTGGGGATTGTTGGACCAGATCTGGCGCCAGGTCTCGCGGGGGAAGGCGGCGAAGGCGAGCAGGTCCTCGCGGGCGGCGTCCAGATACTCGCAGGCGGCGGGGTACTTGGCTTCCAGGGCGTCGATGACCCAGGCGTGCTGGGTGCGGATCTGCTCAGCGGTGGGCTGGTCGAAGATGGTGCGCACCAAGGTCGCCACCCACGGCTGGGCGCTCTTGGGCACGGTGGTGAGCAGGTTGCGCAGGTAGTGGAGCCGTAAAGAATCAAGGTGTCGATTCTGTGACACGTGGGATGTCGTGGTGCGGGGTGATGCCGTTCAGGAGCGCGTCGGCGCTGGAGTATC
>NZ_JBHYIO010000114.1:0-3522 GCF_042740095.1 Nonomuraea sp. NPDC059023 | reverse complement strand
GGGCGAAGGCGACGAGCGCGGCCCAGGTGAGTGCGGTCAGCCGGGGGAGCAGGCCGTACAGGAGCATGGCCAGTCCGGCCGTCACCCACACGGCGGGTGCCTGCACCCACGCCGCCGCGGCCAGACGTGCCATTTCGCCGGGCTGCCCGATGCGGATGCCGTGGGCCAGCCCGAGAGCCAGCCCGGCCGTCGTGAGCATCACCGTCGCGCCGGTGAAGGCCATCAGCAGGTGGCTGACGGCCCATCGGCTGCGGGGCACGGCGGCGCTGAGCACCTGTTCGGCCCGCAGGGCGCTCTCCTCGCTCTGGAGCCGCAGCACGGCCTGGACGGCGAAGCCGCCCGCGACCAGGCCCATCATTGCGAACACGGTGGCCAGGAAGGTGTCGGTCAGCACTCCTTCGCCGCCGAGCCGGTCGAGGACGGCGGCGAGTTGCGGGTTGTCCCGCACGATCTGCCCGGCGCTCTGCGCCAGCGTTCCGAACAGCGCTCCCATGACGGCGAAGCCCGCCGTCCAGCCCAGCGCGCCGCCGCGGTGCAGCCGCCAGGCCAGGCCCAGCGGGCTGCTCAGGTACGGCGGCGCGTCGGCCGGCCCGCGGCGGGGCGGCAGCGCTCCGGCGCCGAGGTCGCGCCGTCTGGTCAGCGCCGCGGCGACGGCCATCAGGGCCGGCCCGGTCACGGCGGCCAGCCCGAGCACCCACCAGCGCTCGCCGGCGAAGGCGCGCACCCGGTGGGCCCAGGCCAGCGGTGAAGCCCAGGAAAGTGCCTCGATCCCGGCCGCGTCTCCCGCGGCACGCAGCAGGAAGGCCAGACCCAGCGCCGCTACGGCGAGCCCGTTGGCGGTGCGGGCGTGCTCGGTGAGCTGCGCCGTGACCGCGGCGACTCCGGCGAAGACCCATCCGGTTCCGGCGATGCCCAGCCCGAAGGCGAGCGCGCCCGGGACCGGCAGGCCCTGCCCGGCCAGCACGGCCGTGAGGAGCATGGCGATCAGCAGGTTCGTCCCGCCGGTCACCACGAGCGCGGCGGCCGGGAGCGCGTGCCGCCCGACCACGCAGGCACCCACGAGCTCGGCCCGGCCGCTCTCCTCTTCGGCACGGGTGTGGCGGATGACCAGCAGAACGTTCATCAGCGCGGCCAGGACGGCGGTGATGGTGGTGGCACGCCAGGCGGTCAGCCCGCCCACCGAGGTCGCGTCGTAGACCGGGCCGGTGATCGCCTGCAGGGCGGGGGTGGAGCCGATGCTCGCGCCCAGCGCGATCCGCTGCGTCATCCCGGGATACAGCTCGGCGATGGCCGAGGCCGTGCCCGCGACGGCACCGGCGATCACCAGGATCCACCCGGGCAGCAGGAGGCGGTCACGGCGCAGCGCCAGCCGTACCAGAGCGAGCGTGCCGGTCATGGGGTGGTGGCCTGGTAGTGGCGCAGGAACAGCTCTTCCAGCGTGGCGGGCCGGCAGGTCAGGCCGCGCACACCCGCCTCGGCGAGCAGTGGCAGGATCTCGCGCAGCCGGTCGGGCTCGACTTCGAAGGTGACGCTGGAGCCGTCGACGGTCAGGTCGTGCACGCCGGGCATGTCCTCGGGGACCAGGTCGAGGTCGGCGGTCACGGTCGTCCTGGTCAGGTGCCGTAGCTGGGCCAGGGTGCCGCTTTGCACGACGCGTCCGGCGCGGATGATGCTCACCCGGTCGCAGAGCGCTTCGACCTCGGACAGGATGTGGCTGGACAGCAGAACGGTGCGGCCGTTGCCGCGTTCCTCGGTGATGCATGCGCGGAAGGCGGCTTCCATGAGCGGGTCGAGTCCCGCGGTCGGCTCGTCCAGGAGCAGCAGTTCCACGTCGGAGGCCAAGGCCGCGATCAGGGCGACCTTCTGCCGGTTGCCCTTGGAGTAGGCGCGGCCCTTCTTGGTCGGGTCGAGGTCGAAGCGCTCCAGCAGCGCCTGTTTGCGCCGCCGGTCGAGCCCACCGCGCAGCCGTCCGAGCAGGTCAATGGCCTCACCGCCGGACAAGGCCGGCCACAACACCACGTCGCCGGGCACGTAGGCCAGCCGCTTGTGCAGCTCGACCGCGTCCTGCCAGGGATGGCCGCCCAGCAGCTCGGCGTGGCCGGAGTCGGCGCGCAGCAGGCCGAGCAGGATGCGCAACGCGGTGGTCTTTCCCGCGCCGTTGGGACCAAGGAAACCGTGGACCTCTCCGGTCCGTACGGTCAGGTCGAGACCGTCCAGCGCACGGACGGGGCCGAACGACTTGATCAGGCCATCGATGAGTACGGCAGGCACGGGCGCCTCCGGCGGTCGGACGGATATGACGTTGCCGACCAGGCTTCCCGGCGCTCCACCCATGACGTTAACAGCGCCCGATCCGCCGCACCAGACGGACCTTGACGCGAATCAGACAGCGGCGTTTCGTCCTCGGTGCTTTGCGGCCTATTGGGAGATCGGTTCAGTCGTGCTCTGCGGTGTACCTCTCTCGCCACCTGTCGATGAGGGGAATCAGGTGGTCGGTCATGTAGGCGTAGAAATCCCGCATTTCGTGGAGGCGGCGACTGGCGGTGCCGTCCTGGCCCGCGATTACGAGACCAAGCCCGCAGACACCGAGAGCATGATCCGCCTCGCGATGATCGCGAACCTCGCGAAGCGAGCAACCGGCTAAATCACCATAGCCTTGCACAATCCATGAACTATCGCTCGAGCAAGCAGAACGTCCTCTGAGTGCCGAAAATCCATCCACCTATGCCGAGCTGCAGCTTCTCCTGTATCGATCACTCATGGTTGAGCATGCGCTCAACTCCTGTTGAGCGACTGTTCAACAGGAGTTGCGGGGTTGTCGCGTCATTGCAGGTCAGGCGCTACGTGTGAGTTTCCAAGCGCTATGGGTTCCTTCCATGCCGTCTGCCCGAGGCCCGTCGCGTCGTCTTACTGCACGGTCGGTGCGCTGTCGGCGACGCTCGCCTTCAACTGCGCGCTCGACGACACCACGCTCCCAACCGGAGCATCGGCCACGTTCGCGTCCACGACCACCCCCCGGCGTCCGAGATAGTCGTAGGTCTTCCGGTCGAAGATGTACTCCTCCCTGACCCCGTTGGGCGAGACCATCGCCGCGGCTATGCCGGTGCGCCCCGCGGCGTCCTGCGCCTCTTTCACCGTCACCACCCCGGGAATCGTGGCCGCCGCGCGGAAGAGCGCGGCCCGCTGCGCGGCGGGCAGATAGGACTCCTGGAGCAGCCCGCCGACCCGGTTCCACGCCTCGTAGTCCTGCAATCCATCGTTGGGCACCTGCGTGTAGAGGTGCTCGCGCATGCCCTCGGTGTCGGAAGGCAGCTTGCTGACATAGGCGTAGTCGTTGCGCAGAAACTCGGCACGGTCATCGAAGTCGGCCGCCCGCTCCGGACGGCCGGGCTTGCCCACCAGCGCCTGCTCCGCTCGCGCAGCTGGCGGGAGCGTGCGCCCCGGATACGGCAGCGGCGCAAGGATCTCCTCCTGCAGGACTCCCTTGACCGCGCTGCCCTCGACCGGCAGCCAGATCGTGCG
>NZ_JBHYIO010000113.1:0-3780 GCF_042740095.1 Nonomuraea sp. NPDC059023 | reverse complement strand
GTCGAAGTGCTCGCATGGGCTTGGGTCGTGGAGTTCGACGAGGAGTGCCTCCAGCTCCTTGATGCGGGCCTCCAGCTTGTGGATCCGCTTGCGGTAGGGGATGACCGCAGCGGCTCTGGCATCAACCATTGGTGATCCTCTCTGGCTGGCGGAGAGCGCCGAGCTTGTCCAGTTCGCGCACCACCGACGACACCAGAGCGTCATGAAATGCTCCCGCCATGCAGGTGGTGGCGCAGCCGCACGCCTCACAGCAGGCGGTGTGCTTCTTGCGGTGACCGAGGACGTCGAGCCATCGCCGGAGGCCCCAGGGGAAGGCGTCAAGTTCGCTCTCGTCGTCCCAAATAACCATGCCGTCCGGCAGAAGGTCGATCAGATCGCAACGCTCATCCTCGGTCATCGCTCTGCCGATCGCCTCGGCTGCGGCCTGTACGGCCTCCTCTGGGACGTCAGCCATGTCCCCACATCTCCTCTCTGACCTTGCGTGCTTCCTTCATCACAGCGCCGAAGTCCGGGCGGCGAGCCATGACGATCTCCATCGCTCGCAGTTCCCGGATCGCCCATTCACGGTCGGTTCTCGCCCCCGCCACCTCGTCGCGCAGCCGCACCAGCTCGTCCACAGGCAGCTCGCAGCGGCAGTCCGCGTCCCAGTCCTGCACCCGTTCGTCACAGCAGGGGATCAGGAATCGTTCGCCTGGGTGGTCGGGGTTCTCGTACCAGTGGCATGGGAGCCGGTACCCGTCGCCAATCTCAGCCACGGCTCGTCCGCCCGTAGCGGCGGACAGGGATGCCCGCCTTCTCGGCCTGGTCTGCTGTGTGGGTGGCCCCGTGGGAGCCGTGCGGTTTGGGCTTGCGACAGGACGGCTTCACGCACGCGTCAATGAACGCGGCGCAGTAGTCGGCTCCCAGCGCGACCATCTCGTCATCTCGGCGGAGTCCCGCTCCCGGGCAGTAGGTGGTGCCGTCCGTGCGAGTGTTGCGGTGGTCGGGAGGGCAGTCGGGCAGGCAGGTGTCCCAGTCCGCCGGGTGGTGCTCCACGATCAGGCCGCCGCCCCACCGGGCGCCGACCCGTTCGCTGATCTCGTCAGCACCCTCCGCGCAGCCCTCGACGAGCGTCACGTTGTCGGGGCCGTGCCGGGACACCACCCAGGCGATGGCGCTCCGCACTGCGCCCTCGTCCTTCCACGTCCGACTTCCCGTGATCAAAAGGCGGACTGGGCGGGTCTCCTCAGGCAACGTAGGCTCCGTCCGCGATCTCCAGAAGGACGTTCGCGTGGCATGGGGCAGGACGACCATGTGCGTCGACGACCGGGCACCAGCAGGCGAGATCCTTGCCCACCAACTCCCGTCGGATCTCCTCCAGGGACGGGTAGGCGTCGCCGTAGCGGCAGTTCAGCAGGTCCCATTCGAAGAACTTCGCGGCGAAGTAGCGGGCGGTCTCCATGTCGTTGTAGGCGGGCCCTCCGCTGATGTCCATCGGGCTGCCGTGCACCCGGTACATGCGTCTGCCGTCGCGCTGGCTGCGCTCTGGCGTGATGCGGACAGGGTTGCCCCAGCGGGTGCTTCTGTCCACGCAGACCGCACCCTCTGGGAGCCGCCAGCCGCGCTCGCGCTTCCTCTGGATGCGCTTCGCGGTTCGGGTCTCAGCAACGGCCATCGCGGGCCTCCCGGACTCGGCGCAGCAGCGAGCAGACCGTCGCGACCGTGGACGGCTCCCAGCCGGCCAACCAGGCCAGGATCGTGCGGTCCCAGTCGCCCAGCGGTATCCCGTCGAGCGCGGCCCGTAGCGCCGTTGTGTTCGCGCGGCGTGCAGACTCGTCTGGGTCGCACGTGATCGCGTGCACCGGCTCGACGTCGATCGGGCCGCTAGGGATGTTGATCTCAGCCATGGTCAGCCCTTCTCTGCGCGGTTGAGGACGTCCACCGCTCTCTGCCGGTACATCTCGCGGAGCGCGCCATCGGCGAAGGCATCTGTGGGGATGGACACCTCAAGCGGTCTGGTCTCCTGGAATTTGGACATGGTCGCGGTGGCGTGCTGCCAGTCCGACAGGCCGCCCACCGTGTGCGGGAACGCTGGCGACCAGTCCGGGCTGGCCTCTACGTAGGCGAGAAGGTCCTTGCACGAGGCGTCAGCGGAGAACGGCATCGGTCAGCCCTCCTCAGTTGTCGGCCATGCGGCGTTCTGCCGCTCCAGGGGTGTCATCGGGCGAACGCTCCTCGAACGCCTCGTACAAGCCCCATCGTCCGCGCTCCCAGTTGTGGACCACGATCCGGACACCGGAGGGCAGGTGTTCGCGGACGAACTCGTACGCCTTGGTCTCGCTGCGGAAGGACTTCGGCTTCTCGGAGCCGACGGTGACCTTCCATCGGTTCGTGGGCGGCTTGTCCATGTCAGCCCTCCTCGGGAGAGTCGGCGGGGCGGACCAGCTCGGCAATGGCCTCGACCTGCTCCAGGGTGAGCTTGTGGCCGCGATCGAGCGTGACGCGATGGGCGGACAGAACGGCGAGAGCGTCGCTCATCCGTCGGTCCAGCTGGTGCTGGGCCATGGTCTTCACGAAGGGCGGGCCGTAGCCGACCGTGCTGCCGCCGTTCTGCCGCCCGGTGTCGAGCCGGTAGTCGCCGCTCAACCATGAGATGTCCGCCTGGACGGTGAACAGCTTGCGCCGCACTGCAGTCACCGTTGCCACGCAGTGACGCGAGTTCCTTCCATTCGGCTCACAGACGATCACCTCGTCGCCCACCCTGACGTTCAGCATCGGTCACTCCTCTTCGGGTAGGGCGAGAGCCTCGGCTGAGGCAGCGTCGCTGTGCTCATCACAGCGCCAGTCCGACCCGGTGGAGAGGTTGCGGCAGCCGGAACTGATGCACATCCGGCCGAGGCGCTCGTCCATCTCCTCGCACTCCGGGCACGGGCATAGCTTGGGGTGGGCGAGATAGATCTTGTGCAGCTCGTCGAAATCCATCTCGGTCAGGTCTGTGGTTACGGCCATCTCGTCCTCCTTGATCGCTTGGGGGTGGTGTTGGTGCCCTCCCGCGTCTCGCTCGCGGAGACCCGGCCCATACCGGGATAGAGGGCTGGGGTCAGCGGGCCGCGCGGGCGACCTTGTCGAGGGCGACCTTCGCCTTGGCGATGGCCCTTAGCGCCTCACCGAGAGCGTCGGCCTGCTCGTCAGTGGGCCCCGAGCCACTCCAGTCCGAGGCGAGTTCCTGCTGGGCGTCACCGAGCAGCCTGTAGGCGTTGCGGCGCATCTCTTCGAGCGTCGGGAGCTGCACGTCGGTTCTCCTCAGGGGGGTTAGGTCAGGGGCGGGTCTCGATTTCCCCCTGAGCAGGTTGGAGATGTAGGTCTGGTGGACCCCGTACTGGCGCGCAAGCTGCGATTGAGATGCGCCTGAGGCGATCTGTTCTCGAACCTGGGCGAGCTGGGAGACGGTCAGCCGGTTGCGGGCCTTACGGCCGAGCCGTTCGCGGCGTCGATCGTTCGCTTGGACCGTGTCGGCGCGGGCGGCGGCCCGGCATGTCTGGCAGCGGCACCGGTGCTTGTAGTACCGCTCCCGGCCATGAACCGGTAGGCGCTGCGGCGACCCGTTCGTCTGGCGCGCTCTGATCGCCTGGACAGCCGTGTTGCCGGCGCCCGGTCGAGCCTCAAACCAAGGGCGGGAAGGTACCTCTCCTTGATGCCATAGCTTCAGGATGCGGATTCGGGCTGTGCCGAGGTGGGCTGAGAGGTTTGCTCGGGTGACGCCCATCGCCTCGGCTGCGCGGCTGTAGTCGCCTTCGTGGG
>NZ_JBHYIO010000112.1:0-3867 GCF_042740095.1 Nonomuraea sp. NPDC059023 | reverse complement strand
CCCTCGACGAGGAGACCAGCTACCTCAGCGGACCGGCGGTGATCATCGCCTCCGGCGACCTGACCCTTGCAGAATAATGTGTACTCCAGGACCACCACGTTGTGGTCGAATACCTTGGTGTCCTCAAGGGCAAGGGTGCGTATGCCATACCCTTCGAACAGAGGCCGACCACCGTCAGGCCCGAGAATGACGGGGCTGACGTGCATGACGAGTCTGTCGACCAGGCCCTGGCGCATGAGGGAGCGCACGAGGGCCACACTGCCGGGAACAAGGATGTCCCCTTCGCGCTTGAGCGCAGTGATCCTCTCTGACAGGTCACCTTCATCGAAGACGGTGTTCTCCCACATTTCTGGGCCGGTGGCAGTCCGCGTAAAGACGACCTTGCGCGTCTTGTTCATGACCGAGGCCAGCCGATCGCGCGCGTGCGGCCAGTAGGCGGCCATGATCTCGTAGGTGACTCGACCCATGACCATGACATCGGCCGCAGCGTGTAGTTCGTAATCGAAGTCAGCCTTTTCCGGCCCGATGCTGGAGGACACCCAAGCCATCTCCTCCTTGAGGTCGGTGGCGTAGCCGTCCAGTGAGACGAACAGGCTCGCGGTGAGCTTTCCCATGACGATCTCCTTTGACTAGGAAGGGGTGACGGTGGCGAGGTGCTCAGATGAGCGACTGGGGGGTACGTGGCGGAGTAGTAGGACCGTGACAATGGCCAGGACGGTGAACACCCCGGTGCCGAATGCGGCGGCCGCATGCATGGCTACGTCGAATGCGTCACGGGCAGTGCCGAGTAGGTCGGCGGGCAGGTCGGCCGCCACGGCGGCGGCCAGGCTCTCACGTGCGGCGTCGGGCAGGGAGGCAGGGGTCTCGCCTCGGTACACGGCGATGGCGAGGCTGCCCATGCCGGCGATGCCAAGTGCGAGACCAAGTTCGCCACTCGTCTCATTGAGGGACGAGGCGGCGCCCGCGTTCGCCGCAGGTGCTGAGCCGAGAACCAGGTCGTAGCTAAGAGCCAGAGGTCCCAGGCCGACGTTCGCGACGATGAAACCGACGGTCAAGAAGACGCCGTTGCCGTACGACATGAGCCCGAAACCGGCGGCTGAGACGAGCAGTCCCGCTGCGATCACATGTGCGGGCCGGAGCGTACGGGCAAGGCGAGGGACCAGGAGCGAGCTGGTAGCCATGGCGAGCGAACCAGGTACGAGCCACAGGCCCGCCTCCACCGGAGTGCGGCCCTCGACCAGCTGAATGTGCTGGGCGACGAGGAGAAACATCCCGCCCATCGTGGCCCCGACCAGCAACCCCACCAGCAGTGCGGCGCTGAAGGAGCGATTGGCGAAAAGGCTCAGCTTGAGCAGTGGACTGGCCAACGTGCGCTGCCTGCGTACAAAGATCACCCCAGCGATGAGTCCGACCGACAAGGTCAGCAGTGTTGAGGCTGTGAGCCCGATGCGCGCCAGTTCCTTCAGCCCGTAGACCACCGGCAGGATGGTGACGAGAGAGAGCAGCACACTGCTCAGGTCAAGGTTGCCGGCCTGCGGGTCGCGACATTCAGGCAGCAGCTTGGGAGCTGCCACCAGAAGGAGCGCCATGATGGGGACGCCCAGCAGGAAGGCCGCTCCCCACCAGAACGCCTCAACGAGTACGCCGCCGACGAGCGGACCGAGTGCGGTTCCGCCTAGGAAGCAACTCAGCCATACGCCCAGCGCACTGGCCCGCTTCCCTGGGTCGGGAAACATGGTGCTGATCAGCGCCATGGTCGAGGGCATCAGCGTCGCGCCTGCGATGCCCAGGAGCGCCCGGCTTGCGATCAGCATTTCGGTGCTGATGGAGAATGCGGCCAGGATCGACGCAACGCCGAACGCCGCGGCGCCGATCATCAGCAGCTTGCGTCGGCCGATCCGGTCGCCCAGGGTACCCATGGTCACCAGCAATCCGGCGATCATGAATCCGTAGATATCCATGATCCAAAGTTGCTGAGTACCGTTGGCTCCCAGCTCGGCGCTCAGATGCGGAAGGGCCAGAAAGAGCACGCTGACATCGAGCGCAAGCAGCAAAGTGGGAAGGGCCAGCACCATCAGGCCCAGCCAGGGCCGAGATACCGTGCTCGCGCGAGCACCGTCAGTCTCAATCATGATTGTCCTTTCGAATTGCGATGCAAACTCAGGTCCAGGTTGTAGGGCATGCGGTGAAAACTGCCGAGTTCGTACCGGAGCCCTACGACCTCGATTCCGGCGCGTCGTAAGCGGGCTGCATACCTCACGCCGCCCTCAGCCGTGGAATCAGTCGTGACGGTGACGACAGTGGCCGAAGCCACACCTTCTACCGATGCCGTCGCCGGCCGAATGCCATATCTCAGAGATGACGCGACGGGGCCGATTCGCATGGACGGGCGTATCAACACTTGGCGGTGGAGGCTCGGCCAATTTTGATCTCTTGCGTACAAGGCTGTGGCCGCCGCGACACCGCCACCTGGGCCTTCCCCCGCGACAACCAGGCGTTGCGAGTCCTCGCCAAGTTCGCTGGAGTGGTCAGCCGACCACTCCAGCGCTTCTACTGCGTCTGGTAATGCAGCCGAGTAAGGGGCGCTTAGAACAACGGTTCCCGCGGCTGCACATAGCTGCCGACACAGAGGCTCCGCGGCTTTCATTCCCTGCGGTTCCGACAGGGCTGAAAAGAACACCATCATTGGTGGGACAACCGCGGGCGCCCATGGACGATACAGACGCCCCCATTGCGATCCCTTGACTCCGCGAAGTTGCAATGATCCCACCACACGGACGGTAAACTGTTGCTGATCTGAGTGTGGCATGGCCCCAGTCTGCCATTGGTGTGTAGGGAAAGAGAAAGGCCGAACACGCATAACATTGATGTGCGCCATGCATCAATCGTGAGATCATTCTCAAGCGCCATACTCGAGTGCCTGAGTGCTGCGTCCGATCAGGGCGCAGCTGCGCCGATGGCCTGCTCGCGTGGCCATGCCACAGCCCGGCGCTTCCGCTGTATGTCCACTGCCGCCATCACCAATCTGGCCGACCTGATGCACGGCTCAGACGGTGACCTATTTTTGGTGAGTCGGCGGCAGCAGATGTGGGCTGCAGCGAGGGCGAGGAAGGATGGGAAGTGGTCGGCTCGGCGCTCGTACCGCCGGTGTATGCGGCGGCAGCCAGCCAAGGGACTGTCCCTTCTATGACGCAGCGGTGGCGATTCGCGGGATGATGCGGCGTCCGCGCAGGAGGTCCGTTGGGTCACGTCCACGGACGTGGTGTATGAATCAGCCTTCGCGTGATCCTGTTTCTGCAGGTTAAGCGGTCAGAGTCTCAGGCAGTTCGCGCGGGGTGGGTGTGTCGCTGTTGATCAGTCTGAGCCTGGCTTTGGCAGGACTTCGACGCCCATGTAGCGGCGGGCTTCGCTCCATTCATCGGTCTGTTCGGCCAAGACGGCACCGACGAGGCGGATGATGGCGGGCCGGTCGGGGAAGATGCCGACCACGTCGGTGCGGCGGCGGATCTCCTTGTTCAGCCGTTCTTGTGGGTTGTTGGACCAGATCTGCTTCCAGACCTCGCGCGGGAAGGCGGCGAAGGCCAGCAGATCAGCTCGAGCCTGGTCCAGATGATCGGCGGCAGCCGGGTGTTTGGCCTGTAGCGCGTCGATGACCCACTGATGCTGGGCCAGCACTGCTTCGGTGCTGTCCTGGTCGAAGACGGTGCGCACCAAGGTGGCCACCCACGGCTGAGCCGACTTGGGGACGCAGGTCAGCAGGTTGCGCAGGTAGTGGAGCCGTAAAGAATCAAGGCGTTGCTTTTCGATCTTGAACTCGTTGACTTGGTATGGGCATACCGAGCGAGGTCCGCGATCAGCTCGTCTCGC
>NZ_JBHYIO010000111.1:0-3886 GCF_042740095.1 Nonomuraea sp. NPDC059023 | reverse complement strand
CGGCCCTCGCTGTCGGGGCGGTCGAGCAGGATGTAGGCGCCGGGCACGTTCCAGCTTGGTCGAGGCTCTTGACCTGGTGGCGGTAGAGCAGGAGCATGCCGGCCACCTTGTGCTTGGCCCGAATCTTGATCGGCTCGTCGGGGTACTCGGAGAGGGTGACGACGAGCGGGAACGCGGCGAGCCGGACAGCGGACACGGGCACGGGGGGCTCCTTCACTGAGAAGTACTGGAGATGTCCCGGCCAGTATCGGTCACATCGCTCTGCGTGACCACACGTTTCCAACAAGCAACAAGTCGCTCACCTGCGGATTTACGACCAGGCACCCTCGGACCTGCGACGATGAACCTGCGGATTTCGGAACCGATGAAATGCCGGACCCGTGGCGTCACCTGACACCGCCACAGCGTCGGGCGGGTAGGCATCACGGTACGGGCGACTGTGGGCCCGGTACGGCCCTACAGCGGCCGGTACGGCGTTCCGCACCCCACCCCGACCCCGGATTGCCGCCCGCCGGGCCCGTGGGCGTTCGATGGCCGCCGGTCAGGCACTCAGAGGTCCTGGCCGGGATCGTTCAGCTGGCCAGGGAAGGCGGGCTGGCTGGTACGGCGCGCATGCGGGCCTCGTTCTGGGCGGCGGTGAGGAGGGCGGCGGTGGCCTCGGCCGTACGGCGGGCGGCCAGCATCTGGATCGCCTTGGGGGCGTCGCGCTCATCCATCACCAGCAGCATCCCGACCTCGCTGACGTGGGTGCGGACCTTCCAGCCGAGCTGGCGACCGGCGACACAGACGGCTTTGCGAACCTCGACCGCCCCACCCAGCCCCGCAACCGCCTCACGGTTGAGCAGGACCTGGCCGAAGAAGCCGCCGCACTCCGGCCTCAGTTTGGCGGCCATCATCGCCTTCAGTCCCTCCACGAGATGGACGAAGCGGCGTCCGGCCAGCTCATCCTTGCGGTTCGGCATCCTGTCCACCTCCCGTGGCCTCACGCAGTGCAGGGGCTTGATCTCGGCGTATGCCGCCCCCGCCAGGGGCTGCCCAGAACTTGTACGAAAACGCTGTGACGTGCGAAAACAGCGCCGGTTGTGGGGTAGGTGCTGACGGCTGGGCCGCGATGGAGCGAAGCACTGGCCCGGCGCGGGAGACGACCGGGCCAGGACGCCCCCGAACGAGCCAGCCCCCCTCCAGCATCCGACCCGCACGCCGCATTCGACCCGTCTGCCGCACCAGTGTGGACGTAATCGAGCAGACACGTTGAGTGAACGGGCCTAGGTAGGCGCGAGAGCGCCCGACCGGACGCCGGGAGGGCCTCGATGATCGGGCAAGCGGCACCGCTGCCACAGACCGTCCACAGCCTGCGAACAACCGAGAAAGAGGCCCCTCGACGAACGGGTACGGACCGGCATGACGCGATCTTTGCTTGACGGCCCGTCCCAATTCGACCCTCGCCGCAGGTATTTAGATAAGTGACAGGGATCAGTGACCCGGTGCTCGGGCCACACCCACATGACCAAGCCCATCAACCACCGCATCACCCTCGACCACGACGTCCACAACGACTACGGCGCACCTGCCGTAGTGCCCGCTGATCCTCGCGGCGAACTCGTCGTCAACCGCCCACCGTTCCTGGCCCGGATACCGGCCGCGAACAGGGGTTCGAGCCCTGACCTGCGGACTTTGCTTGACACGGGCCATGGAGGTGGGTGTCGATACCGCCGCCACCAACCCACCCGCACCGAACCCGGCACGCCGGGGGCTGTGACCGGCCCGTCGCCAACGGGTCGGCTACACCCCGGCCCCGTGTGCCGGGGGCGGGCGGGGTTGGCGGCGTAGCGCCCACTACAGCCCGCCTGGCCGCACGGGTCGCGCATCCCGCGCGCCCCGGACCGGCACCTATTCATTCACGCGCATGGAGGTGATGCATGACCAGCACGACCCCGGACCAGCCCCTCGACGCCGAGACGGCCGGGCGAGCGGAGGTGGTGAGCCTGCTGGCGGCCGGACGGCTGCTCGGCATGGGCCGCACCAAGACCTACCGGCTCGCCCAGGCGGGTGCGTTCCCGTGCCGGTGCGCGGGTTGCGGGCGCTCCTCGACCAGCCAGAAGGACAAGGCGGCGATGACCGCCTCATGCGAGAGAGGGGATGACCACGATGGCCAACAACCCGACCACGACGAAGGCGGCGGTCAAGGAGCCGACCGTCGCCAAAGGCACCACGCACAAGATCTGCGCCTGCATCGATCCCGACACCGGCAAGAACATCGGCAAGACCTGCCCGAAGCTGCGCACCACGCACGCCAACGGCGGAAACGGTGGAGTTCGACGCACGGCACCTGGGCCTACCAGCTCGAACTCCCCGCGCACGCCGACGGCAAGCGCCGCAACCCGCTACGCCGCAGGGGGTTCGCCACGCTGGAGGATGCCGAGGCGGACCTGGATCACGCCCGCGGCCTGCTCGCCCTGGACCCCGACCCCGCCGTCCGCAGGCAGATCACCACACTGATGCTCTCGGTACTCAAGACCACCCAGCAGCTTCCCGACACCGAGGAGGTACGGCGCAAGGTCCGCACCCATCAAGATCTGAACCGGCACATCACCGTCGGCGAGTGGCTGGAGGAGTTCCTCAAGCGCAAGCGCGCCATCGAGCCGACCACCCGGCGCTCGTACGAGTCGCACATCCGGCTCTACCTCAAGCCGTACCTGGGGGACATCCGGCTGGACCGGCTCCGCGTCTCCGACATCGCGGGCATGTTCGACGCGATCGAGGAGTTCAACGACATCATCGCCACCGAACGCACCAGCGGCGACCCCACCCGCGCAAGGGCGGTGCGCTACCGGCGTCCGGTCGGCCCCACCACCATGCACCGCATCCGCGCCACCCTGCGCCACGCGCTGAACATCGCCATCAAGCAGGACAGGTTGCTGGCCTTCAACCCCGCCGCCGTCGTCGAACTCGCTGCCGCCTCCCGGCCCAAGGCGCTGGTGTGGACCGAGGAGCGGGTCGCCCAATGGCGCCATGATCACGCCGCCCATCTGGACCTGCTCAGGCGGGCTCGTGAGGGCAAGGGGGCAAGGAGGGTAAGCGGGTCGATCCCGTGGTCGCCTACATCGGTGCGCCGCGCCCCTCACCGGTGATGGTGTGGACCCCGCAGCAGACCCAGCAGTTCCTCACCTACGCCCGAAGGGATCGCCTGTTCGCCCTCTACCGGCTGTATGCGATCAACGGCCTGCGCCGGGGTGAAGGGGTCGGTATCCGCAAACCGGATGTGAACTACCAGGCGGGCCGGATCGGGATTCACTGGCAGATCACCCAGCTCGGCTGGGACCCCATCCAGGGCACCCCGAAGACCGATGCCAGCGACCGGGAGATCGCGGTCGACGCCGAGTCGATGACCTGGCTGAAAGAGCACGAACGGCGGCAGGCGCGGGAGCGGCTGGCCGCAGGCGCGGACTGGGTGGAGTCCGGGTTCGTCTTCACCGACGAGATCGGCCGGCCCCTGCACCCGCAGCAGGTGACGGACCGCTTCTACGCGATCTGCTACCAGGCCGGACTGCCACCGATCCGCCTCCATGACCTACGGCACCTGGCGGCCACAGCGATGCTCGCGGCCGGGGCGGATGCCGTCCTCGTGCAGAAAGCGCTCGGGCACCGCACGGCGTCCTTTACCCGCGACACCTACATCAGCGTCTACCCCGAAGCCGCCGCAGCAGCGGCCGAGGCGACCGCCGCGTTCCTGACCGGAACCCCCGCACCCACACCCCGGCCGCAACCACCTACTCGCCGGGCCACACGAGCGGGAGTGAAGGGTGCGGCATCCGGCGAGGACGGTGGGACGGTGATCCACCTGCCCACCAACTAGGTCGGAGAAGGGAGGTGGGTCAGCGTGCGC
>NZ_JBHYIO010000110.1:0-3983 GCF_042740095.1 Nonomuraea sp. NPDC059023 | reverse complement strand
CGCCCCGACGTTCTTCTCGAAAACCCCACCATGGGTGATCCAGGACAGGCCGCAGGCCTACCTAAACCACCACAGAGTCAGCACGAACGTCCTCTAAAAGTGCGTTACGCGAGCTGATGCCCCTTTCGTCGTTGCGATTGGATGAGGTCTGCTGGTCGGCGGGGCATTGTTCGGTCTACGGGCGCGGCCGGGTGAACAAGCCGGGTGCGGTTTCGACGAGGATGCCGCGGCTGGCCAGGCGTTTGAGTTTGGCGCGGACGTTTTGGATGCCGTTGGGCGTCAAGGGCAGGTCCATCGCCAGCGCCAGGTCGCGGGCGCGTAGAGGGCCCTCGGCCTGGCCGAAGACGGTGAGGATCTGCTGGTAGTCGGGATGATCGAAGCCGATCAGCGGCGCATCCGGCGTGATCGGGGCGGGGTCGGCTTGGGCGAGGGACAGGAGGGTCTTGCGGCTGATCCGCAGGTGCTCGGCCTCCTGGCCGAGTTCGCCCAGCCACGTGGTCAGGGTGTCGAGTTCGGCCTGGGTCTGCTCGATCTGGCAGGTCAGGGCCTGTTCTCGGGCATCCAGCCGGTCCAGGAGCCAGGTTCCGGGGTCGGGCGGTCGGGCCTCGGGCCTGGTCATGTCCACCGCCAGGACGGCGTCGAAGGGGTCAGGCGCCGAGACATCACGTCCGTCATCGCCCAGTACACCCGTGATTCGGAGCTGGACGGGAGATGCTCGTAGTCGCGGACCAGGCGCCGGTGGAACATCAAGATCCCGTAGGTCTGCTCGACGACCCATCGTTTCGGCTGGGGCACGAAGCCCTTGCCGGCGGGGTTGCGTTCGACGATGTCCACGTCGATCCCCAGGTCGGCGCCATAGGCAACGACCGCGTTCTTGAATCCCTGGTCGACCAGCGCCTTGGTCACGGTGCCCTCGGTGGTGGCGGTGACCCGGTCCAGCAGGGCGATCCCGGCGGCGTTCTCGTGAGCTGAGGCGGTGAGCACGACGACTGCGATGACCAGGCCCAGCACGTCTACGGCCAGGCCCCGCTTGCGGCCCGGCACCTTCTTGGCGACGTCCCGGCCGGTCGTTTCGGCGGGAACCCCGGCCGCGACGTGGACGCTTTGGGTGTCCAGCACGACCAGGCTCGGGTCGGCTAATCGCTTCTTCTGTTCACGCAGATGCCAGCGCAACAGGTCGTGGATCGTCTTGTCGGTGCCGTCATCGCGCCATTTGGCGAAGTAGTAATACGTCGCGCCCTTGGGCGGCAGGTCGTGAGGGAGATAGTCCCATTGGACGCCGGTTCGTCCCTGGTAGCGGATCGCGTTAACGATCTCCCGCATCTCGTAGTTGCCCTCGTGGCCGCTGACCGAGGGGTGCGCGGCCTTCCACGCCGTCAGAACCGGCTCGATCAACGCCCACTGCGCGTCGGTTAAGTCGCTCGGGTACGGCTTGCGCTCAGTCACCGTGCCATCCCAGCACGCCGGGACCCACCGACTGGCGGTAACGCTACAAATCCACACGATCACATAACGACATCACGGAAAGAGGCTCACGTAACGCACTCTTACATCATCTCTGTCAGTCGACTTCGGGTGGGAGAAGAGCGTGGGTAACCTCTGCGACAAGTTCCTTGTCAAGTCTGACGGCCGTATCCGCAGGTCAGCGCTTGTCAGGCTTGCTCACAGGCTCACGCTCGCGCGGCGTGCGAGGGCGCGCAAGCCGGATAGTTTGCTGTGTCGGTCGCGGTGGAGCAACTCGGTGATTACCTCGCGGGTGCCTGGACGCTGGATCTCGGGCGGAGCGATTTTCTCAGCGACCAGCAGGGCGCGTACCGAGCGGTCGGTCTTTCCCCACAACATGTATGCCTCAGCGACGCCCGTGTAGTAGCTGACGCGGCGTTCCTGCGTTGGGATTTCGTCTGGGTTGATGGCTTTGGCGTGCTCAATCGCGGTGCCGGCATCCCCAAGCACGATGGACACGCCGATTTTGTAGGTCGCAACATGACCGGGACTGAGGACGAGGTTGGGAGCAAGGGGAGCGGCTTCGTCAGCCGCTTGCAGCATTTCCGTTGCCGAATGTCGATCTTCCGATCGCGCGGCGGCTATTGCTCCCGTAGACATCAACGTTCCGTATGCCCCCCAAGCGGGTGCTGGTGCGCCGTCGAGTCGCGGGCGGAGCCATTCAGTTGCGCTTAGGGCGATATCGCGCGCCTTCCGGTAGTCCATGGCCCGGTGACAGAGACTTACGAGGTCGCGGTGTGCCTCGCCGATGGCTCGAAGATCGCCGCTAGCGTCCGCGGCCTGCTTACCTTGATGTGCGGCTATCCAGGCATATGGGGATGCACTCAGCTTGATCAGCGTGCGCGTGGCCAGATGGTAGACCTGTGCGGCAACGGCGAGCTCCGCAGGTTCGGACGCCATGCGGGCAACGGGGATCAAATCGGCGAGATGATCAGCTAGATCAACGTAATGAGCTGCGGCGAAGTCTCGTTGTGCGCGGGTTACAGCACGGGCCAGAGACGCAGGGTAAGGCGACGTGGGCACTGTAGGCGCGTTGGGGATCAGAGCATCACGCAGACGCGCAACGGTCGCCATGCTCTGTTCTGGCTGGCCAGCTATGTCGGTCAGTCCGACTCCGGCGGCAAGCGCTGCGCTCTTGAGGAATGTGCGTCGCTTCGTTGCCTCACCTCCTGAACGTGACACCAGCATAGGCGGACCGTTCTCGTAGTCGCGAATCCAGGCGGCCACGAGTTGCCCCCTAGCGTTGAGCGCCTGGTCGGCCAGTTCCGCGAGTGTCCGTTCAGGGTTGCGTAGTCCTCGCTCAACGCGGCTGAGATAGCTCTTTGAGAAATAGGTCACCTCTTGCAGGCCGGAGAGCGAAATCTTCTGTTTGTTGCGGAGGTATCGAAGGTTTTCGCCAAATTTCACGGTTGCCTCCAGCAGTTGCCCCGTTGCCTGGCGCGGGCAACCTCTCGTACTGAGATACGTCCATCACACATGCTGAATCAAGCCTGCACCACGGTGCTGCGAGATCTGCCGAATCGCAAGAAATAGCTCATGAGGATAGTCGGACCCGTCTCGATGGACGAGCATCGGACGGCTCTTGATCGCATGGAGGTGCTACCCAAGTGATCCACGTCGAGCCCAGGTATGCGGGTCACCATCTTCCTCCCCATCAGGCTGCCCGGCGTCTTGTCGTGGAGCTGCTGAAGCGTGGCGTCAGGTGTGAGTTGCTGGCCAGTAGCCGGACGTGTGCGTGGGTGTCGGTCTGCGGTGGGCTTACCACCACGTGCACCGGTAGCGGGTTCACGTGGATCAACGGCAACCGGGGTTGCGAGCCCGTGTACGCGAGTGTTCCGGTTGATGATCCGGTGACCGCCGCTACCCGCATCGCTGCGCGGCATGACGTGCTGGCCGTCCAGCACCCCACGCGCGGCCGTGCGGCCGTAGGGAACGCGTCAGTGGTGGGGCCGCTGTGAACGTGCCTGTGGGAATCGTCGTCCCGTGTGCGTCCGGTGCGGAGGCCGACGTGCCGACCGAGGTTGCGGCCCTTACCTTGGTGCGGCCTGGCTGCCAGGTGCATCATTGCCGGGAGGCGCACTGGTGCGGGCAGAGGCACTGCCTCAACCACTGCGGCTCCATCAGGTGTTCCACCTGCTATCCGCCGCTGTGGCCGGGCGACGTCTCGCGCTTCACAGCTCTCGCTCTTCCCGTCGCGTGCGGGCCCTACGCCCCGTACCTCGCCGCCGCGTTGCTCGTCGTCAGGCGCGAGGTTGCAGCGGCGTAGGGCGGGAACCGGGGCGCGTACCCCCACGGACGTCATCGGGGTGCGCGCCCCCTCACCTTGCCCCCGCTTCGGCTCGACGCCTCCTGTCCGGAGCGGGACTCCCTGTCCGACCGTGCCCCTGCGGCGGTCGGCCTCGCGCCCCTGGCAACGAACCACGGGCCGGGGGCGCGAGGGGTCTGCGGGCGGCGTGACCGCACCCCGCCGCCCGCAGACC
>NZ_JBHYIO010000109.1:0-4050 GCF_042740095.1 Nonomuraea sp. NPDC059023 | reverse complement strand
CGCAAGATCGCGGGCATCGCGTATCCGTGCGAGATCAGCGACTGCGACCAGCCCCGATACGGGCGCCGTCCGTACTGCCTGCTCCACTTCACGCGGTGGCAGCGGCACGGAGATCCGCTGAAGGTCTTACGGGTGGTCATCCAAAGCGCCAAGGGTAGCGGCGGCCTGTCCGACCGCTTCTGGGCGAAGGTCGACGCCCAAGGCGACTGCTGGCTGTGGACCGGCGCCACGCACGAAGCGGGATACGGCCGCTTTCGTGCCGACGGGCGAACGGTTCCTTCTCACCGATGGGCGTACGAGCACCTCGTCGGACCGATTCCTGGGGGCTTCCAGATCGATCACCTCTGCCGGAATCCGCCGTGCGTCAATCCTGATCACCTGCAGCCTGTCCCGCAGGCGGAGAACCTGCTCCGCGGATACAGCTCGCCAGCGATGAACGCGAGGAAGACGCACTGCAAGAACGGACATCCGTTCGATGAGGTGAACACCATCGTCGTCAAGGGCTCCAAGGGACCTGCCAGGAACTGCAGGATCTGCACCCGGGTCAAGGCGGGGACGCAGGGGCTCTCAGGAACCCCCTGATACGCCCCTCGCGAACGCAGAGGCGTATCAGATCCCCGAGTAGCCCTCGAATTCGATCAAGTCTCAGGGGCCACTACAGCCTCATATAGGAACAAGATCACGTAAAGCCAATGTGATCAAGCACCTATCAGCTTCAGTTCGAGAGAGGAATCGAACAAATCATGAGCTACGACATCTCCCTTCACATCGACACAGGCGCACCTGAAGACGAGTGGCCAACGGCAATCGACGTCGGCAACTACACCGCGAACGTGTCCGTGATGTGGCGCACGGCCCTTGGAGGGACCTCGCTGCGAGCCTTCGACGGCGCCAATGCGGGAGAGTCCGCGCCCGCGCTCGCAGCCGCCGTCAAGGCGATGGAGGGCGACCCGGAGTGCTACCGGGAGATGAACCCGCCGAACGGGTGGGGCAACTACGAGGGCGCCCTCGACTACCTGCGCGCTCTGGCGGAGGCGTGCGCCACCCACCCCAAGTGCAAGATCCGGGTGAGCTGCTGATGAGCGTGCATTCGAACCTCGCCGACACGCTGGCCGAGCCCGCAGACCAGAGCGTGGTGATCGTCGGATCCGACTACGACATGCGCCTATGGCAGCGCAACGACCGCGAAGCGGCCAAGGGCATCCCCTTCGGTCAAGATGCTGCCGCCCGCTGGTTCAAGGACGGCGACCTCGACGACGAACCGCTCCACTGGAAGACGGTCCTCACCTCCGCCACTCACGTGTGGGAGCGCGGTCCTCTGCTCGCCTCCCAGCAGTCTGGGGAGGCGACCTGATGGGTGAGATCCGGCGCTTCCGCCTCCGCCGCGTCGAGGACGTCTCCGGAGTGTCCGGTACGGGCATCGTCGCCGAGGGCGTCGCCTTCTCCGACGGGTGGACGGTGCTGCAAAGGCTGGGCCGCGAACCCATGAATGAGCCGACCATCGTGACGTGGCTGAACAACGGCCATGAAGGCGTGGTCAAGGTCCACGGCCACAACGGCTCCACCCGTGTCGAGTGGATCGACATCCCGAATCCGATCCCGGAACCGGACTACGCGTCGGCGTGGACGGAGCTACGCGGCTACGTCGAGCACGCCGTCCAGGACGGCAGCGGGATCGACGCGGACAGCATGCTCGCCTACCTGGACGATCTGAAGCGCCGCGCTCTTGCTCCCGGCAGGGACTGGATCGCCAAACTGATCCAGCAGCCTGGGGATGCGTCGTGAAGCGCCTACAAGCTGGCCGACTGTCGGTCTATCTCGAACCGCGGGACATCTGGGTGGGCGTGTACGTGGCGGAGGCCGCTGTCTACGTGTGCCCGCTGCCTCTGGTGGTCTTCAAGTGGACGCGGAGGCCCTCATGACCTCTGTCTCTCACCGTGAGGCGACCCAGGCAGTGGAGGAACTGGTCGATCTCGTCGACACCTCCGGGCGTGTGATGGTCCGCGGTGTCCCGCGCTCCCAGGCGTGTGATGGCCTGCTGCTGCAGATCGTGATCGTCGTCATCCAGTCTCCAGACGGGATCCTCGTCCACCGCCGAGCCCTGAGCAAGGCGGTCGATCCGGGCTTCTACGACAACGTGTGCGGTGCCGTCCGATCAGGCGAGACACCTCAGGACGCTGCGGTCCGCGAGGCGCGCGAGGAGACCGGTGTTGCCGTGCACAACCTGCGGCTCGTCCACCAGGGCGTCAACTCCTACAGCCGGTGGCGCTGGCTGTACGCCGCCGACACCGATGACGTCCCGACCGGCTGGGATCCGTCCGAGGTCGCCTGGGCCGGGTTCATGACCACCGAGGATCTCGCGCGCGCCGAGACGGCGGGAGAGACGTTCGTCGACGGCTTCTTCCAAGACCTGACGGCAGCCCTCCCCGCCACCAGTGTCGGCATGGCCGCACACCCCATGACCACCCCTCCGAAGTAACCCATCCAACCGAAGGAGATCAACCATGTCCGACACCCTGACTGCGGTGAAGCCCTACCAGCTCGTGATCGCCTACACCGACCCCCGGTCGGGCCAGTGGAAGGTCACCATCCGCAGCGCCTGGCCGGACGCCAAAGCCGCGATCCTCGACACCGCGGAAGCGGACGACACCCGGCACGGGCAGCGCGTCCACATCCTGTACGGCAAGGGCCACGACGCGTCGTTCGACCTCGACGAGCACGGCCTGTCGCGGCTCCTGGCCGCAGCCGACCAGGCTCACGCCGACGTGGTGGCCGGGTAGCTAGTCGCCGGCGGGCTGCTGCTTGCGGCGGCCCGTCTTCTCCGCCCAGTCGAGAACATCGGCTAGCCACCACCAGTCGCGGCCGGAGATCTTTCCTGCGGGGTCGGGGAACTTGGTGACGTTGACCCACTCCTTCGCGGAGCGCCTTCGCCAGGTGACGACGGTGTCTTGGGTTACGCCGAGTTCGTCGGCGATGCCGTCGATGCCGACGGGGAGCCACGGCTTGGTGGGTCTGGTCATGGCTCCAAGTGTACGGCGATCAAGGGCGTACGTCTGTAGTGGTGTACGTCGAAAATAGGCGTACGCCTAAGGTTGACGCCTGTACGTCCGAGACGTACAGTTGGGTCATCGGCAAGGGACGAGCCAGGGAGAACAGGATGAACGCCAGCCTCACCGCGAAGAGCCTCCTCGCCGACAACCCGGCCGCGACCATCGCCGAGCTGACCGAAGCCGCCGCCGGCCTCGACCCCAAGGCGGAGGACCTGTTCTGGGCGGCCGTCCGGGAGGTCAACCCGACGCTCTGCCCCGACTGGTAGACCCCAGTGCCCCGCCAGGGGCCCACCACTTCCTGGCCCAGGCCCAAGCCACCAGTGCAGACGGAGGACGAGATGACCCGAGACGAGCTCACCGAAATGTCCGACCGTGACCTTCAGGCCACCCTCGACGGCTACTTGATCCTCCAGGAAGAAGGGGCGACCAACCGCCGGGACGCCGCCACAATCCGCAGGCTGGCCGCCGAAGCCAAGGGCCGCGCCGGTGACATCGCCTACTGGGACGCCCGTCACGACGCGACCCTCGACCGGACACGGCAGGCCAACCTCCGATGACCGACGGTTCTGGCGCTGCGCTAGCCGCCCCACCCCCGACCGGGTGGGGCGGAGGACGGAACGTCGGACCCACCCAAGGAGTGTCCCTGTGAAGTCGCTACACCCCGACGACCTCGCCGAACTCGCTTACGACGAAGACCCGAACGGCGACTGGCGAGCCGAACTCGACCCGAACCTCGACATCGTCCCCGAGATCACTGACCAGCCCGCCAGCGCCGAGGAGCCGTTCTGATGTGCATCAACTGCGACGCCCTGGCCGCGGGCCTGATCGATCTCGTCGCCGCCGACGTGTGCATCGACGACGAGGACGGCATCCCGCACGTGCCCGACACCGAGGGCGCCTACTTCGACCGGTAAGGAGATGTCTCCGATGACGTGTGTCCCCATTCGGGCCGCCCTCGCCGAGGTCGAACTGGCCGTCGGCGAGGTGGCGGGCTGGGCGC
>NZ_JBHYIO010000108.1:0-4375 GCF_042740095.1 Nonomuraea sp. NPDC059023 | reverse complement strand
TTCACTGCGGGTGTCCGCTCTGGCGAGTTCGACCTGGGCGTCGTCGGGGTGGGCGATGCCTGAGCCGAAGGTCGTCGACGTACGCCCAGACGCTGATGGGGTTCGCCTCATCATGGTTCGCGGTGGATCCGTCGCCATCACGGTTGCCGAGTACGACCTGCTGATTCGCCGGATCAAGGCTGGCGTCTGGAAGGTCCGCAAGATCGCGGGCATCGCGTATCCGTGCGAGATCAGCGACTGCGACCAGCCCCGATACGGGCGCCGTCCGTACTGCCTGCTCCACTTCACGCGCTGGCGGCGTCATGGAGATCCGCTGAAGGTCTTACGGGTGATCGTCCAAAGCGCCAAGGGCAGCGGCGGCACGGCTGACCGGTTCTGGGCCAAGGTCGACGCCCAAGGCGACTGCTGGCTCTGGACCGGAGCCACGCACGAAGCTGGATACGGGCGCTTCCGTGCGGAAGGGCGGACAGTCGCTTCTCACCGCTGGGCCTATGAACACCTTGTTGGACCCATTCCCGATCGGTTCCAGATCGACCATCTCTGCCGGAATCCGCCTTGTGTCAACCCTGACCACCTGCAGCCCGTGCCTCAAGCGGAGAACCTTCTCCGCGGGTACAGTTCGCCAGCGCTGAACAGGCGAAAGACCCACTGCAAGAACGGGCACCCGTTCGACGACGAGAACACCCTCATGGTGCGCGGCTCCAAGGGTGTGATGCGGAAATGCAAGGCGTGCGGGCGGGATCGGTACGCCCTGAAGTCGACGGGAGCGCTCTTGCGAGCCCGCTAGTGCGCTTCTCGCGCCCGTAGAGGCGTCTCGGGTCCGCGGATAGCGCCCCGCTTCCGTTCGTGCCACAGGGGCAACTACAGCCCCACGGATCGAAGACCAGTCCGATCTTCGAGCTTGATTCAGTCCATCAAGATCGATATTCGAGTAAGGAATCGAACAGATCATGAACTACTTCACCGGCAACCTCACCCCCAAAGAGGAACGGCTCCGGGCCCTCAGCCCGGACCGTGTCCTCATCGCCGAGTTCGCTGGCGACCGGCCGGAGATCGTCTGCCTGTGCGGATCCACCCGCTTCCGGGAGGAGTTCGCCCGGGCCAACCGCGAACTCACCCGCGCGGGCGTCATCGTCGTGGCGCCGGGCGTGTTCGGCCACTCCGGAGACCCGTTCACCGACGACGACAAGCAGCGACTGGACGAGCTCCACCGCCGCAAGATCGACCTCGCTGATCGGGTGGTCATAGTGAGCGACGCGTCCGGCTACATCGGCGACAGCACCCGAGCTGAGATCGAGTACGCCCGAGTCCTGGGGAAACCGGTCGGCTACCTCTTCCCGGCCGCCGAGCAGGACGGCGAGGTGTCCCGATGAGCGTCTATCTCGTCTGGTCCAACGTCGCCCAGCTCTGGTGGAAGCCCGGCAGGTGCGGCTACACCGCCGACCTGTGGGACGCTGGCCGGTTCAGCGCCGCTCAGGCTGCTGACGTGTGCAAGACCCGCACGTGGGAGGACGGCAAGCCGCCGCCCGAGGTGATGGTGCTCGCGCCGGAAGGTGATCGCGGGACGCTGCACGTGGAGGAGATCCGGGCCGCACCCGAGGTGATGCGCAGGCGCGTGGCGGAAGCCACGAAGACGGCGATCGAAGCCCGCAACGCATTCGCGGCCTTCGAGGCCCTCGCCAAGGAGGCGTCCCGATGAGCGGCTTGCCGAACCTCGCCGACCTGCCCGAGCCGGACGACGGCTCCATGGTGATCGTCAAGTCCGACTACGCCACACGCCTGTGGATCCGCAACGACTACGAAGCCAACAAGGGCCTGCCATCCGGTCAGACCCGTGAGGCCCGGTGGTTCGTGGACGACGAGCACGACGACGAGCCGCACACCTGGCGGGCGATCATCTGTCGCGCCACTCACGTGTGGGAGCGCGGTCCTCTGCTCGCATCCAAGCGGTCCGGGGAGGCGTCGTGAAGCACTTCAACTGGCAGATCAAGGTCAACAAATCCGGGCCGCCGATCGGCGGCATGGAGACCAAGGACCTCCTCGACGTCGAGGCGCCACGCAACCGGCGCGAACGGCGAGCAGTAGCCGCATGGAAGCGCAAGCAGGCCAAGCGCCTCCGCCAGTCGGGGGAGGGGTCGTGAAGCGCCTCCATGCTGGCCGACTGTCCGTCTATCTCGAACCGCGGGACATCTGGGTGGGCGTGTACGTGGCCGAGGCCGCTGTCTATGTGTGCCCGCTGCCTCTGGTGGTCTTCAAGTGGACGCGGAGGCCCTCATGACCTCCGTCTCTCACCGTGAGGTGACCCAGGCGGTGGAGGAACTGGTCGATCTCGTCGACACCTCCGGGCGTGTGATGGCCCGCGGCGTCCCGCGCTCCCAGGCGTGTGATGGCCTGCTGCTGCAGATCGTGATCGTCGTGGTCCGGTCGCCTGCCGGGATTCTCGTCCACCGCCGGGCCCTGAGCAAGGACGTCAACCCGGGCTTCTACGACCACGTGTGCGGCGCCGTCCGATCAGGCGAGACACCTCAGGCCGCCGCGGTCCGCGAGGCGCGCGAGGAGACCGGTGTTGCCGTGCACAACCTGCGGCTCGTCCACCAGGGCGTCAACTCCTACAGCCGGTGGCGCTGGCTGTACGCCGCCGAGACCGATGACGTCCCGACCGGCTGGGATCCGTCCGAGGTCGCCTGGGCCGGGTTCATGACCACCGAGGATCTCGCGCGCGCCGAGACGGCGGGAGAGACGTTCGTCGACGGCTTCTTCCAAGACCTGACGGCAGCCCTCCCCGCCACCAGTGTCGGCATGGCCGCACACCCCATGACCACCCCTCCAAAGTGATCAACCAACGAAAGGAAGAACCACCATGTCCGACACCCTGACCGCCGTGAAGCCCTACCAGCTCACCATCGTCTACACCGACCCGGCGACCGCCCTGTGGCGCGTCACCACCAGGCTCGCCTGGCCTGACGCCAAGGACGCCATCCTCTCCGACGCCTCAGAGGCCAACGCGCCTGACGGGGAGCGGGTGCGCGTGCTGCACGGGTGCGGCGATGAACTCCGCGTGACGCTCGACGCTGCGGACCTGACCAGGCTGCTGTCGGCCGCCGACAGGGCTCACGTCGCCGTCGTCGCGGATAGCTAGTCGCCGGCGGGCTGCTTGCGGGGGCGGCCTCCTTTTCGGGATCGCCGCTCCTCAAGTTCCTTCTCCGCTAGCTCCATCTTGGCGAGTTCGTCGGCGTTGCCGTACTCGCTGACGACGGTGCGGATGTGCTGGACGAGATCTTCTGAGCGTTCTCGGCTGAAGACGCGTTGGCACACCGTCTCGTAGGCATCCCAGAGGGGTTCGGGTAGGCGGAACTTCCTGTACGGCGTGTGCTTGCCGGCGCTCTCTGGCGATGGATTCTGTGTGGCCACGAAGAAATCTTGCCACACCTCTTGTGTGGCCACAAGGATTCGTAATACTATGTGGCCACACAGTTAAGCGAGATGCCAGGGAGACCGAAATGAACGCCAGCCTCACCGCCAAGAGCCTCCTCGCCGACAACCCGGCCGCGACCCTCGATGAGCTGACCGAAGCCGCCGCCGACCTCGACCCCAAGAGCGAGGACCAGTTCTGGGCGGCGGTCCGAGAGGTCAACCCGACGCTCTGCCCGGACTGGTAGACCCCAGGGCCCTCCGGGGCCCACCCCCAACCCGCCCGCCCTGATCTTGAGGAGACGTGATGACCCGCGACGAGATCGACAACATGTCCGACCGTGACCTTGAGGCCACCCTCGACGGCTACCAGATCCTCCAGGACGAAGGGGTGACCAACCGGCGGGACGCCGCCACAATCCGCAGGCTGGCCGCCGAAGCCAGGAGCCGCGCCGGTGACATCGCCTACTGGGACGCCCGTCACGACGCGACCCTCGACCGGACACGGCAGGCCAACCTCCGATGAACCGTTCTGGCGCTGCGCTAGCCGCCCCACCCCCGACCGGGTGGGGCGGAGGACGGAACGTCAGACAACCAAGGAGCGTCCCTGTGAAGTCGCTACACCCCGACGACCTCGCCGAACTCGCCTACGACGAAGACCCGAACGGCGACTGGCGAGCCGAACTCGACCCGAACCTCGACATCGTCCCCGAGATCACTGACCAGCCCGCCAGCGGCGAGGAGTCGTTCTGATGTGCATCAACTGCGACGCTCTGGCCGGGGGCCTGATCGATCTGGTCGCCGCCGACGTGTGCATCGACGACGAGGACGGCATCCCGCACGTGCCCGATGTCGAGGGCGATTACCTTGACCGGTAAGGAGATGTCTCCGATGACGTGTGTCCCCATTCGGGCCGCCCTCGCCGAGGTCGAACTGGCCGTCGGCGAGGTGGCGGGCTGGGCGC
>NZ_JBHYIO010000107.1:0-4787 GCF_042740095.1 Nonomuraea sp. NPDC059023 | reverse complement strand
CGTTGGCCGGGTTCCGTGGCTCACAAGCATGGAGCTCGCTCCGCTCGCACGCCCTTCCTGCCTAACCCACCCGCTGCCCCGATCGGTGGCCGGCCAGTTGGATCCCACCCGACCAGCTAGAGCCCTGTAGAAAGCCTCCGAAACGGTCCTGAAACGCCTCCCTGGAGTCAGGGGATGTGGCGGGCTGACCAGCGTCGCAGGACTCGTCGATCGCAGGAGCAGGTCAAGGTGGAGCGCCCGCAGGCGAAGCCGGGGACGAACGACCTTGACCTGTGACGGGAACCGATCACCACGGCGCGGGGAACGCGGGCAACTCGATGACCGGCTTCACCCAACGAGAGTTCCCGGCCGTCGGCTGACTCACCGGCATTCGCCACTACTACTGCAGCAACCCGATCGCGAGAGCCATCCCCAAGAACAACGTCAGCTGATACGCGCTGTTGATCACGGTGAGCTGTGCCGGCTTCTGCTCGAAGGCGTTGTGCTGTGTCAGGGTGGTCAGCGAGAACCCGAGCCAGGTCACGAATCCGACGGCCACATCAAGCCAGAGCGCGTCGCTGCCTACAAAGCCCGACACGATGGAGCACGCGGCTGCGAGCACCAGCGCCGTGACGATGATCGACGCCACGAGGACGGCGAACGGGCGCTTGCCGGCCCGCTTCGAGTCCTCCTCGGATATCCCGGTCAGCCGCCGCCAAACAGCACCGAAGAGCCCCCAGTCGCTGTACCACACCCAGGCGATCGCCATCCCGACCACGATCGCGGCCACAACGGCGGGCCAGCTGATACTCATCTCCATGCGGATCCCTCTGCTCGACGCCCCTCAGGCCAGTTGATATAATCAACCACGATGGACAACGTCAAGCAAACCTCGAAGAGGCCCCGTTCCTACGGGCAGTTCTGCGCCCTCGCGCGTGCCCTGGACATCGTGGGCGAGCGCTGGACCCTCCTGATCGTCCGCGAACTGCTCCCCGGCCCGATGCGCTACACAGAGCTGAAAACCTCGCTCGCGGGGATCGCGACCAACCTCCTAGCGGAGCGGCTGCGGGCTCTGGAGTCGAATGGCATCGTCGAGCGCCGCCTGGAGCAGGCGGGTGTCGTCTATGCGCTCACGCCCTGGGGCGCAGGGCTCCGCGAGCCGATGGAGGCGCTCGGCCGATGGGGCGCGCCTCTGGTGATGACAGGGCGTGACGGCGATTCGTTCCAGCCGCGCTGGCTGACGCTCGCTCTCCCCGGCCTGCTCCGGGGAATCACCGCGACTCCTCCGGTGGAGCTCGGCATCGAGACGGACGGGTTCCTCATGGTCCTGCGCATCGACGAGCACGGACCCAATGCGATCATCCGGCCCGATCGGCAACCGGACACGGTCTTCACCGCCGAGCCTGAGGTCGTCATCGGGCTCGCGGCCGGTGCGCTCACGATCGACCAGGCTCTCTCCTTGGGGGCTGTCCGAGGCGACCGGCAGGTCCTTGACAGGGCCTTCCCTCCAGGGCGGGAGACCACGGTGACACCGCCACCGATGGCCGGTTGACGGCGCTCTCGATTCGCGTACCCGGACATGGAGCCCGATGTCCCCGTCGATCACGACTCATCGGCGCCTACCGCCCGCTCCGCCCGGTAGTACCGAGCCAACACATCCGACGGCCTGACGGACCCCCAGAGACCGCGAGGAAACTAGGTGCTCACCACATGCCGCACGGCCCCAGATGACCACCGGAAGATCAGAGCGGTACCAGACTCGCCTTCAGATCACCGCGAGTTGATCACCAGGTGAAGCCGAATGCCCTGTGGCAGAGAGCCGTGCGTGGTGACAACAACGTTTGAGCGGTCAGAGCATCATCTGGTTGTGGAAAGAGAGTCTGATCAGGCCGCGGCGCCCCGCGCTTCCTCCAGGCCGGCTTGGCCAGAGGCACGCACAAGCTCTAGCTCAGGTCGTCGTAGACGTCCCGGCTGATGGCGATGAGGGCCTTCGCCATCTTCTGCTCGCTGAGCCCGGCGCCGTTATCGATGGTGGCGGGCTGGTAGTGCCAGTAGTAGACCAGCAGGGAGGCGTTGCCCCAACTGGACACGAGCACTCCCTGGGTCATGCTGAGGTTGTTTTCCGCCTCGGCTCCTGCCCTGTAGTAGAGCTCCGCCCGGTCGCCGACCCCGGCGACCGGGCGTTGGCTGGAGCCCGTACCGGAAGTCCCCCGGGCCGCCGACGCCTGGTTCTCGGCGTATGTGTCCTGGTTGAGCTTCAGGCCGACCTCGACGACGGCGTGGAACCCGCCCCGGCCGGCGAGGCTCGCGGGCTCATAGCGCGGCCACCTCTCAAGGATGGGCTCGCCATCGCCGTTCTGGGTCCGGGAGTCGTCCTGAAGCTTGAGCGAGCAGGACGCCGCGGGGGCGTACTTGGCGATGGTCTCCCGATCGAGGAGTTCACACCCGTCGGCGACGGTGGTGAACTTCGTGGTCGGCTTCGGAGCGGCCGGCGAGTTGCTGGGCGAAGCCTCCTTGGTGGCGGCCGTACAGGCGCTTCCCAGGAGCATGAGCACCGCTGCCACCAGTAACACGTGTTTCATAACAAACAGACGTTAGTGTCCGTCAAGTCTGCCCGCGACTTGGCCTTGGCGCGGCAGCGTACTCATGGGTGGGAGGCGGCGACGCCCTGACCGCTCAAGCTTCGTTGTCACAACTCAAGGGTTCTCTGTCGCAGGACGCGAGCGACCGACGGCTGGCACCCGAAATCACAGGCGGGCTCGCCATAGGTCGGAGTGCCAGAGGGCAGGGGATCGTCCAGGCAGGAGTGCGCGGAACCAGGGTTCACGGGCGCCGCAGTGGTGAGTGGTGCATGCGAAGGCCCTCCACACCTTGCGGAGGGCCTTCGCGGTTGGGGCTAGAAGTCGAATTCGCCGTGCTTGGCGCCGGCAACGAAGGCACGGAAGACGCCACCGCGCACCACCCAAGGCTCCAGGTCGGGCCGCTCGGTGTCGCGGATGCCGATAAGGTCCCCGCTGAGCGGGGCTACCTCGATGCAGTCTCCACCGTTGGCGCCGCTGAACGAGGCCTTGCGCCACTGCGCAGTCTCCAGTTCGGCGGCCAGCTCTTCATTCACCTTGATACATCTCCATCATCTTGCGGATTGCACCGGCGGTCTCGTTGACCGGCCGGGCATATGACCGGATGGCATCGAATCTGACACTAACGGTGCGCACCCGTTCCTCGCGATCGGTTACCTCACCATCTGCGGCCGAGTCCAGATACACCGTGTCCGGCCCCTGGGGCTGCTCGGCGATCACGAACCCGCCCAGCAGGCCGATCGTGGGCACGGCATCCATGGGGACGATCTGCACCGTGACACAGGGGTGATCCAACCACTTGAGAAGGCAGCCAAGCTGCTCACACATCACCTCCGCGCCACCGATGGGGCGGCTCAGCACCCCTTCGTCGATCACCGCCGCGTACATCGGCGGCTCTGGACGCTCGAACACCGTCTGCCGGGCAACCCGAGCCTCAGCCCCTTCGTCAACGCGCTCGGCGGTGATGCCCGGCTGCCCACGCAAGATCGAGCGAGCATAGTTGCGCGTCTGAAGCAGCCCCGGAATCACGAGCGGTTGCCAGGTGCGCAGCGTGTGAGCGGCGGCCTCGATCTTGGGCCACTGCCGAAACCACGTAGGTCCTGTCTTAATGACCAGGGGCAGCAGACGCAGCAGCGGTTCACCCTTCAAATCGAGAAGCGTCTCCACCCGCTCGGTGAAGTCCCACTGGGGAGTGCGCTTGGCGTTCTCGATCTGGCTGACCAGGCTCTTACTGACGTGGGTATAGTCCGCGACCTCCTCCTGGGTGACCCCTTTTTCCTCGCGTAGCCTCCTCAGTTCCGCCCCGAAGAGTGCTAGGGGGCTGGCCCCCGGGTCAAGCTCGGCTGCGCCCATAGACCCACCACCGCGCGTGTTCACAAGTCCACACACACCCGTGAACAGGATGCGTGGAGCGACTGTGTTGCCTGTCAACTACTAAAAGTAGCTGCCACAGATCAATCTGGGGAGAGTCTTTCCGAGAAGCAGGCGGACCCAGGTTCACAACCGTATTCGATCTTGTGGGCCTGACGGGTGAGGCCCCCAGAAATGGTCGGTGATCTCCATGTCCACAGGAACCACCTCCCGACAGCTGCCACACGTGGCCGCTTGGCAGAGTACGACGTTGCGGCGCAGCGCCAAGGCGCCCTGGCAGGCCCGGCAGGCGATCCGGCGATGGCTGGCAGAGACCCACCCGGTCCTCCCCAACGCCTTGCTGATCGTCTCAGAGCTGGTCACCAACGTCATCCAACACGTCCCGGCGGGGGCGCGACGCAACTGGGTAAAGGTGCGGCTCGGCTTCGCCAACGACGTCATCAGGCTGGAAGTGACCGACCCGGGGACGACGACGCCCGAGCCTCTCTTCCAGCCACTTCAGCAGGGTTCCATGCAATCGTCGGGACGTGGCCTGGGTCTGGTGACGAATCTGTCGCTCCGCTGCGGCACTGAGCGCACCAAGTCCGGTCACCGAGTCGTGTGGGCCGAACTGGCCGCTGCCGGACTCGCCCGCGACGCCTTGGCAGAGCAACTCCCCTCCAGCCAGGTCATGTGAAGCCTCCCTGCCCACGGCTGCCGGTGCATCTCGGTCGAGCAGCCAGTGGCTGGGATGAGGAGGCTCCTGGGCGGGTGGGATCCAACGGGCCGGCCACCGATCGGGGCGACGGGTGGGTTAGGCAGGAAGGGCGTGCGAGCGGAGCGAGCTCCATGCTTGTGAGCCACGGAACCCGGCCAAGA
>NZ_JBHYIO010000106.1:0-4968 GCF_042740095.1 Nonomuraea sp. NPDC059023 | reverse complement strand
TCTGATCGACGCGGGGCAGGGGGTGGTGGTCGCGGGCTCCCCCGCGCGCGGCCCCCTCGCCTAGGCCGTCTAGTACGCCGCGGCACCCGCGGGCGACGACGCCTACGAGAGCGTCGTCGCCGGATGGGAGCTGGCGGCCGACGCGGTGGCCGAAGCCCTCCGCTTCGTCCCCATCGGCGCCGACCGCGCGCCCGCCGACGCCTTCTGGACCCCGGCGGGCAGGACCGTCCACCGCGAGAACCCCGAACGCTTCACCCGGGAGGCGCTGGAAGCCGACCTGGCCCACTACCGCCAGAACCTCGACGACTTCCGGCGCCTCCACGCCACCGGCTGAGCCCCGTCAGAGCGTGGCGCGCACGCGGCGGGCCGCCTCGACCACATTGCCCAGCGACGCCTCCACCTGCGCGTACGTCCGGGTCTTCAGGCCGCAGTCCGGGTTCACCCACACCCGGTCGCCGGGCAGGACCTTCAGGGTGGCGGCCAGCCGTTCCTCGACCTCGTCGGCCGACGGCACCCGCGGCGAGTGGATGTCGTAGACGCCCGGCCCGAGACCGCGCGCGTAGCCGCTCACCGCGTCCAGGATGCGCCGTCCCGATCGGGCCGACTCGATGGTGGTGACGTCGGCGTCCAGGCCGTCGATCGCGGCCAGGATCTGGTCGGCGTCGGAGTAGCACAGGTGCGTGTGGATCTGCGTGCGGTCGGCGACCACCGACGTGGCCCTGCGGTAGGCGGCCACCGCCCACTCCAGGTACGCGGGCTGCTCGACGGCGCGCAGCGGCAGCAGTTCACGCAGGGCCGGCTCGTCCACCTGGATGACGGAGAGCCCGGCCGCCTCCAGGTCGCGCACCTCCTCGGCGATCGCGTCGGCCACCTGGAGCACCACGTCGCGCTGCGGCAGGTCGTCGCGGTCGAACGACCAGGCCACGATCGTCACCGGCCCGGTCAGCATGCCCTTGACGGGGCGATCGGTCAGCGACTGCGCGTAGGTGGCCCAGCGCACGGTGATGGGCGCCGGGCGCCGTACGTCGCCGTGGATGATCGGCGGGCGGGTGCAGCGCGAGCCGTAGGACTGCACCCAGCCGTTCTTGGTGACGGCGAAGCCGTCGAGGTGCTCGGCGAAGTACTGCACCATGTCATTGCGCTCGGGCTCGCCGTGCACGAGCACGTCCAGGCCGAGATCCTCCTGCACCTGGATGGCGTGCTCGATCTCGCGCTCGACGAGCTTCTCGTAGTCGTCCGCCGCCAGCGCGCCGGCCACGACGCCGGCGCGGGCCGCGCGCAGCTCGCCGGTCTGCGGGAACGAGCCGATCGTGGTGGTCGGCAGCGGGGGCAGTTTGAGGTGCCCGGCCTGCGCCGCCGCCCGCACGGGGTAGGGGCTGCGGGCCGGCCGTACCTCATGGGTGGCGCTCGCCGCCGCGACGGGAACCTCGTCAAAGGGTACGGCGGCGCCGTCCGCCAGCAGGCGGGCCAGCTCGACCACCTCGGCCACCTTCTGCTCGGCGAAGGCCAGCCGGGCGACGAGGGCGGGCTCGAGACCGTCCTCGGCGGCGACGTCGTAGGGAACGTGCTGCAGCGAGCAGGAGGTGCTCACCACGACCCGGCCGGCGCGTACGCCCCGGAGCCTGGCGAGGGCGCGGCCGGGGTCGGTGCGCCAGACGTCGCGGCCGGAGACGACGCCCGCGAAGACGGTCTTGCCCTCCAGCGCGATCTCGGGCACGGACCCGCGGACCAGGTCGAGACCGATGCCTTCGACCGGCGTCGCGGCCAGCGCGGGCAGGGCCGGGCCCAGGTCGCCGAAGTAGGAGGCGATGAGGATCTTGGGCCGCTCGGGCGCGGCGCCGAGCCTGGCGTAGGCGGCGCGGACCGCGTCGAGCTGGGCGGGGGTGAGGTCGGTGACGAGCGCGGGCTCGTCGAGCTGCACCCAGGCCACCCCTTCGCGCGCCAGGGCGGCCAGGAGCTCCTCGTAGGGGCCGAGCACGTCCTCCAGCCGCTCCAGCGCCCCGGACAGCGACAGGAACGTCACCGGGCCCACCACCACGGGCCGCGTCTCGTGGCCGAGCGCACGCGCCTCCCGCACCTCCGCCAGCGGCTTGGCGGCGTCGAGCTCGAAGACGGTCTCAGGGCCGATCTCCGGCACGATGTAGTGGTAGTTGGTGTCGAACCACTTGGTCATCCGCAGCGGCGCCAGCCCGTCGGTGCCGCGTGCCATGGCGAAATAGGGGTCCTCGGCGGCGAGATAACGTTCCGGCACCGCGCCGAGCAGCACGGCGGTGTCGAGCACCTGGTCATAGAACGAGAACGTGTTGGACGGCAGCTCCCCGAGCCCCAGCCCGGCCAGGCGGCCCCAGGTGGCGGCCCGCAGCCGGGCGCCCTCCTCCTCAAGGTCCCGGCGCGTGGTGCGCCCGTCCCAGTAGGACTCCAGGGCGCGCTTCAGCTCTCTGTTCGGGCCGATGCGGGGATATCCGAGCACGGTGGACATTTCACTGCTCCCAAGCCGGTGACGAAGACCTCTGGATCGTGCCTTCGATCTCCGCAGTGATGCATCATCTATTTGTGCTGCTTATGCTCAAGGAGATCCACTGCTTCGCCCGCGTGGCCGGACGGCTCAGCTTCTCGCGGGCCGCCGCCGACCTGGGCATGTCGCAGCCCGCCATGAGCCAGGCCATCACCCGGCTGGAGAACGCCCTCCACCTCCAGCTTTTCGAGCGCAGTGCCCGCGAGGTACGGCTGACCGCCGCCGGTGCGGCCCTGCTCGCGCAGGCCGAGCAGGTGCTGGCCGCGGTCGACGGCTTCACCGACGAGGCGGCCCGGCTGACCCAGGCCGTCATCCATCTCGCTTATCCACCGCTTGCCGGGGCATTGGCGGCGCGGATCGTGCGGCGGCTGGCGGCCCGCGGCCCGTCCCTCGCCGTCGAGCTCCGCCCGGCCGGGCGGGCCGCCGCCGCCCAGGCGCTCGACGAGGGGCGGGTGTCGGCGGCCCTCGTCGCCTTTCCCGCCCCGGCCAGGTTCACCACGGGGGCGCGGTTTCACGTGACGGTGGATCGGCTGGCCGTACCGGCTGATCATCCGTGGCGTAACCGGGTGCTGGCCGAGCAACTGAGCGGGCAGGACCTGCTCGTGCCAGGCGGGCGGCTGGAGGGGCTGCCGGGACGGCATCGGCAGGTGGCCGAGGACGACTACGCCGCCGCCCTCGACCTGGTCGCCGCCGGGGCCGGGCTGCTGCCGATCCCGCAGCTCGTGGCCAGGACCGTACGGAGGGAGGACGTCAGGTTCGTCCCGCTGGAAGGGGCCGACCTGCGCCTGACCTACGGACTGGCCTGGCGCGGCGAAGGCGTCACACCTGGGCTGATGGCCCTGGTGCAGGCGGTGCAGGAGGCGTTGTGGACTCGCTAGCGATGTTCTTGAGCGCCTCGCGCCGGCTCAGGCCGGAGATGCCCTTGGCCTGGACGTAGCGCACCACCTCGCGCGGGCTGACCTTCGCGTACTCGCGCAGCGCCCAGCCGATGGCCTTGCGGGCGAAGAAGTCGTTGTCCGACAGGCTCGGCTCGATGCACGCGAACAGCAGGGCGGTGTCGGTGCGCTGCTTGAACCGGTTCTGCGACAGGATCGCCGTCCGGCGCTTCCACAGATCCGGCTGGCCGGCCCACTGCAGCATGAGCGGGCGCATCGAGTCGGGGAAGGCCGCCAGCAGCCCGCCGACCCGGTGGGTGGCGATCTCGTCCACCAGGTCCCACCAGGCGCCGGTGACCACCATCTCCTCGTACATCGGCACCGTGTAGAGCGTCTGGTGCTCGCGGTAGAGATGGTAGCCGGACAGCTCGATCGCGGCGTAGCGCTCCTCGCGGAACTCCGCCTCACGCCACAGCTCCAGCACCGCCCGCCGCCACTCGGGCGCGCCGTCCAGCGGATGCGCGGCGAAAACCCTCTTCAGCGCGGTACGGCGGGGCCCGGCCGACACCCCGAGAAACGGCATCTCCGACTTCATGTAGCGCTGCATCTGTGGCGCCTTGGCGGCGTCGGCCACCTCCTGCAGCGCCAAGCGGACGGCTTTGCGGAGGCTCATGCCTTCTGCGTGGTGCGCTCGCCCGTGGCCAGGCCGTCGAACAGCACGGTGATGTAGTGCTCGGCCAGGCCCGTCGTGTTGAGCCTGCCGCCGGGCCGGAACCAGCGCACCGCCACCCAGATCGTGTCGCGGATCATCCGGTAGGTGAGCTTGGGATCGACGTCGCCGCGGAACTGCCCCGCCGCCTGGCCCGCCTTGATCTGCGCCACCCACATCTGCTCGACCTCGTCCTCGGCCTTGACGAGGTAGTTGAAGCGCTCGAACTGGCGCAGGTAGTTCCAGTCGTTCTGCATGACGGTGATCGCGGCGCGGTGGGGCTCCAGCGTGCCGAAGCCGATGCGCACCATCTCGGAGAGCACGGCCCGCGGCTCGCCGCCGGACTCGAGCGCGGCGCGGTAGCGGGCGATGAGGTCGTCGAGGAAGGTGGAGAGCACCTCGTCGACGATCGTCTCCTTGGAGTCGAAGTGGTGGTAGAGGCTTCCGGAGAGGATCCCGGCCTCGTCGGCGATCTCGCGCACGGTCGTGGCCTGGAAGCCCTTGCGCGCGAAGAGCTCCGCGGCGAGCTTCACGAGGTGGTCACGGCGCTCGGAGGCCGAGCCGGACGAGGTCGCGCGCTGGCGCTTGGCCGGGGTGGCGGTCGCGCCGGAGTTCTTTCGCGTTGTCACGTCCTCCATTATGAGCCCTCGCACAATCGCTTGTTCACGTAACACGCCCAGCTCACCCGCCCAAGACCCCAACCACCCAGCCCCCCACCCGATTCCACCCCACCCCACCCAACCACCCCACTCACCCCCTCCCACCCCCGGATCGCCCACCCCCGGATCGCCCACCCCCGGATCGCCCACCCCCGGATCGCCCACCCCCGGATCGCCCACCCCCGGATCGCCCACCCCCGGATCGCCCAC
>NZ_JBHYIO010000105.1:0-5028 GCF_042740095.1 Nonomuraea sp. NPDC059023 | reverse complement strand
GTCTGCGGGCGGCGTGACAGCACCCCGCCGCCCGCAGACCCCTCTCCGCAACCAAGCCACCACCACATCAGGAGACATGCCCATGCCCCACAGCAAGCGCCGAGCCGCCCGCGTTCTCGCCTTCCTCCTCGCCGGATTCGTGCTCGTGGCCCGTGAGCTGCGCATCTTCCTGTCCGTCAACGTTCTGATCTTCGTGGCTGTCCTCGCGTGGCGGGTCATTGTCGGGCCCATTCCTCTGCCGGCCCTGGTCGTGATCACCGCCTGTTACCTGCTCACCCTGGGTGGCTTGCTCGTGCCGCTCGTCCAACGGGCTCGCGATCAGTTCCGTCGCCTGGCGTCACGACCGTAGGAGCCTCGGGCATGCCTTCGCACGTAGACTCCGACTTTGCCGAGCTCAAAGCACTGTTGTTCCCCGACCCTGACACCGTGTTCCCGGATGTCTGGTACACCCCGCTCTGGCAGGAACGATTCCGGCTGCTGGCCACCATCGGCGTGAGCTTTGGCAGCCTCAACTACCTCGCCGTCAAACTCGGCCTCGACCCGATCCCCTCCGACGCCTGGGGGCCCCGCAACGTGTCGCTGGTCTGCTGCGCGGTCCTGCGCATCCTCAGATTCGGCCTGGACTTCGAGACGACCCCGGTCACCGCCGAGCGGCTTGCCGCACCCGACGAATCACTCGATCCACCGCCCAACCCTCGTTCCCTGCCTGCCGGGAAGGTCCACCGCTATGGCCGATAACTCGATCAAGGCCATGCTTCTGCCCGACTACGACCCCGACAACCGCCCACCCCTCGGCGTCTGGTCCAGCGAGCACTGGCAGAAGTGTTTCGACTACCTCGCGCGCCACGGCGTCACCTTCGACGAACTCACCGACGCCGCCGAGATCCTCGATCTTCCCGAAATCCCGGTCACCACATGGGGGCAAGATCGCGTCACCATCGCCGCGCTGGCCAACCTCAAGAGGCAAGCTGATCACGCGTTGCTGGCCGTCGAGATGAGCCGCCGCACAGGCACCTTCTACGAACTCCTCATCGATGTCACCCGGCCCCGGCCTCACGACACTGCGGACTTCTGGGAGCCCTGGCTACGCGAGCTGCTGCCCGACTCCGACACCGAGCCGCCGCCCGATTTCCCAGACGTCTGGTTCACCGACCTGTGGCGGGCCCGCCTGCGCGAACTGGCCGCCAACGACGTCCCGCGCGAGGACTTCAACCGCCTCACCGCCCGGCTCGACATCCCCGCCGTCCCCGAGCGCGCATGGGCTCAAGCCGTCCAACGCGACGACCCCGACCCGTCTGGCTGAGCACCCCGCACGAACCCCCGGCCTCGCGACACAACCGCACAATATGATCATGAACCCCAAACCACGCCACACCTGCCCAGGCCCCCACTGGTGCGGCCTGGACGGATGCCTACGCGCCTGCCCCAACGACCAGTGCGCCACCTGCTTCCCGCCGCTGCCCGGCCTGCCCGCCGCTGCCCGGCCTGCCCGGCCTGCCCGGCCTGCCCGGCCTGCCCGGCCAGCCCGCGAGCGAGGGCGGCCGTGTCCGCCGTCTGGTTGCTTGGCTGCGGCGGGGGTTGGCGCGTCTGACCCGTCACATCCCCTGAGGAGAGGGGAGGCGGTTGCCTGCCCTCCCGCCCGGCTTGCCCACACGCGAAAGAGTCCACCCCGGACGCCTGCCGGGGTGGACTCTTTCGCGTGTGTGGGCCTCTGCACGTCCCTGCGGTGGGTGGGCCTGTGACGGACGAGCGGGCCGGGTGGCCGGGAAGAAGTCCAGGGCGGGCCGAGGGGTGGTGGTCGTGGACGACTCCGCCGCACGGGTGCGGGTACGTGATCGTGTTGACGTACCGACACGTACCGGCACAACGGCTACGGGACTGGGCACGATGGTTACCCTTGCTTCAACGCCCCGCCTGGCTTCCTCATTCGCCCGCCAGGCGGGGTCCCTATGTGCAGGGGCTATCGGCGCTGAGCTGCGGTGTTGGCCAAATTTTCGTGATCATCTTCCGCCGCCCGCTATCCGCAAAGTGATCTTGAAACACGCGGAGCCCTGTTCGGTCAAGGAAGCATGTAGTGGCAGCAGGTGTCTCAAGGCGCCGGTGACGTGGGGAGAGCTCACAGGCCATTGACAGGGCCAATCGGCGAGTGGATTGCCTGCGTGATGAGGCCAGTTGGGGTCAGCCGCACCGGCTGACCATCATCGGCACGGGTCCTGAGGAGAAAGCACTTCACGAGCGGATCCGCTCCCTCGGCGTCCGGGACCGGGTGGCGTTTGCGCCGTTCCTGCCCCGCCAGGAACTGTGGCAGCGTCTGCACGGGTTTGATGCCTTTGTGTTCACGACATCCGGCTCGGAGGCGTTCGGCCTGGTGGCCATCGAGGCGCAGGCCCACGGCCTCCCCGTCGCCCACTCCAACATTGCCGGAGTGGCGGAGCCCCTGGGACACGTCGGTACCCCGTTCACGGCAGGTGACCTGGCGAGCCTGGCGTTCGGGCTCGATCAGCTGGCCGGCGATGTGTACTGGCGCAAGGCTCTGATCCGCGCCGGGCTGGACAACGCCCGCAGGCACGACATCACCCACACCGCCGGGCAGTTGGCCGACCTGACCACCAAGGTCGCCTCCGCCCCGGGTACGGCCAGCGGATGAAGGAGCAGGCCCAGCAGCGCTCGAAGAATGTGCCTATATGGAACGTTCGACTCAAATGTCGAGCTAGCAGACTGTCAGGGCACGCTGGTCTCGTGCCGGGTAGGTGGCCAGCGTCTCGGCGGTGAGTAACTTGACCGGCTGGGTGTCGTAGATGCGGGCCAGCAGCCGGAGTGTGGGGACGGAGGGTCGCCGGCCTGCGTGGGGCCAGTTCTCGTGGTCGTAGAGGCGGGACTCGCGTAGGCCGGCGCCGGTGGTTCCGGTGAGCCGGTGAAAGGCTTCGATGGTTTGGGCGGCGGTGAGTCCGGCGGCGTAGCGGTGGAGGCGGAGTGGGGTGGCGGGGTGGTCGAGGGCGAGGATGAGGGTGATCTGGTCGGTGGTGAAGCCGTGCTGGCGGAGGTAGCGGCTGCGGCGGCGGCAGTCGAGGAGTGTTTGGTATCCGGTACCGGACATGGCCTGATGTCCCTTCCGTTGGCGCGTGCTTGTGCGCGGCGGGCCCCTGTGCGGTCGGGGTTGGGGGACGGTAGGCGGTCTTGTGGGAGGGGCTCCAGTCTGGGTGTGGGGTGGTCGACGTGCCGATCGTGGTGGCTACGGCGGGCGTCGTGGTGGTGTTGCCGCAGGCCGGGGCGGTGCGGGTGTGTGGGGCGGTTTGGGGGTGTGATTCGGGCGTGAAGGTGGGTGATGGTGCTGGCCGCTCCCGGCATCGGGCCGGGACGCGGACCGGAAGGGACACCTGTCATGGACACCCGCACGCAGCACACGAGCCTGGTCGCGCTGAGCAGCCCTCTCACTTCGCCGGCCTCCCCCCGTCACTGGCAAGAGCCGGCCGGCGAGGAGTTCCCGGATCTGGCGCCGGGCCTGATGATGTCCACACTCCGGGCCGCGCGTTTGTGGGGCGGGATGGCGTGGCGGCGGGCGTTCCCCGGACGGGGCGATCAGTCGGCGGTCGCCCGCCGGATGGTGGGCCAGCTGCTGGCTGACACCGCTCGGGTGGAGGATGCGGTGTGGGTGACGGCCGAGCTGGTCAGCAACGCGCTGCGGCACACCTGCTCGGGGCGGGAGCGGGGGTTCTTCGTGGTCGAGGTGCTGCGAGGGGCGGCGTCGGTGCGGATCGTGGTCTACGACTTGGGCGGCGGCCCGGTCCCGGACTTCTCGCGCACGCCCGGTCGGCTGCCGGAGGCTGAGGAGGGGCGGGGATTGGCGGGGGTGGCCAAGCTCGCGTCCCGAGTCGGGGCGGCGGGTGACGAGGTGACCGGGCACGCGGTCTGGGCCGAGCTGGCCCTCGACGGGCAAGCGACCAGCTCGGCCTCGGACGTCACGGCGGCCAGTAACTCGGCTGGGCACACGGGTGGCGTGCAAGAGCCGGGCGGTATCCGGGAACTGCTTCCGGCCGAAAGACCGGGCTCTGGCCGCCTGGAGGAGGGTGTCCGCTTGGACCCTTCCGCGGTTCTGTGGGAGGCGAGCTGAGGCGGGTGGCGGACCAGGTGTCCGCGTTCGGGCAGGAGCCGTGGGCGCAGGAGGCGCTCGCCGAGTTGCGCCGGGACTGGCCGGATTGGGCGTTTCTGGTGGTGGGTTACCGGTGGCTGGCGTTGCGCGGTAAGCAGCAGGTGGTCAGCGCGAGCGGGCCACGCGAGCTACGGCACGCGCTGCCACCCCGCCCTCCCAAGCGGCCCAGGCCACCTAAACCACCCAAGCCTGGCGAGATGCCCGAGCCGCCTGAGCCGCCTCCGGCTGAGTCGGCCCCGGTGCCTGTCTCGGCTTCGCGTGGTCCGGCCGGGCACGATGTGCCAGGGCACGGTCTGGTGCTGCCGACGTTGGCCGAGCTGCTGTACGGGGCGCCTGGAGTGAGCTGGACCAGGACGAGCACGCCACCCTCGACCACGCAGTCCACGTCCGGCGCACATGCGTGTGGGGCGGGTGGGGGTGATGGTGCCGGGGCGGGGCTGTGCGGCCCGGTGACGGCCGGTGGGCCGCCGTTGGGGGTGATGGCGGCGGAACGGTCGGTGACGGGCACGTGGGCCGTTGCGGGCGCAGTCGGGGCGCGGGTGGCGTGGTGGCAGGCCGGGTGGTGGCCCTGGGGCCGGGACCGCGACCGACCGCGACCTGGCCCGCGAGCAGGGGAAGCCGCTGCTTCGGCGAGCCGGGCCGGGTCTGCGGTGGGTGGTCGGCGGCGTCATGGCCGTCGTGTCCGGCCGAGGCCCGCAGCAGCCGCTCGACCGATCGCGGCCTGAAAACTGTGAAGGGGGCCGGGGTCGCGTGCCGGTGCGGGGGCCGGGACGGGGCTTGACATGTGGGTGCAGGTGGGCGTTGATACCGGTCCGCCCGCCCGCCCGGTGCGGAGGGGGTGCCGGGTGGGCGGGTGTAGGGGTGGGTTCGCCTCGTGT
>NZ_JBHYIO010000104.1:0-5243 GCF_042740095.1 Nonomuraea sp. NPDC059023 | reverse complement strand
ATCAGAAGGGCGTCTAAGTCTGTCTTCACACACCGACCATGGACGCCCTTCGTCATGCCCGCAGCCGATCACCGAATTTCACATCAACGATCTAGGCGTGCCAGAGGTCTCCGGTCACCTTGTGCTCGGCGTGACTCAGGGCTTCGGTGACGAGGTTGCGCAGGTGGCCGTCGCGCAACGAGTACACCACGCGGCGCCCCTCCCTGCGCGACTGCACCAGACTGGCCAGCCGGAGCTTGGCCAGGTGCTGGCTGACGGCGGGCTGCGCCGCGCCGCTGGCCGCGGCGAGGTGGCTCACGTCGGCCTCCCCCTCCGACAGCAACCACAGCAGGTGCAGCCGCGTCGAGTCGGCCAGCAGGCCGAACACCCGGCTCGCGGCGTCCAGCTGCTCCCGGTCGGGCACCGGCCGGTGCCGATGAACCGTTCGGGACGAGGGCTGATCGCTCATGCAGTCATCGTAGGGCGAGCCGCGCGGGCGCGAACTTTCCCGGTCCGAGCGCTCTCCAACATGGAGTAAGCACCAGTTCCCGACGGGGGGATCACGATGGACATGTCAACCTGCCTGCGATCGGCCGCGGTGATCGCGCTGGCCGCGGTCGGCTGCGCGGTGCCGGCCGGCGCCGCGGGGGCGTCGATGCCGGGCAAGCCGCCGGCTTTACCGGAGTCCGGCGCGGGGGCCGCGGCCTTCGCCTACCTGTGTGCCGCGGGCAAGGACCTGCTGCCCACCGGCACGTGCGACACCTGGCGTGTGGTGACGCTCGACGGGCGGGTCTACTCCTTCCCGGAGGCGCTCGCGTACGAGAAGGGCAAGAAGGCCGACGACGCCGGCGAGGCGGGGGCCTTCGCCATCAGCCCGGACGGCGCCCGCGTCGCCTACCAGCGCGCTTCCGACGACCGCGTGGTGGTACGCGACCTGGGCACGGGGCAGACCTGGGACCTTCCCCACCGGGCGCCGAAGGGGTCGGTCGGCTCGCCGTTCAGCCTGAGGTTCGTGCGGGACGGCGGCGGCCTGGCGATCACCCACCCGCGCTACTCCGACCGCCCGGTCACCACCTACGTCGAGGTGGAGGCGGGCACGAGGCGGAACATGCCCAAGGGCCTGACGCTGCTGGACGTCGAGCCAGGTTCTGGACGGGTGACCTTGCTGAGCGAGCCCGGGATCGGGCAGCGGGGCTGGTTCCGCACGGTCGCGGACGGGCACACGACCAAGGCCAAGATCCCGGAGAAGGCCGGCAAGCACCTCATCTGGGGCGCCTTCGCCGCACGCGACGGCCGGGCGGCCAACCTGGTGCCCAAAGGCCCGCCCGCGTGCGGGCCCGACATGACGCCGGTGTGGCTGACGGTGTACTCCACCACGACGGGCAAGATGACCAAGGTCAAGCCGAGGCTGCCGGCCGACGTGAACCGGGCCGACGCGATCGACTGGCTCGGCACGAACGAGATCGTGGCGGCGGCCAGCCGGGAACGTCCGGGCAAGAAGGAGTCCACGGTCCTGGGCGCCTACGTGTACGCGGTGAACGTCAAGTCGGGCGCCTCCCGGCTGCTGACCAAGCTGTCCACCCGTGAGCGCGTCTTCGAGGAGCGCCTGGTGGTGGGCGGCTACGCGGCGGCCAAGACCGGCGCGGCGGCAGGCAAGATCGCCAAGCCGGGCAAGCGCGGCTGCGAGTGACCGCCTACTAGGAAGGGGGCAACCTGCCGGGTCGCCCCCTTTTTTACAGACCGCGCAGGAACGCCGCGGCGACCGGGGCCGCGACCTTGCCGCCGCCACCGCCGCCCTCCACCACGACGGCGAAGGCCAGCGAGCCCTTGTAGCCCATGAACCAGGCGTGGGAGTCGAGCTTGGGGCCGCTGCCGTACTCGGCGGTGCCGGTCTTGCCGCGGGTGCCGCCGGGCAGCCCGGCCGCCTTGGCGGTGCCCTTGGTGACCACGGCCGACATCATCGAGCCCAGCTTGTCGCTCACGCCCTCGGGCAGTTCGCGCGGCTCGGCCTTCTGCTTCATGTCGGGTACGAGCGTCGGCGGGCGCCAGGTGCCGTCGGCGATCGCGGCGGCCACCGAGGCCATGGTGAGCGGGCTGGCGGTGATGCGGGCCTGGCCGAAGGACTCGGCCGCCAGCTCCGCGTCGGACTCGGCCTTGGGGAAGCTCGGCTTGGTGGCGGGCACGCCGATCGCCAGGGGCTGGTTGAAGCCGACCCGCTCGGCCGTCTCCAGCAGCTTGGCGGCGCCGAGGTGCTGCTTGGCGAGGGGGGCGAAGGTGGTGTTGCAGGAGTAGGCGAAGGAGTCGGAGAAGCTGAGCGAGCCGTACTCGGCCCGCTCGGAGTTACGGATCTTCAGCCCGCCGACGGTGGCGTACTTGGGGCAGGTGACCCGCTCCTGCGGGCCGACGCCTCCGGCCAGCAGGCCGATGGCGGTGACCGCCTTGAACGTCGAGCCGGGCGCGTACCGTCCGTTGATGGCCCGGTCGAAGCCGCCCCGGTTGTTGACCACGGCCTTGATCTCGCCGCTGCCGCTCTCGACGGCGACGAGCGCGGCCGGCTTGTCCAGGTCCTTGACGGCGGCGACGGCGGCGTCCTGGACGCGCGGGTCCAGGGTGGTCTCCACGCTCCCGCCCTTCTCGCCGTCGATCGTCTCCAGCGTCTTGCCGCCGAGCTGGATCTCGGTGGTGGGCGTACCGGCCAGGCGCTTCTGGAAGTTCTCCTGCAGCCCGCCGCGGCCGACGGCCTGGCCGACCTTGTAGGAGGGGCCGAGCTGTTCGATGTCCTTCTTGGTCGCCTTGTCGAGGAACCCGACCAGTTGCTGCACCGACCCGCCCACCTGGCCGGTGTCGATGCGCGCGCCGGTGCTGTCGGTGATCTCGCCGCGCTCCGGCCAGCGCGTCTTGAGCGCGAACGCGGCGCCGTTGCTCATCGACGGGTGCAGGGTCTGCGGCGTCCAGTCGACCTTCCAGGTGCGGTCGGTCACCTTCACGGGGATCTGTCCCTGGTAGCTCCAGTCGCCGACGTTCTTGAGCTTCATGCTCGCCGTGTACGGCACCTGCGAGCGCCCGTCCTTCTCCGGAGCCGCCTGTCCCAGCGTGACCTTGAGCGTCTCGATGGCCAGGCCGGTGCGCATCTGCTCATAGCCGGCCAGCGACTGCGGCGCCGCGAGTTCCCTGGTCATGGCCGCGTTGTCGCCGTTCTGCCAGGCGGCGGCGAAGCGCCCGGCGGTCTCGGCCGGGCTTCCCGTGGTGCGCAGCAAGAAGTAGGCGCCGGTGCCTGCGGCCCCCAGCGCCACCACCGTCACCACGGAAACGATCGCGATGGTCGTACCACGCGCCACAGCTCAGCCCCCTGCTCGTCGACGGATCCCCGAGCTTAGTAGGCGACAAATCCTGACATGTCCCACTTTCTCGGATCGCCCACCCCTACCCGGCGACCGACCGTCCCCTACCCCGATCCGACCGATTCTCCGCCCCCGGGCGCGTCCGCGCACCACGATCGCCGAAGCCCGACCACATGGTCTTCCGCGCCGCCCTCCTCGCGCCGCCGGTCGCGGCGCTGATCCTGCTGTCCGGGCCGGGGCCCCGCCGGTTCGCAAGGGACGCGCACGCTGCGTTGCCACTGTCCCTCGAACCCGCCCGGTTCGCGTAGTAACTGCGTGCCGAGGCCATCAGGCCGCCGGCGGCCGATCCCCTCGCGATTGGTCCGGCGTCACAGGGAGACCGGCGGTGGGTAGCCGGGGATCGGCCGGGGTGCGAGCCAGGGCTCGTGGATCAGCCGGGCCGGGACGTCGGCCAGTTCGGGGACGTGGCGGCGCACGTACGCGCCGTCGGGGTCGAAGCGCCTGGCCTGCCGGATCGGGTTGAACGTGCGGTTGGGGCGGGTGTCGTTGCCGGTGCCGGCGATCCACTGCCAGTTGCCGGAGTTGTTGGCCACCTCGCCGTCCAGCAGGAGTTCGAAGAAGTGCGCGGCGCCTGCCCGCCAGTCGACGCGCAGGTGCTTGACGAGGTAGGAGGCGGTGATCATGCGGGCGCGGTTGTGCATCCACCCCTCGGCGAGCAGCTGGCGCATGCCGGCGTCCACGATCGGGACGCCGGTCTGGCCCGCGGCCCATGCCTGGGTGGCCTCGGGGTCGTCGCGCCAGTGGTGGCCGCGCGGGCGGTAGTCGATGCGCGCGATGTCCGGGAAGGCGAAGGTGACCTGGTGGTGGAAGTCGCGCCAGCACAGCTGCCTGGTGAAGGGCTCGTTGCCGTGTTCGGCCAGCTCCAGAGGCGACAGGCAGCCGAAGCGCAGGTAAGGGCTCAGTTTGGAGGTACGGTCCCCGGCCAGGTCGTCGTGCCGGTCGGAGTAGTCGTCGAGATGGGCGCCGATCCAGGTACGCATGCGGGCGCGGGCATGGGTCTCGCCGCCGGGCATCGCGCCCCAGCGCGGCGCGTGCGGGATCTTCCCCGGCTCCAGGTCGTCCGGGACGGTGATCGAGACCGGGACCGGCGCGAGCGCTCGCCGTTCGGCTTGGGTCCAGGCTCGCCAGTAGGGGGTGAAGATCCGGTAGTGGTCGCCTCCGGCGGGCCGCAGCCGTCCGGGCGGGACGACGGTCACGCCGGGGAAGAGGTGCAGGCCGATCCGCTCGGCCGCCAGCCGCTGCTCTCTGCGCCGGGCAAGGGCGCTGACGTCGGCGGAGGCGAAGACCGCTGCCGCGGCGACCTGCCGGGCCAGGCGCACGGTTTCGGCCACGGTGTCGCCGTGCCGTACGAACAGATCGGCGCCTTTGGCGCGCAGGCTCGCGCGCAGGTCCGTGAGGCTGTCGAGCAGGAAGCTCGTGCGGCGGCCCGCGGGCACGGCGGGATCGAGCACGAACAGCGGAACCACCGTGCGGGCGCGCTCGCAGGCGGCGGCCAGCGCGGGGTGGTCGTGCAGACGCAGGTCCCGGTTGAACAGGACGATCACAGTATCCATCACCAGCGTGTTCGCAGCCGCCACGGCGCCGGTTGCAACTTCGGGGGGCCGGCGTCCGAAAGAATGAGGGAAGATGTCGACCGAGAACGCGCCTGCCGAGGAGCCGGGATACGGCATTGGAGCCGTGGCCAGGCGGCTTGGCGTGCCCGCTCCCACGTTGCGCACCTGGAACCTGCGCTACGGCATCGGCCCGAGCCGGCGCAGCCCGGGCGGCCATCGCCGCTACGACCAGGCGGATCTGCGCCGGTTGGAGGAGATGGCCCGGCTGATCCACCAGGGGGTCGCGCCCGCGGACGCCGCACGCGAGGCC
>NZ_JBHYIO010000103.1:0-5280 GCF_042740095.1 Nonomuraea sp. NPDC059023 | reverse complement strand
CTCAACGAACTCGAGCACGCCTACCCAGGCCGTATCCGGTAAAGCAACCAAAACCAACCACAAGATCAACTTTACACACTACGAGTTACAAGCTCGCGTCCGCCGCGAGCACCTGCATCTGATCGTGGTGGACAACCCCGGCGACAACGTGGCAGCAACTGGTCGAGCTAAAAGCCGAGCCAGCCGATGTCTTGTTCCAGGTGGACCTGGACTTGAGGGAGCGACAAGAAGGGGTTACGGGGTCAGGCCGGGTATCGAGAGGTGGGGGTCTGCGCTGATGCGGACTTCTGTGATTGCGTGGCGGTCCATGGCGGTGATCTCCAGATGCCAGCCATCCAGCATCACTGATGCGCCCGGCATCCCGGGGACGCGACAGAGTACGGCCAGGAGGAGTCCGGCAACGGTCGTGAAGTCACCGTCCGCACGTCGCTCCACATGGACGTTGAGATCGGGGAGGTCGTGCAGGGGAAGCTACCCGGAAGCAGCATGGTGCCGTCGGGCTCGTGGCGGACCCCTTGAACGTCGCGGTCGGTCTCGTCGTAGATCTCGCCCACGATCTCTTCAAGGAGGTCTTCCAGGGTGACGCTGCCGTCGGCGACACCATGCTCGTCGATGACGAGGGCGAACTGCTCGCGTTCGGTCTTGAAGCGGCGCAGCGCGTCGGAGACGCGAAGGCTGTCGGGCAGCAGCAGGGCGGGGCGGGCCACGTCGGCGGCGACGGCGTTGTCGGTGAGGAGGTCGCGGTGGTTGACGATGCCCACGGTGTCGTCCAGCGTGTTGTTTCTGATCACCGGGGCTCGGGAGTGGCCGGAGACTGCCGGCAGGCGGCTGGCCTCGTGGGCCGGGGTGTCGGCTTTGAGGGTGAAGACTTCGCGGCGGGGGAGTAGCACCTCCCGGAGCACGCGTTCGGTGATCTCGACCGCGCCAGAGATGATCATCCGCTGTTCTGGTGTGAAGCCCTGGTGGTTGGTGACAAGGTCGCGGATCTCTTCGGGGCCCATCTCCTCGCGGTGAAGGTTGGGGTCGGCGCCCGCCAGGCGGACGTCCAGGTCAGTTGACTTGCCGAGTGTCCCAGACCGCGGGCCGGGAGACGGTGGCGAGGATGCTGAGGGGGCGGGCTACGAGCAGGGCCCAGGTCTCGGCTCGTCCATGAGGCTCGCGGCTCCAGTTCTCCAACGCATGAATCGCTCAGGTTCAGGGCGATAACGGATGAAACGCCGCCGGAGTTCCCGCGCCGTGTCACGTGAGCGGAACCGGGGTCTGTCGGCGATCGTTTGACGGGCGGTACGACATCCCCGTCACACGATCCGAGAGAGGAAACCGTGGTCTTCAAACGCATGCTCGGCGCCTTCGGCATTGGCGGCCCCACCGTGGATACGGTCCTGGCTACGCCGAGGGTGGAGCCGGGTGGGCTGCTGACCGGTGAGGTACGGCTCAAGGGCGGTGACTTTGACGCCGAGATTGAGCACATCACCCTGGGCTTGGTCGCCAGGGTCGAGCTTGAGCACAGTGAGGGAGAGGGCGAGGGGCTGGGTGAGTTCTTCCGCACTCCGGTGTCCGGGCCCTTCACGTTGCGGCAGGGAGAGGAGCGGGCGCTCGGCTTTCAGGTGAGCCTGCCGTGGGAGCTACCGATCAGCGAGATCGCCGGACAACGTCTGACCGGTATGGCGGTCGGTGTGCGGACTGAGCTGGCCATTGCCAAGGCAGTGGACAAGGGCGACCTCGACCCGGTGTCAGTCGAGCCGCTGCCGTCGCAGGCGCGGATTCTGCAGGCTCTCGTGCAGCTCGGTTTCCACTTCCGGTCGGCGGATCTGGAGGTCGGCCACCTGCACGGCGTGCAGCAGGAGCTGCCGTTCTATCAGGAGATCGAGTTCTATCCGCCGGGACAGCACGCGGGCGTGGTCAACGAGATCGAGCTGACCTTCGTGGCCAACCCGGGCGGCCTGGAGGTGATTGTCGAGGCAGACAAGCGCAGTGGCCGGTTCGGCGGTGGGGATGCCGTCGGGCGGTTCACCGTCACGCATGAGCAGGCCCTGCACACCGACTGGGCCAGCGAGATCGACCGCTGGATGAACAACCTGTCTCAATACGGGCACCAGGGCTACCATCACGGCGAACACGGTCACGGCGGCGGGTATGAGCATGGTGGCTACAGCCACCACGGCCATGGCGATCAGCACCAACATCACCGGGAAGAGCCGGGCATGGGCGCCGTGGTCGCGGCGGGTGCCGCGGGCGTGGTCGGTGGCTTCGTCGCCGCCGAGATCGTCGATGAGGTCTTCGATGACGACGAGGGCGGAGGCGACGAGGATTGGTGAGAACCGGCGTGATGAGGTAAGGGTCTGAAGCGGGGTCTCCGCGTGTAGAGGGAGGGCAGAGACCCCGCACCGGCTACGCCTGGACCAGAAGTTTCGCGAGCAGGTCATCCAAGGTGACCAGCCCGCGCAAGGTGCCGTCGCTGTTCCTGACCAGGGCGATCTGGCTGTGTGCGGTACGCATCGCCGTAACCGCCTCGGAGATCACCGTGTCTGGCGAGACGGTGGGCGCGGGATGAGCCAGGCGACGTGCGGTGGTGGCGGTGCCCCGCGACCTGGCGAGGTAGGCGTCGCGAACGTGCAGGACGCCGCGCGGATTCTCCTCATCCCAGACGAGTAGGCGAGTGTGGCCGGTACGAGCCGACACGTCAATCACGTTCTGTGGGCTGGCGTCAGTCGGGACGCCCACGATGTCGTCGGTCTCGACGACGAGCGCTTCGATGGACGCGGTGGGCGCATCCAGGGCACGGGTGAGAACGCCGTGGTCGTCATCCTCGATGAGACCCAGCCGCCGCGACTCGCTCACCAGGTGATGGAGCTGCGCGGGAGTACGCGGACTGGCGCCCCCTTCACGTGGCCGCACGCCAAACAGCCGCAGCAGCAGGTCGCTGATGCCGTTGAGGAGTTTGAGCAGCGGGCGCACCACCATGGTGAAAGCGCGAAACGGCAGCGCCAGCATGGTGGCCGCGCGTTCGGGGTGCGCGATGGCCCAGGATTTGGGGGCCATCTCGCCGATGACCATGTGCAGGAAGGTCACGATGGCCAGCGCGATGACGAACGCGATTGCGTGGGCTGCGGCGTCTGGCAGGCCGAGGGTGTGAAAGAGCGGGGTGAGGGTGCCGGCGATGACGGGTTCGGAGACCACGCCGAGGCCAAGTGAGCACAGTGTGATGCCGAGCTGGGCGCCGGCCAGCATGAGTGAGAGTTCCCTGATGCCGTTGACCGCGGCGGCGGCGGCGCGGCTGCCGCGTGCCGCCTGCTTCTCCAAGCGGTGCCGCTTGGCCGCGACCAGGGCGAACTCGGCGGCCACGAAGAAGCCGTTGCCGATCAGGAGGGCCAGGGTGACGGCCAGACCGGTCCCCAGGTTCATGACTGCTCCTCGTCGTGAGCTCGGCGGGTCTCGGGCGTCACCCGTACTCGCTCGGGCACGTGATGGTCGAGGGTGAGGACTTCCAGCCGTGCGTGCGTTGGCGCCTCGTCGTCGAGGCTCGGGGGCAGTCCGACGGTGATGACGTCTCCGGGGACGGCGAAGCGGCCGAGCCGGTGTAGGAGGAGGCCGGCGAGGGTGTCGTACTCGTCCTCGTCGGGCAGTTCGAGATCAGTGGCCAGGGCGATCTCGTCGATGCGCAGGGCTCCGTCGAGCTCCCAGCCCTCCCCGCGTCGCAGGACGGAGGCGTCGTCAACGTCGTTCTCGTCGGCGATCTCCCCGACCAGTTCCTCGGCGACGTCCTCCCAGGTGACCAGCCCTGCCAGACCGCCGTGCTCGTCCACGACGACGGCCACCTCTTCGCCTCGTTCATGCATGTGTGCCACGAGATCTGGCAGCGAGGTGGAGAAGGGAACGATCAGTATCTCGTGGGCGATGTCGCCGACGCGGGTGGTGGCGGCTTGGTCCGGCGGGATGGGGGTGAGCTCGCGCAGGGAGACGATGCCGGCCACATCGTCGAGTCGGTCGCCGAGCACCGGATAGTGGGTGTGGCCGTACTTGGCGATCAGCTTGTCGAGCATGGGGACGGTGGCTTCGGCATTGACCGTGATGACGTCCACGCGGGGCACCATGACCTCTTCGGCGGTGTGCTCGGAGAAGGCCAGTGCTCGTTCCAGCACGTCGGCTTGGCTGCCGGGCAGGTGGCCGTGTGCTTCGGACTCGCCGATGATGTGGCCCAGTTCCTCTAGCGTGGCGCCGTGGTGGAGCTCCTCGACCGGTTCGATGCCGACCGCGCGCAGCAGCCGGTTGGCGGCGGCGTCGAAGAGCCTGATGATCGGCCCGGCGATGGTCAGGTAGACGAGGGTGGAGCCGGCCAGAGCCCGCGCCAATGCCTCCGGCTTGGCCAGGGCGAGGTTTTTGGGTGCCAGTTCGCCCAAGACCATCTGGATGACGGTGGCCACGATGAATCCGAGGGCCAGCGCGATGCCGCCGACCGCGCCAGCGGGCACGCTGAGCGCGTCCAGGCCGGGGGCGATGAGCTCGGCCAGGGCCGGCTTGGCGATGAAGCCGACGACCAGCGCGGTGACGGTGATGCCGAGCTGGGCCCCGGACAGCATGAACGACAGCCGCTCCATGACCCGTACCGCCTTAACCGCTTTCCTGTCGCCTTGGTCCGCCTGTTGCGACAGTGTCAGCCGGTCGGCGCTGACGTAGGCGAACTCCTGAGCGACGAAGTAGCCGGTGGCCAGGGTGAGTACGAAGACGGCCAGCAGGCCGAGTGCCACATTCATGTTCGGCCTCCTTCATGGCGGCACTCTGGGCTCGCGGGCACGGACGCCATCACCAATCTCTTCCTCTTCATTTGATCTGACCGGTGTCTCTTCTGCCGGGGCCGGGGACAATCTCGTCGCCTTGCGATGATCTTCCTTTGACCCCTGGAGAAGCTCTTATCGTGCCGGTACGAGAGCGTGTGCGGTCCTTCCTGGAGTGAACGACGCCCAGGCTTCTCCCATCTCGAGGGGACTGTACAAAGAAGAACGGCTCTGGCCCGTAATCGGTGGTGGCGCCGAGTGATCTTCACTTCGGCAGGATGCGGTGGCGAAGAAGGTCGAACCCGGCACGGCCGTGCATCTGTCGCATGATCCGCTTCGTGCGGGTGTTGACGCCTTCGGTTCGGCCGTTGCGATGCGGGAGGGTGAGGGCGGCGTTCACGGCGTCGCGATCGAGTTCGAGGCCGTTGGCGAAGCCGTGCAGGTGGGGCAGGTCAGCGGCTCGCAGGGTGGTGATCCAGGTGGTGAGCTTGGCGTCGTTGCCCTC
>NZ_JBHYIO010000102.1:0-5325 GCF_042740095.1 Nonomuraea sp. NPDC059023 | reverse complement strand
GCCAATATCTCCCGATAAATCCTACAAAAGGCGATGTTATGCATAAATGAATGGTGGTGGGATAAAGGCGTCATTCATAAAGTGTGGCGACGATCTCCGTATATGTGTGGATGGATCGGAACCATCCTTAGGAGCCCTCCATGACCGTCGTCCGAGTCGTGTTGTACGCCCTCCTCGTCGTCATGTGCGCCACCCCGCCGGCCGCGGCCTCGTCCCGGGCGTTCGCCTTGACCAGCAGCGCCTTCTCGCCCGGCGGCGTGATCCCGAAGGTTCACGAATGCACCAGCGGCGGCAGCGACCCGCGCCAGAGGAACGAGTCCCCGCCGCTGTCGTGGTCCGGCGCCCCGGCCGCCGCCAGAAGCTACGCGATCGTGATGCGTGACCTCGACAACAACAATCTCATTCACTGGGTGATCTATGACATTGCGGTGAGCGTGACCTCGCTCCCGCAGAATGTCGATCACGCCTACCGGCCCTCGATCCCCTCGGGATCGAGGCAGGTCTACTACCGCGGCAGCGCGAGCCTCTTCGGATACCAGGGCCCCTGCTCGCCGCGCACGGTGAACACCTACGAGTTCGTGGTCCACGCGCTCAACAGGGCGACCTTGTCCGAACTGACCTCCAGCTCGTCCACGCAGACCGCGGCGCGGGTCATCGGCAACGCGTCGCTGGGGTCGGCGAGGCTGTCCGGGGAGTCCTGAACCGGCGCGGCGACGCGGGAGCCCGCTCCCGCGTCGTTCACCTTTCCCACGTTTTCCCAACCGGCGGCGCCGCTCTACCCACCCGGCGAGCCCCGATCGATGCTGAGGCGAATCACATGCCACGGGGAATCGTGTACCAGGGGAGTACGCATGGGGCTACGAAGGTGGGCGGCCGTCCTGACCGCGGCGGCGCTGGTCACGGCGGGCATGGTCATCACGGTGTGGACGCCGCCCAGGGCGGACGCCGAGGCGGTGGACGTCGCGACCGCGTGGATGGTCAAACCGCTGTACCGATTACGCGGCACCACCACGACCGACAACACGCTGTTCACCACCTGGGAGACGGAGTACGACAGCGCTGTGGCCAAATGGGGCTACACCCCCGAGGGCCAGGTTCTGCACGTCGCGCGTGAACCGGTGACGGGCCTGTCGCCGGTGTCCGGCATGCGGAAGTCCGGCGGCGACCGCATCTTCACTCTCGACCCGGCCGAGCGCGATCAGGCCGTGGTGCAGGGGTACGTGGACGAGGGCGTCCGGTTCCACGCGCAGGCGGCGGACGGGGAGGGACTGCTCCCCGTCCATCAGCTGATCAAGGGCCCGTCCCACCGGTACGTCGTGGGCGAGGCGGAGAAGGCCCGCGCGCTGGCCGAAGGCTGGACCTACCAGAAGGTCGCCTTCTACGGGCGGGGCTCGTTCACGAAGAAGCTGCTGGTCAACGGGGAGTTCACCACCGACACCTCGTCCTGGCAGGCGGCCGGCCCGGCCACGCTGGCGGCCGAGAACGGCGCCGCCAAGATCACCGTGGCCGGCGGCACCACCGAACCCGCGCAGGCGCACGTACGCCAGAGCGGCCGGACGTTGCAGGCCAAGCGGACCTACACGCTGTCCTTCGACGCCCACGCCACGGCCGAGGTGGCGATCAGGGCCGTGGTCTGCGAGGAGACCGAGACCTGCCCGGAGATCTTCGCCACCGACGTGGAGCTGACCGACCAGCCGCAGCGCTTCACCTACACCTTCGACTCCACCGCCGACACCGCCCAGGGCGCGCTCACGTTCCAGCTCGGCGGCAAGGGCGAGCTGACGGCCTTCCTGGACAACGTGGCGCTGACGGAGCGGAAGTGGACCGTCTCCACCGATCCGCGGCAGACCGAGGCCGAGGCGCTGGCCGCCGCGGAGACCTCGGGCCAGCTGGTGGAGGTGCTCGCCGAGCGGGGTGAGGCGCGGGAGGTGTACGCCACCCCCGAGGGCACCATGTACGTCCACGACCGGCTCACCCCGATCCGCATGAGACAGGGTGACACGTGGGTTCCCTTGTACAACGGCCTGCGGTTCAAGGACGGGGCGGTCCGGCCGTACACCTCGCTGGTGGATCTGAGGTTGTCGGCCGGCGGGGCGGGACCGATGGCGACGCTCACCCGTTCCGGCCACACGATGTCGCTGACCTGGCCGAGCGCGCTGCCCACGCCGACCCTGGACCACGACACCGCCGTGTACAGCGGCGTGCTGGGCCCGGACGTGGACCTGCGGGTGAAGGCGACACCGGACGGGTTCGCGCACACGCTGGTGGTCAAGACCCCGGCCGCGGCGCAGGACCCCAGGCTGGCCACGCTGACCCTGACGCTGGCCGCGCCGACGCTGACGGTGAGCACGAACGCGGAGGGCACGCAGGAGGCGGTCGATCCGGCCAACGACGCGGTGATCTTCGAGGCGCCCAAGCCGATCATGTGGGACTCGGCGCCGGCTCCCGGAGGCGCGAGCGCGATGACGGCCGGTGAGGACGGCCCGGTGGATCCACCGGCCACCCATGCGACGGACGCGGCCCCGGGCGACGCCTCGAAGATCGCCACGATCGGCGCCGAGCTGTCCGGCGGCCGGCTCACGCTGGTCCCGGACGCGGCCATGCTGAACGCGGCCGACACCACGTTCCCGGTGTACATCGACCCGATGTACCGCACGCCGATGAGTTCGGCCAACCTCATGGTGGCCAGCAGCGGGTTCGAGATCTACAACTTCACCAAGGACCAGGGGATAGGCCGGTGCCCGATCGGCCTGCCGTCCAGCGGCCGCAGCTGCGGCTCCCCGCACAAGAAGCGGCTGTTCTACCGCGTCCCGACCGGGTGGCTGGCCGGCAAGCAGATCCTGTCCGCCGAGTTCCACGTGCGGGAGGTGTGGGCGGCCTCGGGCAGCAAGCGGCCGGTGAACATCCACCTGGCCAAGGCGTTCGGCAAGAACTCCACCTGGAACTCGACCTCCGACAACTGGCTGCGCAAGCTGGACAGCCGCAACGTGGCCAAGGGCTGGTCGGGGTGCGCCGGCAGTACCTGCCCGGCCGGTGACGTGCTGTTCAACGTCACCTCGGGCGTCAGGGAAGCGGCGGAGAAGGGCTGGCGGGACACCACGTTCGGGCTGCGCGCCGCCGACGAGGGCGATCAGCTGGCCTGGAAGCGGTTCGAGTCGCGCGCCTATCTGCGCGTGCACTACAACCGGCCGCCGCTGCAGCCGAGAATGAGCCAGCTGGAGATGGAGCCGGGCGGCCCGTGCAAGGGGCCGGGCAACCCGTCGGTGTTCAACTGGTCCACGCCGAAGCTGATCGCCAAGAACCTGCGCGACCCCGACACCTACCACCGCACCGCCGACAAGGTCCGGGCGGAGTTCCTGGTGTCCTGGAAGAACGCCGCCGGGCAACCCCGGACGTGGCGGCACTTCACCGACCCGAAGAGCGCCAGGTCGGGCAAGGTGGCCAACAGCTTCATGGCGCACGTTCCGCGCGGGCTGCTGCCGGAGAACACGGTCATCAACTGGCAGGTCAGGGCCTGGGACAGCCGCAAGGGCAAGGGGCCGTGGAGTTCGAACGGCGCGGCGACCGCCTGCTACTTCGTCTTCGACACCAAGGCGCCGCCGCTGCCGGTGATCACCTCGCCAGGGCCCGAGGGGTACGTCGCGGAGAACCCCCTGGATCCGGCACAGGTGCCGCAGGACGGCATGGGCCGCTACGGCAGGTTCATCGTCACCTTCGACCCGTCGGTGACCGAGTGGGCGTACGCGGTGAACGAGGATCCCACCCAGTTCCGCCGCCGGACCGCGGGCAGCGCCACCGAGACGGTGCAGCTTCTCCCCAAGGTCATCGGCAGCAACAGCCTCTACGTACGCGTCAGGGACCAGGCGGGCAACTACTCCAAGGGCTCGGCCGTCTACCGGTTCCGCGTCGCCCCCGGCCGCGCGCCGAAGGCGCACTGGAAACTCAACGACCCCGCCGGATCGGCCACCCTGGCCGACGCGCAGGGCCGCTTCCCCGCCCGGGTGTCCGGCACGCCGCAACTGGGCGTGGCCGGTTCGCGCGGCACCGCGATGGCCGGCAACGGCACGACGGCGTTCGCCCGTACCGACGGCGCGGTGCTGGACACCACGCAGAGCTTCACGGTGACCGCGTGGGCCAAGCTGCCCGACACCCTGCCCACGGGGTACGCGACCGTGGCGGCCCAGGACGGCGTCAACGTGTCGGGCTTCTGCCTGCGCTATGACCCGAACGCCAAGAAGTGGGTGTTCTGGCGGATGAACGCCGACTCGACGTCGGTCCCGTCCTCCAGCGCCTGGTCGGCCAAGCCCGCCAGACCCGGCGAATGGACCCATCTGATGGGCGTGTACGACGCCGTCGCCAAGAAGGTGCGCGTCTACGTCAACGGCGAGCCCGGCACCGAGATGGACTACACGAGCGCGTGGCGGGCCGGCGGCCCGCTCACGATCGGCCGGGTCCAGTGGGCCGGCACGCCGCTCGACTTCTTCCCCGGGAAGATCGACGACGTACGCGTCTACGACCGGATCGTCACCGTCGAGGAGGCGGCGGCGCTGTCGAAGGAGATGCTGACGGTGGCGCACAAGTGGCACCTCAACCGCGCTCCCGACGACAGCGGCGAGGCCATCAGAACCCCCGTCCGCCTGTACGGCGCCGCCCGCTTCGTGCCCAAGACCCCCATGAGCAACAGCGCCGTGCCCGGTTCTCTCCACCTGCCCGGCGCGGCGGGCGACTACGCCGGCATCGCCGCGGCGATCCTGGACCCGAGGGAGAGCTTCACCCTCTCGGCCTGGGTGGAGACCAGCGGGACCGCGCGCAAGGCGATGACCGTGCTCGACCTGCCCACGGCCGGCGGCAGCGCGCTGCGGGTGAAGTTCGATCCCGGCCGCGGCGATCCGGACATGGGGGAGATCGGCCGCTACGTGGTGGAGATCCCGGGCGCCGGCATCGTCGAACACCCGGCCTTCCACACCGGGTTCGGCGACTGGGACCACCTCGCGATCGTCTACAACGCGCGGGAGAAGTCGCTGGAGTTCTGGGTGAACGGCACCCTCGAAGCGGCTCCGGAGGCGGAGGTCAAGTCCTACCGCCACGACGTCACCCTGACCGGGCCGGTCACCTCGGCGCAGATCGGCCGCGGCGGCACCTCGGCCAACTGGTCCGGCCACGTCGACGACGTCTGGGTGCTGCGCGGCCCCGCGGACGAGACCCTGATCGACCTGCTGTCCCTGTGGTCGGAGATGTCGGCCGTCTCAGAAGACGCGCTCAACGACAACGACTCCGGCTGTCCCTGCCACGGGGTCGCGGAGCCGCCGCGGCGCCCCCGTCCCC
>NZ_JBHYIO010000101.1:0-5417 GCF_042740095.1 Nonomuraea sp. NPDC059023 | reverse complement strand
GAGGGGCAGCTCGCCGCCGTCCAGGAACTGCTCGGCGACATCCCCGCCAGCCAGCTCGCGCGCGCCCTCGTGCTGGAGTGCCTGTACGGCGCCGATATCCACCCGATCAGCGTCGACCTGGCTGAGCTGGCGTGCAGCCTGCTCACCCCACTGCGGCCCGTCCGGCTCAACCTCGCCGTCGGCGACAGCCTGCTCGGCATCCGCTCGCTGGAGCAGATCGAGTGGATGTGCTGCACCCCCAAGGAGGCGCGCGAGCAGCTGCACCTCGGGGTGCCGGTGGTGCCGCGCTCGTGGATCGCCTCGGCCCCGATCGAGCACCTGCGGCTCCTGGCCGACCTGACAGTCGGCGCGAGGCTCGTCCAAACCAACAGTCGGCGAGTCCGGCGCCAGCGGCACCTTCGCGCCGCCGAGCTGGCCCACGCCGTCATGGCCGGCCAGATCGCCGAGGCCGAGAACCAGGCCGCGCAGTGGCTACGCCACGAGATCACCGGCCTGCAGCACCAGCCGCTGCACTGGCCACTGATCTTCCCCGAGGTGCTCGCTCTCCCGCGGAAGGCCGCCTGACATGGTGCAACTCGTCTACTACGACCCTGGCGAGGACGGCCAGATCGAGAAGTCCGATGCCCCGGACCAACTGTTCGCGCAGGGCCTGCGCTGGGGCTACGAGCTCACCGACCTCGACGCGCTGGCCCGCACCGCCACCACATCCTCCTTCCTCCGCGCGACGAACGCCGAGGACCGCTACCAGGCCGCGTGGGACGGCATCCTCGACGAGCTGCTCGCCGCCGACCGGCCGCCCACCCGGCACACTCTGATCCACGCCGGCCGGGAAGCGATCCGACGAGCTGTCCGCCACACCTACCGCCTGTACGGCTACGCCGAGCTCAGCGGGTACTCCGGAGCCGAGTCGGGCTCTGGATTCCTGCGCTACTGGCGCACCACCACGGCCCACCCGACCCCGCTGGAGGATCGCGTGGTCGAGCGCCTCGCCCTGGCGCAGATATGGCCCACCTTGACCGTCAGGCAGCAGCAGGCGCTCACCTACCTCGCCGCCCACGAAGGCGACTACAGCCGCGCAGCCGAGGCGATGGGCGTCACCCGAGCAAACCTCTCAGCCCACCTCGGCACAGCCCGAATCCGCATCCTGCAGCTATGGCATCAAGGAGAGGTACCTTCCCGCCCATGGTTTGAGGCTCGACCGGGCGCCGGCACCACGGCTGTCCAGGCGATCAGAGCGCGCCAGACGAACGGGTCGCCGCAGCGCCTACCGGTTCACGGCCGGGAGCGGTACTACAAGCACCGGTGCCGCTGCCAGACATGCCGGGCCGCCGCCCGCGCCGACACGGTCCGAACGAACGATCGACGCCGCGAACGGCTCGGCCGTACGGCCCGCAACCGGCTGACCGTCTCCCAGCTCGCCCAGGTTCGAGAACAGATCGCCTCAGGCGCATCTCAGTCGCAGCTTGCGCGCCAATACGGGGTCCACCAGACCTACATCTCCAACCTACTCAGGGGGAAATCGAGACCCGCCCCTGACCTAACCCCCTGAGGAGAACCGAGCGATGGTCGAAATTCACTCTGGTCGCGCACTTCCCGATCTTCACCCCGACGCTGTCGCCCTGAGCGCGTTCCGAGCTCTTCCGAACGGTGTGGCACGGCAGTACTCGATCAGTGAGGCTGAGTCGAAAGCCCGCGCCATTAAGGCGTCGCTGCACCGCGCCAGCGCGATCGGCTTCATCAAGCCGTCTACGAAGGACTGCACGGACTGCTACGCCGTGCTGGACGTCCTCGACGCGGACGACGACATCGTTCAGGACTTCTGCATCCCCACCGCGCGTGCGTTCAAGTGGTGGTACCGGCTGCTCGATCTCCGTGTCGTCGCCTGAACGGCCAGCCCTCTATCCCGGTATGGCCGGGTCTCCGCGAGCGAGACACGGGAGGGCGCTACATCCACAAGACCTCATCGACAAGGAGCAGGTCATGAGCAGCGAAGAGACCGTGAAGGTCGAGGCCAACCTCTGCATGTCCTCGCAAGGCGTGAGTCTCAGCGATGAAATCGACACGGGCCTCACCCGCGAGCAGTGGGACGCCCTGAGTGAGGACGAGCAGGAGGAGCACGTCAAGCCGTTCGTGGAGGACTGGTTCGAGAACCTCGTCCAGTACGGCTGGAACGAGATCGCCGAGTAGCAGGCTCCGCCCTCCGTGCTCGTGACGCGGGAGGGCACCAACACCACACCCAAGCCGATCAAGGAGGAGTCGTGCCAGGAGAGCCTCGCCTGTCTCACACGGCCGTCGAACGGGCGGTACGAGCAACAAGGACGCGGACGATTGTCCACATCGTGGGTGCAACCGAGATGCTCGACGATGGCCGACGGCAGGTAATCGTGGCGCTGCTGGACAAATACGACGACCCGCGCGAGGAGTCGCCCGCTGCCCGGTCGCTGATCGACGCGCTGGAGGCGGCCAGTTGGGTCGTCATGCATGAACGAGGGCGGTTCGCGTCCCGCTTGCAGGTGACCGAACCCGGAGAGGAGGCCTGACCGATGCGGTTCTCCGCTGACGCCTCGTGCGAGGACCTTCTCGCCTACGTAGAGGCCAGCCCGGACTGGTCGCCAGCCTTCCCGCACACGGTGGGCGGCCTGTCGGACTGGCAGCACGCCACCGCGACCATGTCCAAATTCCAGGAGACCAGACCGCTGGAGGTGTCCATCCCCACGAACGCTTTCCCCGAGGGCGCGCTCCGCGAGATGTACCGGCAGAGAGCGGTGGACGTCCTCAACCGCGCCGAGAAGGGGCCGACCCATGGCTGAGATCAACATCCCTCGCGGCCCGATCCACACGCCGCCGTACCACGCGATCAAACCAGGCGACGGCGAAACGCAGCAGGACGCCGACCGGATCGCGCTGATGCAGGAGCTCGCCGGCGTAGAGCTGGGCACCGAGGATCTGGCCATCATCGATTGGACGGTCGACATCTGGGAGTCGTCCACGGTGGCGACCATCTGCTCGTGGCTGCGCCGAGTCCGGGAGGCTCCTGATGCCTGAGGAGACCCGCCCGGTCCGCCTTCTGATCACGGGGAGCCGGACGTGGAAGGACGAGGGCGCAGTGCGGAGCGCCATCGCCTGGGTGGTGTGCCGGCACGGCCCCGACAACGTGACGCTCGTCGAGGGCTGCGCGGAAGGCGCTGACGAGATCAGCGAACGGGTCGGCGCCCGGTGGGGTGGCGGACTCATCGTGGAGCACCACCCGGCCGACTGGGACACCTGCCTGCCCGACTGCCCTCCCGGCCACCGCAAGACTCGCAGGGACGGCACCACCTACTGCCCAGGAGCAGGACTCCGCCGAGATGACGAGATGGTCGCGTCGGGAGCCACGTACTGCGCAGCCTTCATCGACGCGTGTGTGAAGCCGTCCTGTCGCAAGCCCAAGCCGCACGGCTCCCACGGGGCTACTCACACAGCGGACCAGGCCGAGAAGGCAGGCATCCCTGTACGCCGCTACGAGAGGACGGGCCGTGGCTGATATCGGTCCGTGCGGCGATGGCTCGTGCACGGCGGAAGCGGTCGCGTACGCGTTCAGGACGCTGGGTTGTTCGGCACGCCTCACGATCGTCACCGGGCAGCGAGCCGCCGAACTGGCAGACCATCCGTCCACCGCCGACTACCGGCTCGTCCTCTGCCATGAGCATGTCGTTGGCCTGGTCGATGAACTCTTGTTGGAGGCAGCCGATGTCTGACATCCCTGAGGAAGCCGTCCGGGCTGCCCGCGAAGAGGTTCGGCGCCGGTACGGCCCGATGTACGTGGAGATCGCCGAGTGCGGCGCTCGCGCTGCTGCTCCTCTCATCGCCGTCCAGGTACGGCGAGAGACCGCCGCCGAACTGGACCGGCTCCGCAAGAAGGTCGCCGAACTGGGCGAGGACTCCGCCTTCCTCAACGCGCTCCAGACCGCAGGCGTGGACAACTGGGACGGCTACAGCTACGCGTGCGAGATCGCCAGAGGAGAAGCCGATGCTGACGCCTGAGCGGGTGATCGAGGTGGCCATCGGCCTCTACGTGTGCCCCACGGCGGGAGCCGACGCACCACCTGCCATGGCCCGCGCCATCGTCGAAGCGCTCGCCGACGCTGGGATGGTCGTCGTCTCCACCGAAGACCTCCGAGCCGTCCTCGTGGACCGGTACAGCGTTGAGGGGCGCAACGCCGCGCACCGGCTCGGCGACGCCCTGCCCGAGAAGGCATGCAACGGGATCTGCGCCACCGCCCGTGATCTGGGCGCGGACGAGTACGGCGACATGATCGCCCACGCGCATCCCGAGTGCGAACTACACGGGAGACTCGTCTCCCGAAAGGACCTCTGATGGCTGAAGTAGCCCGCTCCCGCTCCCGCTCACTGCGGATCAGCAGTTCCCCGCCCTACCAGGGAGACATGACGGTATGGGCGCTCCGAGACTTCGTCCGCGCCTTGGACGCCGAGGGCGTCAGCGACGAAACACGAGTCACGTGCGAGCACAACCACCACACCAGGCATCTGGTTGGCCTGCGGGTCCAGGAGTCGACCCGCGAAGAACTGCCCGCCCTGCCCGAGAGGACCGACGCCGATGGCTGAGATCCCTGAAGAGATCGTCCGCTACATCGCTGGCCGTGACGCCTACCGGGACGGGCGCGTCAACCGCGCCCTCGACGCGATGACTGGACGGGAACACAAGCTGGTCCGCGAGGCTGCCGTCATGGGCTACGTGCAAGGCATCGGAGCTGCGCGCGCCGGAGAACTCGACATCCCCATGGACGCGGAGATCGTGTGGAGAGTCATCGCAGGTTGCCAGACCTTCGGTGATCTGTACCCGACCATCAGCGCCCTACCCGAGAGGAACACCGATGGTTGACACCAGAGCCGCCGCCGTCATCCCGCACCGCAAGCGGATCCACAAGCTGGAGGCCCGCATCAAGGAGCTGGAGGCACTCCTCGTCGAACTCCACGACCCAAGCCCATGCGAGCACTTCGACCACGACGGCGAATGCCACACACACGGTCCGACGTCGACATGGGACGGATGCCCGCACGCGCACGCCCAGGCGCTCCTCGCCGCTCTGCCCGAGAGGAGCGCTGATGGCTGACGACATCTCCGTCGTGGACGAGACGGAGGGCAGCCCGTTCGACCGCGTCCGCCGCATCGCTAACGGCGCTGCCAACGGTTGGGCGCTCGGACCGAACGGCCCCTACCAGCAGCCCGGCATGACCATGCGCGACATCGCGCACGGGCAGGTCCGCACGGCACTGCTACACCTGCTGGAACTCGGCCTCATCCACATCGACGAGCACCGCCTCAACGAGATGCGCATGTACAAGCCGTGGAGGGACGAAGACCGTGGTTGATGCCCTTCGCCCCTGCCCTCGCGTAGACCTCCACACTCCAGCCC
>NZ_JBHYIO010000100.1:0-7054 GCF_042740095.1 Nonomuraea sp. NPDC059023 | reverse complement strand
CGATACGACAAACGCGCCTACATCTTCCACGGCACCGTCACCCTGGCAGCGCTGGCCATCTGGCTCCGCACCTGATCTAAGAAACAGCTCCTAGGCGCCGTGGTTGTCGATGCCGGAGCCCTCGCAGTCGCGGCAGGTCTCGTGGTCGTTGTCGAGGCCCGAGCCGTTGCAAGTGCAGCACCGGCCGTTGGGGACGACGCAGTCTCGGTAGCTGTTTTCGGCTGCGTGACGTGCTCGGGCGTCGGCCAGGATGGCGGTGGTCTGGAAGCGGATCGGGCCGAAGCTGATGCCGGTGCAGTAGTGGCCGTGGGGACGGTGCTGGGGGTCGATCTCGCTACCCAGGAGGTCGGCGATGCGATCGACCTCCGCGCTCATCTCGGCGTCGCTGGCCTTCTCGGGGAAGTGGTGGACCGTGAGTGATCCGCTGGGCGTCGGGATGTCGGGATTGGCCTCCAGGAAGGCGGCCAGCTCGACGAGTCCGGTGATGAGGGCGGTTCGGTGGTCGTTCATGGAAGTTGCCTTTCAGGTGGTTGGGAGGGTGTGGAGGAGGTCTGAGGCGAGTTGGTCTGACACGCCGAGGCGGGCGCGGAGGAGCTCGCGGGTGATGGGTTCGCCGTGCTTGGCGCGGTGTTCATCGGCGACGCGGCGTGCGTAGTCGACGAGGGCGGGAGCGGGGCCGCTGCCAGAGGGCGAGTCGTCAGCGGGGACGAGTTCGGGACGGTCTGGGACGTGGACGGACGTTGTGGCCAAGTCCGGGGACGTCTCGGGGACGTCCTCAGGACGTCGCGCCGATGCACGGCGTTCGAGCATCGATACCGCCACCAGGAACGCGGCCGCCGGCGTCGCGGCGGTCAGCCAGCCCCAGACGGTCGGCTCGGCCTGCTGGAGGTTGGCGGCCAGGGACAGAACGATTCCGCCGACCAGGACGAGCGTCGGCCAGGAGGCGAGGCCCCGCCGTACCCGACCGGCGTGCTTGTCGCGCTGGCGTTCACGGGCGGCCATGACGCACGTGAGGTCGACGCACACGGCGACCGCCCAGGCCATCCAGCCGGTTTGTCCGTGGTCGGTGGCGGTGTCGCGGATGTGGGTGAAGGAACCGGCGCCCGCGATGAGGGCCAGGACGAGGACGGGGCCGGTGTCGAGCAGCCAGGCGGCTAGGCGTCGCATGGTGGTCAGCCCTCCCGAGGCTCGGGGATGGCGTGGAGAAGGGTGGCGCTGGTGATCTCGTCCCAGGACGGCGCTTGGTGGGTCCAGGTGCGGGCCGCTTCTTCGGCGGCTTGCTCGCTGACGTAGAAGGAGCGGGCGCGGTACCACTGGCCGTCCTGGGAGGCGACGATGGCGACGCCTGGGGTCTCGGCGGGGATGGCTCGGGCGGATGCGAGCGCGGCCGGGTCCAGGTCGCCGAGGGTCATGTTGGCTGTCTCGGGGTCGTTGACGCGGTGGCAGATGCGGCCTGAGCATTGGGCGCGTAGTGCCGTGACGCCGGGGCCGAGGTCGGAGCCGATGCGCTGGCCGCAGCAGAACAGGTAGATGCCGAAGGCTCGTCCGAGCTGGGCGACTCTCAGGAGAGCGGTCGACGTGCGGGCGACCTCGTCCTTCTCGGACTTGTCGGCCATCAGGTAGAGCTCGGCGAGTTCGTCGATCAGGACCACGATGGGAACGGGCCGTTCGGCTTCCGGGAGTTGCCAGATGTTGCGGGTGCCTGTTGTACGGCAGAGCGTCATGCGGTCGGCCATCAGCTCTTCGAGGTCTTCGAGCAGGACGACGGACTCTTTGCGGGTGGTGGCGAGCGCTGACAGGCGCGGACTGTACGGGGTGAACTCCACACCGCCCTTGAGGTCGAAGCCGACCAGGGCGACGCGCTGTGGTGCCAGTCCATGGACGAGGGCGTTGGCCAGGTTGGATTTGCCGGACTGGGTGGCACCGGCGTTCATCCAGTGGGGGACGGTCATGAAGTCGAGGACCCAGGGGCCACCGGTCTCCAGGCGTCCGACGATGATCTTCAGGAGTTCGGGGGAGGCCGGGAGGGTGTCGACGCGGTTGAGGGGGTCGCGGACGGTGGCGGCCAGGACGACGCGGCCGGGGCGAGGGGAGGAGACTCGCACGGCGTGAACGCCCCAGGAGTGGGCGAGGCGCTCGGCGGCGTCGGCATAGTCGGCGGGGATCTGGCCCTCCAGGGTGTGGAGGGTGACGCGCCAGCCGTACCGCGTGGGCTTGGGGAGCCACATCCAGGGTTTGGTGTCGACGGCGACCCGCTGGAAACGGCGCTTCACGCGGACGACGCCAGTCGAGGAGACGAGGCCGGGGACGGTGGTGAACCACCAGCGCTGCCGCTTCTTCGTCAGGCCACAGCCGAGGGCGATCTTGCGCCAGGTGGCGCGGATGGTGATCGCGGTCAGCGGGTAACCGACCACGTACCAGAAGGAGCGGTAGTGCCAGCGGTGCCAGGCCCACAGCCCGGCCGCCGCAGCGGCCAGGGTGGCGAGCACTATCAGTGGGTCAGACATGGACGTCCTCCCCGGGCGCAGGGAGGAGGGCGGAGGCGCGGTAGGCGATGCCCCACCGGCCGGCGATCTCCCAGACGTAGCCGAGAAGACCGACCGGGTTGAGACGCTGTCCGGCGGCGACCGGAGGTTCGCCCGCGATACCGATCTTGACGAGTTCGATCCGGCCGAACTCGTCCTCCACCGAGACCATGACCTCGAACACGGTCTGGCCGTTCTTGTCGGTCTTGATCTCGCCGGTGTCCTTGTTGAGCAGGCGCGGCTTGGCCGCCTTGACGCAGGTGATGACGAGCTTGGAGGTGTCGACGGGGATGGGGACGGTGCGCATTGCTTGATCTCCTTCAGAGGTGGTGTCCTAGTTATAAAGATACCTAGGTATCTAGATTTGTAAACCGATAGAGCTGTGTTGCTTCCAGAGATCCTTACAACTTGCCCAGAGACCTAGGCATCTAGAACCGCTATCCTGCCGTTATGGCAGCTACCGACCGGCGCCGGCCGTACCTCCGGATCGCCGAGGACATCAGGCGCGAGATCGCGTCCGGGCGGTATGCCGTAGGGGAGCAGCTCCCCGTAGCGCGCGAGCTGGCCGAGCAGTACGGCGTGGCCATGATGACCATCGGGAACGCGCTCGGCGTGCTGCGTGACGACGGGCTCATCGAGACCCGCCAGGGGGCCGGAAGCTTTGTCATCCGGACCCCCGACGGTGACGACGTCGCCCCTCACGCCGAGGAACACAGCGAGGAGTTCCGCATCCTCTCGGAGCAGCTCCGAGAGATCCGTCAGCACATGGCGAAGCTGACGGTCAGGCTGGATGAGCTAGACGCTCGGACTCAACCCGAGAAGTGATCTCGACCGCGCGCCGTTGAAGGGCGGCCAGGTCGAACGCCAGCTCCGCGAGCTCACGCAACAAGATCTCCCGCTCGATCTCACTGAGACCCACCAGTACTACCCCATTCGGTTAGGCCGGGTACCTGACGTGCATGGGGAGCCTTTGCGCGGATAGGCCCACCGGATATCGCTGGTTACGGCAGCCTCATCACCCGGGCGAGGTTGGACACCTCGCGGTGGCGAAGGAGCCGCCCGCTGTCACGGAGGTCACGCACGATGTTGCGGACCAAGGGGCGGTTGCGGACGTGCTGAGGTGCAACGCGGTCCGCGCGGAGAAGCGCGTCCACCGCCTCATCATCTTTGCGATTCATGTGGTATCCCGCTGCTGTGCAGGTCCAATAGTGCGCCTGCCTCTCTGAGGAGGCGATTTCGGCGATCTCTACCTGTTCCGCCCGCGTGATCACGTCACGGGGCCGCCCCAGCTCCATGCTGACTTCTACGGCGTGAATGGTGGTGTTGACCCGGTTGAACTGGGTCTGGAAGGCGTTCCCGTCTCGGGGGAGGTGCTCGGCTACGCGTCGAGCTTCCTCCAGGTGGCTCTCGGCTTCGGTCTGTCGCCACAGCCGGGAGTACGCGACGGCGGCCCGCAGGTGCAGCGCGCCCCACATCGCCTTGACCGTGTCGTCCGCGCCCACGTGCGCGTCGATCTGGTCGAGGGCGGACAGCGCCGCGTTCTTCGCCGGGTCCAACGCGGCCTCGTGCAGCCAGACGCCGCACAGGTCCCAGCTTGCGGCGGCGACGAGGCTGGGGGAGCCGACCTGTTGTGCTGCGACGAGCTCCCGCTGTACCGCGGTCCATCCGAGGTCGTGGTGACCCAGGAGGTTCGAGGACACGCGCGCCATGTGGCATGCGCGCAGCATCAGCGCTTCGGCCCGGTCGTGGTCCGCGGTCGTGTCGGCACAGATCACGGTCAGGTCGGTGATGATGCCCGGGAGTACGTCGCCGAGTGCGGTGAACTTGGCGTCCTGCCGCAGTTGCTCGGCAAGTCGGACGTGCGCCTCCAGCTCTTCGAGGCTCCGCGGCTGTCGGCCGGCCAGAAGCGCGGCGCCGCCAGGCATGGTGGCTTGCTGGAGTGCGAGCCGCAGGCCGGGGATCGCCGCGTGGCCGGAGTCGAGTTCTGTCGTCTCGTGCCGGTACGGCTGGCCGGTCAGTTCGGCCACCTCTACCCCGAGGACTTCGGCGAGCTGGCCCACGATGCTCATCCGGTCCAGGGGCATGCGTCCGTTCTCGACCTTCGACAACCACGAGACGGAGCGGCCGATCTTCTCGGCTAGCGTGGCCTGGTCCCAGCCCTTCCGGTGACGTGCCCGCGCGATGCGCTGGCCTTGGGTGAGGTGCTCGGTTGCCACGTACCCGCCCTCCTTCTCGTCGTCGTCAGCTTCGACGATAAGGCGGGTGATGTAGGCCACTGGCAGAAAAACTGCCAGTGGACAGGCGTGCTGAAGCGCAGGTCTGGCTCTGACCTGCGGATCTGTGTCTTTGAAGTTGTGCGTGTCGACTAGGGGTGCGGTCTGTCCGTCACCTCGCTTCCCCGTTGAGGATGCGTTGCCACAGCTCTTCCATGAGTCGTCGATGCCGCCACTCGGTTTCCGTGAGCGTCGTTCGGGCGCCAGTCCGGTCGTAGCGGCGGATGAAGTACAGGCCGCCGCCGATGCAGAACTCATAGAAGATCTGCGAGCACTGGCAGGTGGTTGCCCGTACTCGGAGGTAGGCAGCGCGCGGGGTCACCGGATACCAGGTGATGAGCGTGGCGGTCGGCCAGCCGACAGCCGTGTGAATGCCGTGGTAGCCGTCGTACTCAGCCATCGGTGAGACCCTCTTGCCGGCGGAGGAGGCGTGCCATGGCGCCGAAGTCGTCGGCGGCGACGGTTTGGTGGAGGCCGTTGTTGATGTCGGCGTCGGTGAGCGAGATGCCGCGCCGGGTCGCATAGAGCGACCCCACATCGCTGCGGAACACGGACCACGCGGGGAACTCCACCCGGAGGAGCTCCAGACCTTCGCTCACCGACGCCATTTCTCCAGGTTAAGCAATGTGCATCATGGTTGTCTATAGGGCTCTATAGGGCCATCCGGAGAACGGTGGGAGATCGCAGGTTCCTACAGTGGATCCATGATCGAGTTCCGTGAGGATCAGCCCAGGTGGCAGCAGGTCGCCGCGGTGATCCGGCAGCGCATCGCGGACGGAATCTATCGACCTGGATCACGCGTGCCGAGCGAGAACGATCTGATGCAAGAGTTCGGCATCGCTCGCATGACGGCACACAAGGTCATGCGTGCTCTCCGCGAGGAGGGCGCCATCTACACCGTCCGCGGCTTGGGCAGCTTCGTCAGCCAGCCTGAGCCTGATCCCGGTGAATGAGAACTTTCTCTACGTCTTCAAGGCCGCCTGCCTACGGCGGCTGGCGCGCGTCGGGCGGTCGCTGGCCGCGCTGCGGCTTTTCGGCCGATCGCGGCCAGCGCCGCCCACGCGCTCAGATCACCGCAACAATCAGCTTGATTCGGGCCTACCAGGCCATCACCGCGCGCCCAGCCGACCAACACTTCGACGTGCCGGCGCATCCGTCTGGTCACTTCGGCATCCAGGGGAGAGGCACGAAAGCAGCCACTCCCCCCAGGACCGCAACAACGGCCCCAATGGTTGCCAGGGACTCGCGCGGTTGGGTCCAGAGGCCGCGGTTCATCTTGGCCCACTTGGTGCGGGCGAACCGCATTTTTACCTTCTGCCACTTGTGCTGGCGTCGGTGGCAGCCGAGAAGCAAGCCGTATGCGTTTTCACGGCAGGATGTTCCGTCACGGTTAACGGCGCCACACCACACCGGCATTCGAAAGACGAAGAAATAGCTGGACAGGGCGGCCAAGCTAAGGATCATGACGGGGGCAACCTCGGGAATCCAGCCTGCCACAGCAGCGATAAGGGCAGCAAAGGGGACGAAACCCCAATACCTAGCTGGACCAGTCTTCCCTTTGCTCCTGCTCCTTGTTGTCATGTGCGGAAATTAGCGCCCTCTTGCGATAGTTGACCAGCAATGCTGTGCTACCGAACAAGTCACTCGAACGTTGCTTGACATGTGGCAGTAGTTACAGTACTGGGCTCTGATCGGCGGCTTGTCGGCCGCAGGTCTTTGCTTCTCGGGCTCTAGGGCGGGTCTCCGGAAGCAGCTGAATGCAGACTCCGTAAGGCCTTGATTGCGGAGTCTATCCGAGGTGATCTTTAAGCGATTTCCCGGGTCATCCACAGACTCGTGAGTTCTCTGGCGGCCGTGCCCACTCTTCTCGGGGACGCGTACGCTCCCCGGCTCGCTTCGACCACGACAGGCCGCTACCTCGAGATCGCCCTGGTTTGGGCGCCACGGAACAGCGATGGTGGATACGTAATAGGAGCAACGGTTATCTAAGGCCTTTCGCGGCTAACCAGCAAGCTTCAGCAAGCGCGCCAACCTTGACCAGGAGGTCGCGTGGACAGCGCGATGTGGGTTGCGATCTTGACAGGTGGGACAGCGATCCTGGCGGGATGGGTGACGAGCCTGGGGAACGCTCGCACAGTACGAATCCAGGCTGAAGCGTCCGCTAGGTGTACTGACCACGGAGGTTAGGTACAGGGGTTGATCGGTTTGGCATAAGGAAGGGCTTCCGGGTTCGGTGTGGATTGCGAGATCTGCACC
>NZ_JBHYIO010000099.1:0-7804 GCF_042740095.1 Nonomuraea sp. NPDC059023 | reverse complement strand
GCTCGTGTACTCCCGGGAGATCGCCTTCGCCACCGCCCAGGTGTACGCGCAGGCCGCCGAGGCCCGGGGCGCCTGGGACGCCCGCCTCGAATCGCTCGTCGTGAACGCCGTGCTCTCCGGCGAGGCCGACGAGGGTGCCGTCAGCCGGGCCGCCTCGTGCGCGGTGACGGCCTTGGCGCCGAGGCCGACCCTGGCGTAGACGGCGGGCTGCCGGGCACGCAGCACCAGCGCCCAGCTCACGCCCAAGGCCATCGCCGCCACGTACACCAGCGGCAGGATCCAGGTCAGCGGGTCGCCGGGCGGCACACCGAGCAGCGCGTCGATGTTCGCCCAGCCGAGCCACACCATCACCGCCAGCAGGATCGCCGCCGGCACCGGCGTGACGAGCCTGCGCAGCGCGCTCTCCCCGCTCGGCTCGCGCACGAAGAACACGATGACCGCGATCGACGTGGTGAAGATCAGCAGCAGGACGCCGAAGCCGCCGAACGCGCCGCCGTAGAAGAAGAGCTGGACCAGCGGGTTGAGGCCGAGCACCGCGTAGACGACGATCACCACCAGGCCCAGCACGCTCTGCGCTATCGAGCCAGCCTGGGGCGCGCCGCTGCGCGGGCGGGTGCGGCCGAAGACGGCGGGCAGCACACGTTCGCGGCCCAGCGCGAAGAAGTAGCGGGCCGTCGTGTTGTGGAAGGAGATCATCGCGGCGAACACGCTGGTCACGAACAGGACGCGGGCGATGTCCACGACCAGCGAGCCCAGGTGCGAACCCGCCAGGACGAAGATCGTCTCGGCGCCGTCCCTGGTGGCCGTGGCCACGATGTTGCCCGGCCCGGTGGCCACCGTCATGGCCCAGGCCGACAGGGCGTACAGGCAGGCGATGATGACGATCGAGGAGTAGGTGGCGAGGGGTACGGTGCGGCGCGGGTCGCGGCTCTCCTCGGAGAACACCACCGACGACTCGAACCCCACGAAACCCAGCGTCGCGATCACCAGCAGCGCCCCCACGCCCGGCACGAACAGCGCGCCGGGCGACAACGTCTCCAGCGACAGGCCGCCGGGGGCCGGGTTGGCCAGGTCGGCGAAGTCGAACAGCAGGATGACCGCCACTTCCAGGGTCAGCAGGATGGCCAGGAGCCGGCCGTTCACGTCGACGCGCATGACGCCGAGCACCGCGACCAGCGCCCAGACGATCAGCGACAGCACCCACCAGGGCGGCGCCGTCCCGAACCACCGCTCGACGATGGGCGTGGCCGCCGCGCCGAAGGCGCCGTAGAGGCCGACCTGGAGGGAGTTGTAGGCGATCAGCGCCACCCAGGCCGAGGCGATGCCGGCGGGGCGGCCGAGGCCGCGGCTGACGTAGGTGTAGAAGGCGCCCGCGTTGGCCATGTGGCGGGCCATCGCCACGTAGCCGATCGCGAACAACGCCAGCACCAGTCCGACCACCAGGAACGCGACCGGGAGACCGGTGATCTTCGTCACGCTGTAGCCGGTGGTCATCACGCCGGCCACGACGGTGAGCGGGGCGGCGGCCGAGAGGACGAAGTAGACGACCGAGGGGGCGCCGAGCCGATCGGCGGCCAGAGCGCGGGTGATCGGGTCTGGCTGGGGGGTTTCCATCGGCATCCTTTCTGTGTGGAGGGGTGGGGGTGCTGCTGGTCAGTGGGGGTCGCGGCGGCTGCGCTCCGGGCCCTTCCGTCTCGCGCGGGTACGCCCGCCGCTCGGCCGTTCGCTCACGGGCGAGAGGTGCCCGGGCGGGGCGATCCCCGAGGCCCGGCATACCCACCCGGCACACCCAAAGGCTGTCCGCAGCCCGGAGCCTCCCGGCAACCCACGGCTCAGGACCAACCCACCGCCTACGGGTAACTCACGGCTTGGCGGCGGTCCGGGGCTTCTCGGCGATCCGAGGCATTGCGGCGATCTGCGGCATTGCGGTGAACCGAGGCGTCGCGGGGGGCCGAGGCTTCCGGGTAATCGGGGGCTTCGCGGTAAGGCGGGGCCTTCGGGGGAGCCGGGGCCCTGGGGAGGGCGGGGGCGCCGGGGGGAGCTGGGTGGGCGGTGAGTGGGCATGGGGCGGGGCCGGTCAGGTGCGGTAGGTCAGGACGGCGTCGCCGACGGCGGCGTGGACATGACGGGCCAGGTCGGTCAGCTGCGGCGGCAGCGCGGCCAGGACGGTGGTCAGATGACGCCGGGCGGTTTTTCGCTCGGCCGGGTCCTCCACCACGACGTCGGTCATCCCGCACGCCTCCACCAGCGACGCCAGTGCCATGTCGTGCGGGTCGAGCGGCTGCCATCGGGTGAGCGCCATGTGGAGGCGTGTTCTGGGCCATGCGGCCGGACCGAAATCGGTGGCGAAAAAGCGGCCCGGCTTGCGGCGCCATAATTTCGGCGCTTCACGTTCTAGGAATCCGGCCAGGATCATTCTCCCGGACACGTCGTCGACGGCCCGCTGCGACAGGTACACGAGCCAGGTCCGCAGATCCGTGTGCTGCGGCATGCTGCCCATGTCGGCGAGCACCCGGTCGGCCACGACCTCCTGAACCGGCCGCGGATCGACCAGCCGCACCGTGGACCCGCGCACCCCGACCCGCCCGGCCAGCACGAGCTCGCCGATGAGCGCCCCGGCCAGCCCCAGTTCGACTCCCTGGACATGCAGCCGCGGACGCCCCGTGCTCGTGGTGTCCCAGCCGACCAGGAAGAGCTCGTCGGCTAGCGCCCGCATGATTCACCCTTTGTGGAAGCCCGATATTCGATACCGCTCACATGACCAGAGCGAAATATCTATCAGACGGATGATCGCCGGGCTAGTCCCATTTAATTAGGTGCAACGCGTTTTAGAATGATATTTCATTGCGTCGCGAGATATTCCGCATACACCTTTTTCGGCACGGTCATCCGCCAGGCCTCCACGACCAGCTCCCGCATCTCGTCCACCTCCAGCGCCGCCATCCGGGCCTGGACCCACTGATAGCGCAGGTCACCCTGGGACGGCATGAGGAACTTCTCCGGCTCCGCCGCCACCAGCGCCTCCCGCTCCTCCTTCGGGAACCCGAACCCCATGATCGTCTCGTCCCTGGAGAAGGCCACGTAGACGATGCTGCCCACCCGGAACTTCACCCGGTCCCGGATGAGATGCTCCGACGAGCGCGGCAACCGCGACGCCACCTGCCGCACGTCCTCAACAGTGATCACGGCCCGACCCTAACCCGACCCACCGACAATTCCCGGCCGCCGCCTCTTCTCCCGCGCTGGCCGCCCTGACCAGGGAACCGGCCCACGGGGCGGCGTTACGGCGAGTACGCCGTGAGCCCTCACGAGCGGCGCTCGACGGGCGCCCGCCGGGGTCGGCGATGCGGGTTGGGGGGGCGGAAGCCGTAACTTATGGGACAGAGCGATCAGGAGACACTGCGATACAGGTCGGCGGCGAGTTTGTTGATGCGCTTCACCGACGCGTCCCAGGTGCCGGCGGCCGGGTGGGCGGTCAGCAGGGCCATGACGAGGCGGTCGTCCTTGCCGAGCAGGCCGGTGGTGTGGAGCACGGGGTGGCCGTAGTCGGGGACCGTGGTGCCGCGCGCGCTGGCGGCCAGGACGCTGATGGGGCCGCCCCCGATCGGCGCTCCGGCCGAGGCGGGGATGATCTCGGCCGCCGCGGTGGTGTTCGCGCACCGGACCGGAGGCGTCAGGCCGAACCCCGACCACCCCTGCTTCACCGCCCACGGACGCGGGATCGCGCCGGGGATGCCGAACGACTGGTCGAAGCCGTCGGTCCCGCACCGCGTGGACTTGCGCAGATGGCCGAGGACGAGGTCGCGCACGCGCGGGTCGGCGGTGTCGAGCAGGTAGCGGTAGGTCTTGACGATGTCGTACGCGCTCAGCGACACGTATCCCCAGAAACCGGGCTTCGAGGCGGGCGGCGGCGTGGTGTCGGCCAGGCGCAGCTTGCGGGCCATCCGGGTGATGATCGCGCCCTTGCCGCCCCGGTTCCAGAACGAGGTGGCGGCGCCGTCGTCGCTGGAGCGCAGCATGATCCGCAGCAGCCGCGCATCACCCGCCTGGACGCTCTTGTGGGTCTCCAGGAAGTCGATCGCAATGAGGATCTTGCTCACCGAGGCCGACCGGAACTTCCTGCGCGCGTTCTGGTGAACAACGATCTTCCCCGTCGTCCGGTCGAACACGACATATCCGGCGGTGGTGCCCGCGGGAACCTTGGGCCGCTTCACAGCGGGTGTCTTGGAGGGGGTCACGTTCGAACTCTCCGTACCGCCGGCGGTGCCGGATCCGAGGGGGTGCGCACTGCTCTGCGCGCTCGACGACGACCCGGCGGCTCCGGCCGCACATCCGGCCACCAGGGGTACGGCTGCCGCGAGCGCGGCCAAAGGCTTAATTCGCACCCGACCATAACTACCAGATCCACCCACACCCCACCCGCCACCCGGCCATTCCCCCACCCCGGCCAAGCCACAGACCACACCCCCACCCCATCCCCGCCCCGTCCCACCGCGACAGACCAGGCCACAGTCCAGACCCACCGACGCCTGCCGCGGGCACGGCACGACGGACCCGGCGCCCGTCTACGCCTCGGTACCCGGCGCCTGGGGTTAGCTGGAGGATTCCAGGCTTTGCTCCGGGACCTCTTGGGAGGTGGCGGCGGGTTCCGGGGTGGTGGCGTGGAGCATGAGGCGGTCGTCGGTGCCGGCGTCCACCTTGACCGTGCCGCCCTCCCCCACCTCGCCGGTCAGCACCATGGTGGACAGGCGGTTGTCCAGTTCCCGCTGGACCGTGCGGCGCAGCGGGCGGGCGCCGAACTCCGGCTGGTAGCCCTTCTCGGCCAGCCAGTCCTTGGCCGCGTCGGTGACCTCCATGCCGATGTCCTGGCCCTTCAGCCGCTGGCGGGTCTTTTCCAGGAGGAGGTCCACGATCTGCCGCAGTTCCTCCTTCTCCAGGCGCTTGAAGATGATCGTCTCGTCGATCCGGTTGAGGAGCTCGGGGCGGAGGGAGTGGCGCAGCAGATCCATGAGGCGCTCCTCCAGCTCGGCCACGTCGCCGGTGGAGTCGAGGATGAGCTGGGCGCCGATGTTGCTGGTCATGATGACGATCGTGTTGGTGAAGTCGACGGTACGGCCCTGCCCGTCGGTGAGCCGGCCGTCGTCGAGCATCTGGAGCAGGATGTTCATGACGTCCGGGTGGGCCTTCTCGATCTCGTCGAGCAGGATCACGCCGTGGGGGCGGCGGCGCACGGCCTCGGTCAGCTGCCCGGCCTCCTCGTAGCCGACGTATCCGGGCGGGGCGCCGATCAGCCGGGAGACCGTGTGGCGCTCCTGGAACTCGCTCATGTCGATGCGGACCATGTGGTCCTCGCCGCCGAACAGCGCGTCGGCCAGGGCGCGGGCCAGTTCGGTCTTGCCCACGCCGGTCGGGCCGAGGAACAGGAAGCTGCCGATCGGGCGGTTCGGGTCCGACAGGCCGGCACGGGCGCGGCGCACGGCTTCCGCGATCGCGACCACGGCCTCGTCCTGGCCGATGACACGCTGGTGGAGGTGCTCTTCGAGGCGCATGAGCTTGTCGCGTTCCTGCTCGGTCAGCTGGGCCACCGGGATGCCGGTGCGCCGGGAGACGACCTGGGCGATGTCGGCGACCGACACCTCGGGGACGCTGTCGTCGCCGTGGCGGGCGTTCTCCAGCTCGGGACGGAGCTTGTCGATCTCCCGGGTCAGCTCCTTGGCGCGGTCGAAGTCGTCGCTGGAGACGGCCTGGTCCTTGTCCCGGTGAAGGCTGTCGAGACGTTCCTCCAGCTCGCGTACGTCGGCGCCGGGGGTGCGGGCGCGCAGCCGTACCCTGGCGGCGGACTGATCCATGAGGTCGATCGCCTTGTCCGGCAGGAACCGGTCGGAGATGTAGCGATCGGAGAGCGTGGCGGCGGCGTCCAGCGCCTCGTCGGTGATGCGCACCTGGTGGTGCGCCTCGTAGGCGTCGCGCAGGCCGGCGAGGATCTCCACCGTCTGCTCGACCGTCGGCTCCGGGACGAGGATCGGCTGGAAGCGGCGTTCGAGCGCCGCGTCCTTCTCGATGTTCTTGCGGTACTCGTCGATGGTGGTGGCGGCGATGACGTGGAGTTCGCCGCGGGCCAGGGCGGGCTTGAGGATGTTGGCCGCGTCCATGCCGCCCTCGGCGGAGCCGGCGCCGACCAGGGTGTGGACCTCGTCGATGAAGACGATGGTCTCGTCGGCGTGCTCGCGTACCTCGTCGATGACCTTCTTGATCCGCTCCTCGAACTCGCCGCGGTACTTGGAGCCGGCGACCATGCCCGTCAGGTCGAGGGCGATGACGCGGCGGTCCTTGAGCGTGTCGGGGACGCTGCCGTTGACGATGCGCTGGGCGATGCCCTCCACGATCGCGGTCTTGCCGACGCCCGGCTCGCCGATGAGGACCGGGTTGTTCTTGGTACGGCGCGAGAGCACCTCGATGGCCTGCTCGATCTCGTCCTCACGGCCGACGACCGGGTCGATCTTGCCCTGCATGGCCTCCTCGGTGAGGTCGCGGCCGTATTCGTCGAGGGCGGGCGTCTCGCCGGAGCCTTTGGTCGTGCCTTCGGTACGGCGGCCGGGCTGGGCGGCGCCGGACATGAGGGCCTGCTGCAGTTCGTTGGCGGAGGCGCCCTGCTCGGCCAGCAGGCGGGCGGCGCTGGAGTCCGGGTTGGCGGCCAGGGCGAGCAGCAGGTGCTCGGGGCCGATGTAGGAGGAACCCAGCGCTCTGGACACGCGCTGCGCGTCGAGAATGGCCCGCTTCGCGGCCGGGCTCAACGTGTCGGGCGGCTGGCCCGCGGCGCCTGCTCCGGCTCCGGCTCCGGCTCCGGCTCCGGTGAGGGCGGCGATGCGGTCGTGCAGGCGGTCGGCGTCCACGCCCGAGGTCTGCAGCAGCGCGCGGCCCGGGTCGTCCTGGGTGGCGGCGTCGAGCAGGTCGAGCACGTCCAGGTCGTGGGCGCCGCGGCGGGCGGCGATCTCCAGGGCGCTGGTCAGCATGTCGCGGGCCGACTGGCTGAGGAGCTTGCCCACGTCCACACGCTGGACGCTGGGACGGGAGGGCGGCCACGCGTCCATACCGCCGAAGACCCGGCCTGTGAGCTCCTCGAACCCGCGGAACGGATCCCTGCCAAAGAACGACCCGAACGGCGATGCTTCCGACATGACCTCTCCCCTCTCCGGAAAGGCCCATTACCGGAAACCCGGACAAACAACCCCAGGTTTCCGCAAAGTTCCCAACCCTCCTACCGCCCCGAAAGCACCACCACCATGGCTCGGGCAAACACCCGAGACGCCCCACCCCCAGGGGTTGACCCCCTCAGAGGCGGTCACCTCAGGCGTGCACCCCGGGAGGGGGTCAACGCGTGGGGGTGCCCTCCGGCAGGGGCCAACCCCCTGGGGGCGGGACGCGCCTGGACGGACGCGCGTGAGAGGCGACGCGTGGGCGCGATCCGCCCGACGCGTGGGCGCGATCCGCCCGACGTGTGAGTGCGGGGAGGGCGACGCGTGAGGGTGGGGAGGGCGACGCGTGAGGGTGGCCGTCCGGCAAGGGGCAGCGCGTTGGGCGCAATCCGCGATCCGCAGGGGCGCGTGAGCGCTGGGGCGCTGGGGCGCTGGGGCGCGGCGAAGGCGACGCGGGGCGCGCGGGGGCTGGGGGCGCGCGGGGTGGGGTCTCCGGTGGTGTGTGGGTGGGGTTAGTGGCAATGCCGGGAAGTTAAGGATCTTGGGTGGTCGTCAACTCGGGGTCGGTGTGGATGTCGATGGCGGTGGTCGTTTGGTAGTTGGTGCGG
>NZ_JBHYIO010000098.1:4756-7863 GCF_042740095.1 Nonomuraea sp. NPDC059023 | reverse complement strand
GCGGGCATCGACGGCATCGCCGTATGGGCGCTGACCTGCCTGACCGCGGTGCTTTCCAGCATGGACGCGCGCAGCCTGCCCGAGGCGATCTTCCGCCTGGCCGCGCCGCTCGTCGCGGCCTGGCTGTGGGAGCGCGGCATGGCCATCGAACGGCACCGCATCCGCGGCACCGGCCGAATCAACTGGCGCCTCACCCCCGAACGCATCCTGGTACGGCTTGGTCTTGCCGAGGCCCGGGACCGCAGCGCCGCCGACGTGGACGCCCAGCGGTGGGTCACCCGCATAGGTCTCGCGGCCAAACGCGCCAAGCAACTCCGCGACACCAGCGCATCCGACCGCAAGCAGCGCACCGCCCTCGCCAGACTCGACCGGGTCTTCGAACGAGCCGCCCAGCACATCGGGCTGGGCCGCGACCCGGAGGTGCAGGAGCGGGTCCGCGCGGAAGTGGCGGCGCTGTTCAGTGTGAGCGGCCTTCTGGATGTTCCCGCTTCTTCGGAGTGGATGCCCTCTCCCGAGGCGCCCACGCCTACCATCCCGGTGCGCCGGATCGTGGTCCTTCGTACGGAGGCGCGTACGGAACCGGTCATACGGGTTGTCCGGCTCGCCCGGCAGTTCTCGTTCACCTCTGAGCCGGCGCAGCCCGCGGTCCACGTCCTGCGGCGCGGCTTCACCTTCCGTCCCGGCACGGTCCGTACGGCGCCGCCGCGTACGGTCCTGGTCTTCCGTAACGGCTCCGTATCCGCAGACCGTGATCACATCGACCGAACCGTATTCGTACGGGAAATCACGGCCGAGATCCTCACCGCCGCCGCCCAAGGCGACAAGTGGGGCCCGGACTACGACACGCTGCAGGCCCGCTCCGGACGCAAGCGGTCATGGTGCGAGAAGGCCGTCGCCGACGCGCGCAAGGCCGTGTTCCCTACGGACCTGCGTACGGATGACGCGGACCGCGCACCGGCGCTCGCCGGTTCCCTGAACGGTTCCCCCACCTCCTGACGCATGGAGTACTGACATGTCTGTTCTGATCGTCCCTGCGCTGTTGATTCCGCTCGTGCTCGCCCTCAGCGCCACCCGCTCACCTCAGACCGACGCGGTCGCCGCCGCCGGCTTCGCAGCACGGGTACGCGCCTGCGGCTGGTGGTCGCCCCTGTACGCGATCTGCGGGTTCCTGGCCGTGTCTGGTCTTGCCGTCGGCGCCGGTGTGCTCGCTCTGCTCGACGTGGCGGCCCAGCTGGGCGCGCGTACGGCCAGCGGCTTGTTCGTCGTCTTGCAGGCCATCCACGAGCACCTGAGTGACCTGACCACGTCCCGTCTCGCCACTCCGTATGCGATGCCTGCCGGGGAGCGCCGGTGAGCCGTCCGTTCCGGCTGCTGCGGCAGCAGCCAGAGCCCACCGGCGACGAACCTTCGCCTGGCGCCGAACTCGCGGTGCCCGGCAGCCGTGAGGTAGCCGAGCAGGCGCCTGAGGTGGAGGAGCCGACCGTCTACGACGTCGAGGTGATGCCTCCCCACAACACTCCCGCCGGGGTGGTGGCACGGTTCATCCCGTCGCCGGCGCCACGCAAGGCCGCCGCTACCGCCCTCAGCGTGGGCGCCACGATCGGAAGGGGCCTGCGCTCCTGGTGGATTCGTGCCTGGGAGGGGCTCAGTCTCGGCGTCTACCGGGAGCAGATCCGCGTCGCCCGCGCCCTCGGCGACCGGGAGGCGCTCAGGGCGGCGCAAGACCACAAACGGGAGGCCAGCAAGGACCGGCGCGAACTCCTGATGGCGCTGCCGCGCATGATGCTCGGCCTGGTCAAGGTGACGGTCGGCGTCGTGCTGGGCGTCCCCACGCTGATGGTGCTGTTGTCGACGGCCATCTGGTGGTCCGGAGCCGGTTCGTTCGGCGCCCTATGGACATGGGCAGCCGATGTGCTGCGATTCGTGTTCACCACGATCGCGTTCCTGTGGACACCAGCGGTCATCAGCGCCCCCATCCTGATCTTGTGGGCGGCCTATCGGGAAGGCGACCGCTGCGCAGAGGCGCTTCCCGCGTGGACGATGTCTGATGCTCCCGGCGACGCTCACCGCAAAGACGTCATCCCCGACGAGGGGTCGATCCTCAACGCACTGCGCCACCTCGATATCTCCGCCCTGAACAGGGCCTTCAAAGCGGGCTGGAGGCCCCGCTTCATCTTGCCGACACAGCGGGACGGGCAGGGCTACCGCACGCAACTGGAGCTTCCGTACGCCGTCACCGTAGAGATGATCCTCGGCAAGAAGACCGTCCTCGCCCACAACCTCTCCCGCTTCCCGGTAGAGGTTTGGCCTACCGAACCCCGCGACCATCCCGGCGTCATGGACCTGTGGGTTGCCGACAAGGGAGCACTCACCGGCCCCGTCCCCGAGTGGCCCCTGCTGAAGAAAGGCGCCGGCGACTACTTCCGCGGCGTACCCGTCGCCGTCGAGATCCGCGGCAAATCCATCATCGGCCGCCTGTTCGAGGCCAACTACGTCATCGCCGGGATGATGGGCAGCGGCAAGTCAACGCTCATCATCACCCTGCTCCTGGGCGCGCTGCTCGACCCGCTCGTCACCGCAGACGTGTACGTGATGGCCGTCAACGCCGACTACGACCCGATGAGGCCTCGGCTGCGCACACTGATGACCGGCACCGGCGACGACGTCGCCGCGGCGTGCCTGGCCTCCATCCGCGACGCCTACGACGACCTCGACAGGAGAGGCCAGGCGCTCAAGGAGCACGGCGCCCGCGCCGTCACCCGCGAACTGGCCGAGAAAGACGCCCGGCTACGCCCCCGCATCATCGTCATCGACGAATGCCAGGCGCTCTTCCTGCACGAGGAGTACGGCAACACCGCGATTGAACTGGCGGTCAAGCTGGAAAACGCCGCCCGCAAGTACGCGGTGACCATCATCTTCGCAACCCCGGAGCCATCCTCGGACTCGCTGCCGCGCAAACTGATCGCCATCACCTCGAACAAGGCGTGCTTCGCCATCGGCGACCAGACCAGCAACGACGCCGCACTCGGCACCGGCTCCTACAAGGCCGGTATCTCAGCCGTCGGGCTAGAGCCCAAGACCGACGAAGGGCCCGGGGATGTCGGCAC
>NZ_JBHYIO010000098.1:0-4658 GCF_042740095.1 Nonomuraea sp. NPDC059023 | reverse complement strand
GCAACGACGCCGCACTCGGCACCGGCTCCTACAAGGCCGGTATCTCAGCCGTCGGGCTAGAGCCCAAGACCGACGAAGGGCCCGGGGATGTCGGCACCTTCATGGCGCGAGGCTTCACCCCGAAGCCCGGCCTGCTGCGCGGCTACTACGTCAGCCAGGCCGACGCCCACAACGTGATCCAACGGGCTATGCAACTCCTGGAGAACGCCACATTCGCCACCCACTCCAGCGACAAGCCACGCGACCTCCTGGAGGACGTGGCCGCTGTCATGGGCGCCGAACCGATCCCTGCCGCCGACCTGCCCGCGCTGCTGGCCCGCTACGCGCCGTCCTGGCAGCCGTACAAGACGCTCACCGGAAAGCAGCTACGTGAGCAACTCGCCGGCCTCGGGGTGCGGGTGCCGACGACAGGTAACCGCTACCCCGTCCACCCTGACGCGATCCGCCGAGCACTGACAGACCGCGCCCAGGCCCGCGAAGAGGACACCGGATAACCCCGGCTAACTCGACCTCGAACGTAACTTTCCGCAGGTCAGAGCATACGTAAACCCGTAGAACGACCCACATAACTCGAAAGCGAAAAAGCTAACTCGATCTCGCACACCTAACTCCCAGAGCGGGTGGTTGCGGACGCCTGCCCGCCGCCGTCGGGCGGGCGTCCGGAGCATCCCGCTTCACAAGATCCGAAGGGAGCACCACCAATCGTGGGCATCAAACGAGCCATCACCGACTACGTCAAGGGCCAGTACACGGTCGGCAACTGCGACGTCTGCGGCCACGGCGCCACCGCCGCCCCCGGGTGCGCGTGCAAGGCGTCCTGGTGCCCCTGCCACAAAGCCTTCTACGGGCACAGCGCACACAGATGCTCAGACCGCCCCGAAGACCACTGAGGAGACACGGTGAAGGACGAGATCACCTACACCGCTAACCAATCAACGAAAGGAAATGATCAACATGGCCTGGAGATTGAAGACCAGCGTCAAGGTGGTCAACACCTGCAAGAAGTGCAAACGGGAGTACACCAACCCGTTCACCCACACCTGCGTCGTCGGCATCGACATGCTCGGCGTCCCGGCATCCATGCGCAAGGCCCGCGCCAAGAAGAAGGCCGACGCCAGGAAGCGAGGCCGCTGACAGCCATGGGCTCCTTCGGCAGCGACAAGAAGCGCAAACCGAACTGCCAGGCCATCTTCGCCCGCTCCGACGGCGGCCGGGACGAGGGCTGCAACCGGTCGAACACCTTCCACGTCATCCACGAGAACCAGAACGGGCGGTGGGTCAAGAGCCCCACAGGGGCCTGGCTGCTCCCACCGAAGGACGAGCAGAAGGGCGGATCCAAGTGAACGCGGACGAGATCCCGGCTCGCGCCGTCCACATCCTCGAACAGGTGACAGCAGGCCAGCAAGCCAAGGGAGACGCCGGCGCAGTCGAGGAACTGGAGAAGCTCAAGGAGACCGACCCGAAAGCCGCCGCCGACCTCGGAGAGATCCTCCTGCGCGCGGCCATCAACCGCATGTAGTCCCCCCGATCCGAAGGGATAGGAAACCATGAACGGCTGGCAGAACGCGATTCACCCGCCTACGGTCGGACACATGGACCTGACGGGCCGTGACCACCACGCCACCATCACCACTCCCCGCGGCAGCAAGGTCGTCATGCCGTTCCTCACCGAGGAAGAGGCAGCGGACATCGCCGAACAGTACGGGCCGCCGTCCGAACTCCCGCAGCCGCAGACCGCGGCCAAAGGAGACCCTTGCGGCCAGTGCGGCGGCGCCGGCGGCTGGGAGACGACCGTCGAAACCAAGTCGAAGGACGGCAGCGTCGTCATCACCAAGAAGTGGGTGAATTGCCGTCCCTGCGGCGGCACCGGCACGCTGAAGTAGACCCCCGCTCGTTGAGGCTCCAGCCGTAGTACGGCTGGAGCCTCAACGCGTGACAGGGGTAGGGCAAAGCAGGCGCATGGCAGGGGGCTAGATATGCCCGGCAGGGGCAGACAAGTCTTCCCTTCCGCTACAGACTGCGAGGGCCGGGTATGGCTTTCCGTAGACGGTCAACTCGAATCCAGTGACGCGCGTCGTCGCTTATGCCAACCTGCAACAGGGGCCGGTCTACCCGGGGGTGGGGCCGGTACGTACACTCAACCTTGTCGGCAGGTGGACAAAGTGGTCAGACCGCGGCACCCGAAGAAGGAGTTCGAAGCTGTCCTCAAAGAGGCTGAAAGCAAAGGTTGGAGTGTCAGCCTCGGCGGGAACGGTCACTTCAAGATGTACTGTCCATGCCCGCTGAAGTGCAAGAAGTGGGTTCCTAGCACCCCTTCAGATCCCAACGCTCTGAAGAACCTTCTGGGCCAGTTGAGTAGAGCGACCTGCTGGTGAAGGAGCAGTGATGATCTATTACCTCGTCATGGATCTAGACTTCGTCTGCACGCAGCCGGACGACTCCGAAGAGGACTTCGACGCGTTCACCGACCGGGTCATGGATGAACTCCTCAAGCTCGAATCCCTCAAGGACAGCGGCATCGTCGGACCGGACTCCACCGCCGGGCTGAGCGAGCGGACCATGTCCATCCTCATGGGGGTCGACGCGTCAACACGCCAGGACGCTACTCGGCTCTTCCTGGCCAACGTCCGCTGCGCACTCCACGCGGCCGAATGCAGTACGGCTGACTGGCCAAACTACGAGCCGGCCGCCGACGAGCTTCCGCCGGTACGGACGGCGGACTTCGCCGAGGCCTGACAGTCCCAACCCACAGTCCTCGCCCTCGAAGGGGCGGGGACTCGTCCAGCACGAGGCCGACCGGCTACGGCCTCTGCTGCGGCTGCTCCGGAAGGGTGTCACGCAGGTGGAAGCACACGAGGCGCTTGGCCTGGTACAAGAAACAACGGTCTTTCAGCGGCGCACACGACCAGAGATCAACATCCTGTTCGCGGTCGCCACCGAGGCAGGAGGCAGACCTGTGAGGCTCGAATCATGGACTCGGCTCGCGGCATCAACCGGGAAAGCCCCTGACACCGCAGAACCGGAGTGAACCTATGCCCCGATTGGGGCGTCCAAAAGGCTGAGGGGCGGGCGGCCCCTCACAGGCGAGGGTATGTCCGGCCGTCCAGCGCGCAGAGGCGACGGCCGGACACCAGCCTCACGCGATGGCCAACCTCCACGGCGCCTCGACCGCAAGTTCGGCCTCGACCAGGCCCTCCCAGGATGCCAGGGTCAGGCTCAGACCGTCCTCGGCGATGTCCTCAGCGCGCAGGCACAGGCGGCCGACCAGCCGCTCCAGCTTCCTGAGCTCGCTGACCTCCAGGTAGTTCTTCGCGACGTCCCGGTCCTTCTTGGTCGGGGACGTCTTCCCGTTCTCCCGATCCTGCCAGTGGCAGATCTCGCGCGCGTTCTTGATCTCGACGGCGCTCATCCCGGTGATGTGCCGGTACAGCCTGTTCTGCATCATGGCGAAGAACATGCTGCTGGCCTTGGTGCTCGGGACGTAGTCGGAGGCGTTCTCCACCATCATGTCCCGGAAGATCTTGTAGTCGGTCATCTAAGTCTTCCCGGACCTGAGTGCCCAGGTTACCCGCTTGCGTAGCCTGACTGACCTGCACGAATGCCCTGTCGGCCGCCGCCTGCCCCATGACGATGACGAAGGACGCCTTGGCCTTCTCGATCACCTCGACGAAGGTCTGCCACCGCGAGTAGTCCATGTGCGGCTGCATCTCGCGGCCCAGCCAGTACTCGCGCCCGTACGCGTCTACGTGGCGGATCTTGTCGAAAGGCGACCCCTGCTCAGGACCGCGCGAGGGCACGATGCTATTTTCGGACACGTCAACTCTCCTCTTTAGAGTTGGCCACACCCGGGCCTGTTTGCGCAGGTGCCGGGCCTAAGTCGAAGCTGTGCTCGATTGTCCCAGGGATCACAGCGCTTCAAAGCACACATTCGGGACAAGTTGAATAGGGGAAGGATCACATCCGTTTCGGGAAGAAATGGAGTGGCTCGGCGCACAAATTCCCTGTATTACCGGCCGACTTACCCGGTAGACGTACAACACGAAGAAAGCCCTCGCCTCGACCCGTCAGGGCCGAAGCGAGGGCTTCTCTACGCAACATCGCAACTGCCAATATCTGCCAACTACTGCCAAGTTGGCAGGTCACGCCTACCAGAAGTCGTACTTGGCCTGCCCGCGGTGACGGGTCGGCTCCGGTTCCTCACCACGCAGCAGCGCCAGCCGAGTCCGCTGGCGTGCCCTCTTCTCGTAGAAGCGGCAATCCTCGCCAATACCGGCAAAGGCGCCGCCGTAGCGCATGAAGTGAGTCCACGCCGGCCGGTCCTCCTTCTGGATCCGGTACGGCATGGTGTTGTCGGTGCGGGACATCGCGGTCCTGTCTAGGCCCGCCAGTCTGTCTGGCGTGGCCCTAACAGTCCGCGCCCGAGAACTTGCCGCTCATCGTGCCTCCCGTCGCAGTCTCTCTACTCGCGCCCGCAGCTCGTCCAGGTCGTCTACCTTGAGCGGCTGCTTGAGCCGCTCCTCAGCGCCCGCGAACATCGCCTGCAGTTCGTCTTCGTAGAAGCGGTCGCCGTTCGGGTAGATACGCACCTTGCGCCCGTCATGCCAGATGACGTCGGTGTACTGCCCAGGTTCCATCACGGCTCCAAAGGAGACGACAAG
>NZ_JBHYIO010000097.1:0-7878 GCF_042740095.1 Nonomuraea sp. NPDC059023 | reverse complement strand
GGCGACGGCGGCGGCGAGCCGGTCGCACTCGCGCGCGCGGACCAGCGGCGGCAGCCCGTGCAGGGTGGCGACGACCCTGCCGAGCAGCGCCGGGTCGTCCCAGTCGGGTTGCTGGGCCGCGGCGATCACGGCGCCTCGTCCCGCAGCCGGGCCTTGTCCACCTTGCCGACGGGGGTGAGCGGCAGGCCGGGCACGACGACCACCCGGTCGGGGATCTTGTAGGCGGCCGCGCCGCGCTCGCGCATGAACGCGCCGATGGCCGGGAGCGTGGGCGGTTCGGCCCCGGCGACGATGTAGGCGCAGGTGCGTTCGCCCAGGTAGTGGTCGGGCACGGCGACCACGGCGGCGGCGCGCACGTGCGGGTGGGCCAGCAGGTGTTCCTCGACCTCGTCGGCGGGCACCTTGTCGCCGCCGCGGTTGATCACGTCCTTGACCCGGCCGCAGATGACGAGGTGGCCGCTCGGGGTGGTGCGGGCGAGGTCGCCGGTGCGGAAGAACCCGTCGGGGGTGAAGGCCCGCGCGTTGTGGTCGTCCGCGCGGAAGTAGCCCCTGATCGTGTACGGCCCGCGCACCAGCAGCTCGCCGGCCTGACCGGCGGGCACCTCGGCGCCCGACTCGTCCACGACGCGGATCTCGTCATGCTCCGACAGCGGCCTTCCCTGGGCGCCGGCCCGCAGGTCCGGCCCGTCGTCCGGCGGGCTCTGGCTGAGCAGCCCCTCGGCCATGCCGAACGACTGCTGCACCCGGCCGAGCCGCGCCTCGACGTCGGCCACCAGTCCGGGGCCGGCCGCGGCGCCGCCGAGCTGCACCAGGCGCAGGCTGTCCAGGCGGTGCGGGGTCCACGCGGCGGCCTCGGCCCACAGCAGGCCGAGCGAGGGCACGAGCCCGGTGACGGTGACGCGTTCGCGCTCGATGATCGGGAAGGCGTCGTCGGGGCCGGGGGTGGGGGTGAGGGCGACGGCGCCGCCCGCGTGCAGGGTGCCGAGCACGCCGGGGCAGCCGAGCGCGTAGTTGTGCGCGATGGGCAGCGCGGCCAGGTAGACGTCGTCCCCGGTCAGCCGGGCGTTGGCGGCGCTGAGCCGGAGGTTGCACAGGTAGTCGTCGTGGGTGCGCGGGATGAGCTTGGCGCGGCCGGTCGTGCCGCCGGACAGCAGGAAGAGCGCGACGTCGCCGGGGCCGGGCGGTTTGAGGTCGGCGGGTTCGGCGTAGAGGGCGTCGAGGGGGGTGAACTCCTCCGGCTGCCCGGCCACGATCACCTGGCGGGGGCCGTGGATCCGGCGGGCCAGTTCGCGGTGGTCGAAGCCCTGGTGGTGGTCGGGGATGACGTAGGCGGCCGGTTCGGTCCGCGCGGCGAGGTGGCCGATCTCGTCGTGGCGGTGCGGGGGCAGCGCGAGTACGGGGGCTGCGCCCAGCGTGAACAGGGCGAACAGGGTGTCGATGAGCTCCGGGGAGTTGGGCAGGTGCACGATGACGCGTTCGCCGGGCCGTACGCCGAGATTGTGCAGGCCGGTGGCCAGGCGGGCGGCGCGCTCGGCGAGGTCGCGGTAGGTGCGGCGCTCGCCGGTGGCGGTGACGAGCGCGGTGCGCCCGTCGTGGGCGTGGAGCAGGGAGCCAAGGGTCTGTCCTGTCCACAGGCCGAGTTCGCGGTAGCGGCGGGCGCTCTCCTCCGGCCACGGTACGCATCCGGGGATCATGCGGTCCTCCTCAGGGGGCCAGCCGCGTCAGGTGCCAGCCGCCGGAGGCGTGGCGGTAGCGGACGCGGTCCTGGATCTCGTCGGCCCTGCGCTGCCAGAACTCCATCTCGCGGGGCGTGAGCCGGTAGCCGCCCCAGTGGACGGGGCGCGGGACCTCCTGGCCGGTGAAGCGGGCGCGCTGTTCGTCGAAGCGGGTGCGCACGGCCTGCCGGTCGCCGATCTCGGTGCGCTGGTCACTGCTCCAGGCCAGCAGTTGGAGGGTGCGGGGCAGGGTGGCGAAGTGGGCGTCGGACTCGACCTCGCCCAGCCGCGCGACCAGGCCCTCGACGCGGACCTGCCTGCCCTTCTCCAGCAGGGCGAAGCACAGGGCGGCCATGGGGTTGACCGCGACGTCGGCGGCCTTGCGGCTGGCGTGGTTGGTGAAGTACACGAAGCCGTGGTCGACGTAGGCCACGTCCACCCAGCGGGCGGAGGGGCGGCCGTGGTGGTCGGCCGTGGCCAGTACGGCGAAGCCGGGCATCTCCCAGCGGGCGAACTCCCGCATCGGATCCACTGCGTTTTCGGTGAGCATTTTCTGCTCCTGCCATTCTCTGGTCAGTTGAAACCCTATTGCCTATAATCGCATTCATGCAAGAAGTCGCAGCGAAACTCATCACCCGCCATCGCGAAATAACCACTCCGCGGACTTTCGAGCTGCTCGGCCTCGAATGGGATCTCCTGCCGGGCGTCTACGCCCCGCACCTGTCCCAGTCGTCGGCCCTTTACGCCGAATGGCTGCCCTATCCCCTGCACGGCTCGTTCTGCGAGGTCGGCAGCGGCACCGGCTACATCTCGGTGCTGGCCGCGCTGCGCGGCTGCGCCTCGGTGACGGCACTGGACCTCAGCGCGGCGGCCGTGGACAACACCCGGCTCAACGCCGTACGGCACGGCGTCGACGACGTCGTCCGTACGGCCCAAGGCGACCTGTTCGAGCCGCTGACCAGCGAAGACCGATTCGATCTCCTCTACTGGAACTCCAACTTCGTCGAGGGTGAGCCCGCCGACGCGCTGGAGCGCGCGTTCTTCGATCCCGGCTACGCCACGCACGCCGCCTACTTCCGCGATGCCGCCGCGCACCTGGAGCCGGGCGGCCGGCTGCTGCTCGGCTTCACCGACCTGGGCGACGAGAACCGGGTGCGCGCGCTGGCCGAGGAAAGCGGCTGGCGGGCCACGACGCTGCGCGCCGCGAAATGCGCAGCGGAAAAAGGGCACATCGAATACCGCCTCCTCGAATTCCGGCAGCGATAATTCACCGATAAAGGCGGAGGGCGAGCGGCGCCAATATGGCGGTCACCGCCACCGCCCACGCCGCGGTGAAAAGCACGGGCACCAGAACGGGACCGCCGCTCGAAAGGCCGACGAGCGCGTCACCGGCCAGCGACAGCGGATTGGCCCGCACCACCGGCTGCAGCCAGCCGGGGAACTGCTCGACCGGCACGAACCCCGACGACAGGAACAGCAGCAGCGTCACCGGCGTGTTGAGCGCCCCGCTGACCGCCTGCTCGCTGGAGGCCGACAGCGCCACGACGACGGCCGGCCACAGGAAGATCCAGGCGAACAGCGCCACCACCGCGAAGAAGGCGAGCACCGCCAGCGGCCCCTGACCGAACCGGAACCCGGCGGCGTACGCGACGGCCGTGGTGAACGCGGCCACGATCACGGCCCTGGCCAGGTCGGCGGCGATGCGCCCGGCCAGCACCGGCAGCCGGCCGATGTCCATGGCCCTGAACCGGTCGGTGATGCCGCCGCGCAGGTCGGTGAAGAAGCCCACGCCGGTGCCGACCGCCCCGTACGCGGCGCTGAACAGCACGATGACCGGGGCGAGCCGGTCGATGTAGGAGCCGCGGGTGGCCTGGCCGACGAGTTCGCCGAAGACCAGCAGCATGAGGAACAGCAGGATCACCGGGAACATCACCGAGTCCGCGACGAGCTGCGGGCTCTTGACGAAGCGGCGCAGGTTGCGACCGGCGAGCAGGCCGGTCTCGGCAAGGGTGCTCATGTCGCCCTCCTGAAGGCCTGGACGGCCGCCGCCGAGAAGACCGCCAGCAGCCCGGCCAGCCACGCCAGCGCCTTGACCACGGGCCCGGCCGTCGGGCCGCCCTCGGCCAGCGCGCGCAGCGCGTCCAGCACCGCGGTGACCGGCTGGTGGCGTACCACCGGCTCGATCCAGGCGGGGAAGGCGTCGGCGGGCACGAACGCCGAGGAGATCATCAGCAGCGGCAGGTAGATGACGTGCAGGGTCGAGGAGACCGACTCCGGGTCGCGGGAGACGAGCCCGAGCGCGCTGGTGCCCGCCGAGATCGTCAGCGCGAACGCCACGGACAGGGCGGCGAAGCCCAGCGCGGCCAGCGGGCCGGCCTGGAAGCGGAACCCGGCCACGTAGCCGGTCGCGACGATCACCGCGATGGCCAGCAGCGCCCGTACGCTGTCGGCGGCCATCCGGCCCACCACCACGGCGCCCCGGTTGATGGCGAGCGCGCGGTAGCGGGCCAGCATGCCGCTGCGGCGGTCGGAGGCGGCGAAGAAGGCCGCGGTGATCGCCACGGAGAACATCCACTGCACGACGATCGCCGGTGGCAGGAACTGGGCGTAGTCGATGCCGCGTACCCGCAGCAGGTTGCCGAACAGGGCCAGGAAGCCGAAGACGAAGATGATCGGGAAGATCACCATCGTGCTGACGGTGTCGGCGATCGAGTTGAGCCGGATGTTGCGCCCGGCCAGCAGGAGTCCCTGCCCGAACAGGTTGCCGAGCCCGGCCTCGCTCCTGGCCGTCATGACGCGGCCTCCTCGCGCCCGTGGCCGGTGAGCGCGAAGAACGCCTCGTCGAGCGTGGGCCGGCGCAGCCGGATGTCGTCGGCCTCGACGCCCCGCTCGCGCAGGGCGGCGACGACCTCGGCGAGCGTGCCGCCGTCGGCGTCGCGGACGATGACCAGGCCGCCTGACTCCTCGACGTTCTCCACCTTGCCGCGCAGAGCGCGCAGGGCGTCCTCGGACGGTTCGGCGCGTACTTCGCAGACCTGTCCGCCGACCTGCTTCTTGAGCTCGCCGGGCGTGCCCTCCGCGATCACCTTGCCGCGGTCGATGAGCACGAGCCGGTCGGCCAGCCGGTCGGCCTCCTCCAGGTACTGGGTGGTCAGCAGCAGCGTGACGCCCTTGTCGCGCAGCGAGGCGACGACGTCCCACATCTCCTGGCGGCCCACGGGGTCCAGCCCGGTGGTGGGCTCGTCCAGGAAGATCACCGGGCGGCTGACCACCAGGCTGGCGGCCAGGTCCAGGCGGCGGCGCATGCCGCCGGAGTAGGACTTGACGGGCTGGTCGGCGGCGTCCGCCAGGCCGAACCCGGTCAGCAGTTCCCCGGCGCGGGCCGTGGCCGCCGCCTTGCCGAGCTTGAGCAGCCTGCCGAACAGCACGAGGTTCTGGCGTCCGGTCAGCACGTCGTCGACCGCGGCGAACTGGCCGGTCAGCGCGATGGACGCGCGTACGCCCGACGGGTCGCCCGCCACGTCGTGCCCGGCGACCGACGCCCTGCCGCCGTCGAGCGGCAGGAGTGTGCTCAGGCAGTTGATCACCGTGGTCTTGCCGGCGCCGTTGGGGCCCAGCAGGCCCACCACCGCGCCCGGCTCGACGGCGAAGGACACCTCGTCCACGGCCGTCTTGTCGCCGAAGACCTTGCGCAGGCCCTCGACCTCGACTCCCCCTCCGTTCATGCCGCTCATCTCCTCGATGTGGTGGCCGTCAGCCGTCCTGCTTCACCGGCGTCTGCTGGTGGAAGACGAGCTTCCAGGCGCTGCCGCCGCGCTCGTAGACGCTGGTCATGTAGAGCTGGAAGGCGAACCCGGCCTCCTTGAGCCGGACGGTGGCGCGGTAGGTGATCAGCGCCGCGTCGCCGGTGAGCTCCAGCACCTTGACGTCCTCCAGCGTGTAGTCGTCGAAGGGGGCCTTGTTGGCCTCGATGTCGGCGGCCAGTTCGGCGCCGGTCTGCGGGCCGTCGGGCTCGACGCAGATCGTGCGGTCGGTGACCAGTTCGCGGTAGAAGTCGCCGTTGCCGACCGAGATGGCCGCCCAGCCCTGCTCCTCGAGCTCTCGCAGTTCCTTCTCGACGCTCATGCCCGATGTCTCCTCTTCTTCGGTTACGGGGTCGAGGGCCAGCTGCCGGGCAGGCCGCAGAACTGCAGCACCTGCTCGACCAGCTCGCTCTCGTGGGGGACGAGGTAGAAGTGGCCGCCGGGGAAGTCCCTGAGCCGGAACGGGCCCGTCGTGCAGCCCTTCCAGGCGGCGGCCTCGTCGTGGTCCGCCTCGGGGTCGGCCGCGCCGACGGCGGCGCAGATCGGGGTCGCGATCGGCGCCGTCTCGTCCGGCCGGTAGGTCTCGATCAGCCGGTAGTCGGCTGCGAGCGTGGGCAGGATCAGCTCGCGCAGCGCGGGGTCGTCGAGAACCTCGTCGCTGGTGCCGCCGAGCCTGCGCAGGTCCTCCAGCAGGGCCCGCGCGCCGCCGAGGTGCACCTGGGCCGGGCGGGCCAGGTGCGGCGCGGGGCGTCCCGAGACGACCAGGCCCGCGATCGGGCCGCCGAGCAGGCTCTCCAGGCGGCGGGCGGTCTCGTGCGCGACGGCGGCGCCCATGCTGTGGCCGAACAGGGCCAGCGGCACCTCGCTCATCGGGGCGAGGGCGGCCGCGACCGGTCCGGCCAGCTCGTCCATGGTCGCGGCGCAGGGTTCGCGCAGGCGGTCCTGGCGGCCGGGGTACTGCACGCCGTACAGCTCGACGCCTTCGGGAAGGCGCGCGGCCCAGGTGCGGAAGAACCCGGCGGCGCCGCCGGCGTGCGGGAAGCAGACCAGGCGCAGCCTGGGCACCTCCTGGACGCGCAGGGGCCGCAGCCACTGCTCGCGCTGCCGGGTGGTCGTCGTGGTCATGCCGGTGAGTCCTCCAGTTCGGTACGGGCGGCCGCGATCAGCTCGGCGGCGGGCATCGGGCGGGGCGGCGGACCGGACAGCCGCTCGGGGAATCCCAGGGAGGCGGCCATCGCCTGCCAGATCCCGCTGACCGACAGGTAGTACTGCCCCTCGCGCAGCGGATCGATCCTGTCACCGGCGGCTTTCCACAGGCCGCTGATCGCGCGGTGGGCCGCCGCGGGCCAGTGAGTCGCCAGGATCTCGCGGTAGCCAGGCGTCTGAGCTGGGCCGATGACGGTGGTGGCGGGCAGGTCGAGGCCGGGGTCGGCGGCGTCGGCGAACCTGGTGGTCTTCCTGGCCTCCTCCGGCAGGTGCGGTCGCGGCGACCACAGGACGGGGCCGTGGGTGCCGGCCAGCGTGAGCGTGCCGCCGTCCGCGCCGACGGTGATCCGGTGCAGCAGGTGGGCGTGGTTGTCGGGGTCGGCGGGGTGGAGCTGGTTCTGCACGCGCAGCGTGAACGGCATCCCGGCGAGGGTGCCGTCGATCGTGCGGAAGGGGCCGGAGCCGGTGGGCGCGGGCAGTTCGTAGGGACGCAGCCCGCCGAGCGCCCGGCCCAGGATGTCGAACAGGTGGTAGGAGACCTGCACGCCGCAGGCCGCCTCGACGTAGAGGGGGCGCAGCGCGCGGGCGGCGGCGATGAAGCGCCGCACCGGCGGCAGGTGCACGTAGTGGCTGTTGACCTGGTACACGGTGTGGTGCTCGCGGGCGGCGCGCAGCAGCCCGGCCAGTTCGTCGCGCAGCAGCGGCCCTTCCTGCAGCACATGCACGCCGCGGGCCGTCAGCGCGGCGGCGACCTCACTGGCCGGGCCGCCGTTCACCGCGCCGAGCAGCACGACGCAGGCCAGGTCGACGCCGTCCGGCACGTCTTCGACGCGGGTCCAGAGCGGCACCCGCGCCTCTCGCGCGCAGGCGTGGGAGCGCTCGCCGCCCTTGGCGAGGATGCCCGCGAGCCGGAACCCGGAGCCGGGCGCGGCGATCGCGGCCAGGTGGATCCGGCCGAAGCCGGTCCCGCAGACCAGCACGCGCGGCTGTGAGTTCACAGGACCCCCTCCTCGACGACGGCTTCCTCGACGCCGGAGGTGACCCGCACGGCCGGGTCCGCGCGCAGGTCGCCGAGCACGCGCTCCGGGTCGAGCACCCAGGCGGCCTCGTGCGCGCCCGGCGGCACCCGTCCCGCCGCGAGCGCGTTGACGGCG
>NZ_JBHYIO010000096.1:0-8370 GCF_042740095.1 Nonomuraea sp. NPDC059023 | reverse complement strand
GTTCCCACTCCGCATTGGTCAGATCACCACGACCCATGACCCAATCGTGACAACATCACCACAATTAGTCAGCAGATCTAAGAAACGGCTCCTAGCCGTGAGGTCCCCTCACCTGGCCACACAACCGCCAAGTTCCGCGCCAGGTGAGGGGACATCCCACCACTTCCGGATAGGACGGATCCCATCTTGCCCCAGTCCCACGCGGTAGCCGGGATGATCTCCCGGCTCCACGCTCCCGACTACGATCGCTGGGCCGCACAGATCAAGCGCACCGGCGGTTGCCGACAACCGATCCACCTACGCGGCAAGGTCGAACACTACGACCGCGCCACCGGCCAAATCCTCCACCGCTACAGCACCCACCTGGAGCCGGACGGCATCCTCCGCGTCTCATGCAAGACCCGCCGCGCCTCCCGCTGCCCCTCCTGCGCCGAGACCTACCGCTCCGACACCTACCAGCTCGTCCGCGCGGGCCTGATCGGAGGCAAAGGCGTCCCGTCCACCGTCTCCACGCACCCGTGCCTGTTCGTCACCCTCACCGCGCCGTCCTTCGGCACCGTCCACTCGCACAAGGCCAAAGGGCCGTGCCACGCCCGACGCGACGCCCCCACCTGCCCACACGGGCGCGTCATGTCCTGTACGGCCCGCCACACCGCCGACGACCCACGTCTCGGCGAACCGCTGTGCCCCGACTGCTACGACTACACCGGCTCGGTCCTGTTCAACGCCGTAGCCCCGGAGCTCTGGCGACGCTTCACCGAAGCCCTCCGCCGGCGCTTCGCCAAGATCTCCGGCCTCACCCTCAAAGCCCTCCGCGACGAGGTGACCGTCTCCTTCGCCAAGGTCGCCGAGTACCAGCGGCGCGGCGTCGTCCACTTCCACGCGGTGATCCGCCTCGACGGCCCCACCGGACCGGCCACACCTCCGCCATCCTGGGCCACCCACGACGCCCTGGCGCAAGCCGTACAACACGCAGCCGGAGCCGTCTCCGTCGACATCCCCACCACCAACACGACGCTCCGCTGGGGCAACCAACTCGACATCCGCCCCATCACCATGACCGGCGACCTCACCGAACAAGCCGTCGCCGCTTACATCGCCAAGTACGCCACCAAAGCAGCTGAATGCGTCGGCACCCTCGACCGCCGCATCAACCCCCTCGACGACCTGGCCGCCCTCCCCATCCGCGACCACGCCCGCCGCCTGATCGCCGAATGCCTCACCCTGGGCGCCCTCGACGAATTGGCCCACCTCCGGCTCACCCAATGGGCCCACATGCTCGGCTTCCGCGGCCACTTCTCCACCAAGTCCCGCCGATACTCCACCACCCTCGGCGCCCTCCGCTCCGCTCGCGAGGAACACATGCGCACGGAGGAGATCACCACCGGCCGCCTCCCCCTCTTCGACGAAGACACCGTCCTGGTCGTCGCCCACTGGCAGTACGCAGGCCGCGGTCACTCGGAGAGTGACGCGCTGCTCGCGATCGCACTCGCACAGGGCGGTGTGTGATGACCGGCGACCCCATGCTCACGGTTCCCGACGCCATGGCCTACCTCCAGGTCAGCCGGTGGACGCTCTACAACCTCATCCGCTCCGGCGAGTTGGAGTCCGTCATCGTCTCCCGCCGTTGCCGCCGTATCCCCGCATCGGCCCTCACTGCCTACGTCTCCAGCCTGCGAGAGGAAGCCGCGTAATGCCGACCAAGACCGCTCTCGCAACGCCGGAAGAGCCCAAGCGCCGCCGTACCCGTGCCAACAGTGAGGGCTCGATCTTCCCCTACAAGGGCCAGTGGGCCGGCTACGTCTGGGTCACTACGCCGGAGGGCAACCAGACCCGTAAGTGGGCCTATGGCAAGACCCGTGAGGAGACGCACGAGAAGTGGCTCAAGCTCCACGAGCAAGCTGCCAAGGGGCCGGTCGCCACCAAGCACGAGACCGTGGCGGCCTTCCTGAAGCGATGGCTGGCGGAGGTGATTGAGCCCAACCGGGAGCCGACGACTTACGTGGCCTACGAGCCGCTCGTCCGGCTCTACATCATCCCCGGGATCGGCAAGAAGCGCCTGGACAAACTGACCGTCCGCGACGTTCAGATCTGGATCAACACGCTGCCCAAGCTCTGCACCTGCTGCGCACAGAAGAAGGATCACAAACGCGATGAAGCCAAGCAGAAATGCTGCGCCAAGGGCGAATGCTGCAAGAGCTACCCCGCCCGCTACACGATCATCGGCATTCGCCGCACCCTGCGCGCAGCACTCAACCAAGCGATCCGAGAAGAGCTGATATCCAAGAACGTCGCAGCTCTCACCAGCCTGCCCAGCGCAAGCCAGACCAAGAAGCGCAAAGCCAAAACCGTGTGGAGCGTGGACGAGGCACGCCGATTCCTCGAACACCTCAGGAAGGTCGACGACCCGCTGTATGCCGCATACGTCCTGATCCTCGTTCTCGGCCTCCGGCGGGGCGAAGTGTTGGGCCTGACCTGGTCAGCCGTCGACTTCCAGACCGAAGAGGTGGCCATCTCCCACCAGCTCACAAGGGTCGGTGGCCAGTTGCTTCACCGCGACACCACCAAGACGGACGGCTCGACGACCACGCTCCCTCTCCTGGACCTGTGTGTTGCCGCCCTCAATCACCGCAAGGCCAAGCAGACCACAGCAGCAGAAGCCGCCGAGAACTGGCCTCCCACCGACCTGGTCTTCACCACCCGACACGGCACCCCGATCGAACCGCGCAACTTCAACCGTGCCTTCGCCGCGCACTGCCGCAACGCCGACGTCCCCATGATCCGTGTTCACGACACCCGCCATACGTGCGCGTCCCTACTGGCCGCTCTGGGCGTCCACCCACGGGTTGCCATGCAGATCCTCAGACCCCCAGATCTCCGTAACCATGAACGTCTACACCCAGATACCGACTCCGGAGACGAGGAAAGCCCTGGACCAGCTCGTACGGGCGCTTCGGCAGTCTCACAAATAGCCACTCACGATTCCCTGCCCCGTCGGTTCCGGCGGGGCCTTTCCTTTTGATCACCCTCTACGCCTCAGGGACTTCTGCCACCGTGGACACACTCGGATCCACAACAGGAGGGGATGCGCATGTGGCAGGTCATCCTAGGAGCGCTGAGCGCTCTCGGTGGAGCTGCGTTGACGCAGTACTGGCAGGGCCGGCGAGAGGTGAGCGGACGTTTCTTCGACCAACGCCGTGACGCCCACGTAGAGTTCTTGAAGATCTTCGACGGGTACTGGTCCTCGGCAGTCCAGTACAGCAGCTATCCGGAAGGTCCTCCACCATCCGATCTTGATCCGGACGATTTCGAGCGACTGTTCAACGCACTGCTAGTGGTGCAGATCTTCGCGTCCACCGCGAGCCATCGCGCCGCGCAGAATGCCAAGGATCAATTGCTCGCCTTCTTCGGGACGAACGGCAAGGGAGATCAGTCCGAACTTCAAGCAGCGTTCGATGCGTACATCGGAGCGGTGCGGAAGGAACTCGGCGTGAGGTAGACCCTGATCCGGTAGCTGTACAACCGTGCTGTGCAAGATCAAAAAGGCCCCTTCCCGATCAAGGAAAGGGGCCTTTGAGATGCAGAGCCGACGAGGGGAATCGAACCCCTGACCTTCTGTTTACAAGCTCTAGTTTGCGGTTCTCTGATCAGCAGCGCAGAGAGAAAGGCCAGGTCAGCGCCCATCCTCGCCCAGGCTGACCCGATCTGACCCAGACTGAGCGAGCTTGATCATCGCCCACCTTATCGCCCACCCCGACTCGCTCCCCAACTGCCTCTGTCAAACTGACCGAGGCAGTTGTAACCCCCGATGGGAGATCGGGCGTCTAACAACCACACGCGGGTAGCTGAGGGATACCCCGCGCCGGAGACTGGCAGAGGTGACGGTCACCGGACTGCTGGGCCGGCCTGTGATGGCTCGTGGGGAGTCGTCCGGGCCGGTCCAATTTTTTCGGCCAAGCCCGTAAATGATTTCTGCGTTGTCCCCTTGCCACTGGCGTCATGAGCTAGTTTCATGACCTACTACGGGGTGGCGCGAATCAGTCGCTCTTGGTGAGCTTGCATGCTCAGTCCTGGCGCGTCAGTGGGGAATTGGCCGCCGCGACTGGGGGCGGCCCTCCCGGCGCTTCAATCGCCGGGAGGGCCTGTCTCGGTAGCCACTCGCAGTGTGAGGCTTAGGGCCCTTGCGTGTCCGCCACATCTCTAGAGTGATCCGTTACGAATGTGCCGAGATGCGGCTTCGTGTAGACGAACCCCTCAGCCCGCAGCCGATGGAACGCCTTGCGGATCGTCTTCTGCGCGACTCCGAGTTCCTGCTCAAGCTGCCGCTCCGAGGGCAACGGCATATCCGGCCGGTAGACACCGTCCGCTATGCGCTGTTTTAGCAGCTCATAGACCTGCACCCAACGGTACTCGTTGTCCTTGAACTCGAACTGCGTCACAGGACGAGGGTGGTCCGGCATGCCGGGGGTGACCGCGGTCGACCCCGGCATGCCCCGGCGTACCCCGGCATACCCCAGGTTCTACGCATGTTGAATTCGCCTTCCTGGGAGGACGCGCCTCGCGGCGCCAGGTCAGCGGGACGATCTTCACGCTATGGCAGGCGCTCAGACCCGCCAACTATCCGGCTGTGGCGGTACATCTGACTATCTGCGCAGACCACAGACACCCCCGTTCAGGCCCTTCCAGAGTGGCGACAAACTCCTGCAGCCGTTCCGACGTTGACGGGTGATGCGATTCGATGGACCATCCGCGTGATGGGCAATTCCCGGCAACTCTACGGAGGCGCACGTGAGGCTGACCTACCTCGGCGGCAACGACTACTGCGAGAAGGACGAATGCCCCACCCTCTACGAGACCGACAGCGACACCTTCGTCGTCAGAGGCTGGATCGTTGACGGAGATCCGCATTCCGTCGAAGTCCCCCGCCCACTCCTGGCTCAGCTCGCACATAGTCGCCTGCGCCCAGATGCAGCCGACCTCCCACCACAGGTCGGGCTCACCGACCGTGGCACATACCGCGTCTACGGTCAGCCAGTCGTCGACCCCGACGCGCTCCGGCAGATGAACCTGCCCACACACGAATCCGCAGTGGAGGTACCGGCGGCACTGCGCCTAGTGGTAGATCAGGATCATGCGCCCACTGACCATTGAAGAATGGCGCGTCCTGTTCGACAGTTTCGAGCGGGATGCCTTCCACCTCGAACTTCGAGACTCCTACGGAGTGGCAGGCGAACAGACCCGATTCGGCAGATGGCTTGCCGGGGAACGGCAATCACACGAGGACGTCGCGGCCTGGTTCGCCGACTGGACAGACAAAGTCCGAGCGAAAGCCGCAACAGGCAAGACCGTCCGCCGTGTCCGTGTCATCAGTGAGCCGATCAGCGACTACATCCAGTTCGAATGGCAAGACACAGTCCACAACATCGAGGCCGGCGAGGACATCCGGTGGCTACCGCGCCACCTCCTGCCCGAGCAGGCGGCGTTCCCTGTTGAGGGGAGCGATTGGTGGCTGCTCGACGATCGGATCGTGGTCGTAAACCGGTTCGATGGGGAAGGCCTGTCTGCAGGCCGCGATCTCGTCGAGGACCCGGGTGTTGTGTCTCGCTGCGTTGAGCTCAGGGATCTGCTGTGGTCGATAGCCGTTCCCCACGCTGAGTACAAGCCTGTCACTGCGCGACCGTGACGGCACAGATCCAGCAGGCGAAGGAAGCGTTTGGCGCCCGCCTCAGAGAGATCCGCGAGAACGCGAGTCTCAAGGGGCGGGCGCTCGCCGATATGGCTGGCTGGCAACCGTCGAAGGTCACCCGGATAGAGCGGGGCACACGCAACGCATCCGAGGACGACCTACGGGCCTGGTGCCGCATCTGTGACGCACAGGACCAGCTCGCGGACCTGATCGCCACTCGCCGCAACATCGAGTCCGCCTATGTGGAGTGGCAACGCCAGCTTCGTGTAGGCCTGAAGCGGCGGCAAGAAGCCTCCGTGCCGTTGTACGAGCAAGCGAGCCTCCTCCGGGTCTACCATCCCTTTCTCGTTCCTGGCCTGCTGCAGACGCCCGCTTATGCAGCCGCCGTCATGCGGCAGGTCCGCCTTTTCCTGTCTCTTCCTGACGACGTGGACGATGCCGTCGAGGCGCGCATGGACCGGCAGAGGGTCCTGTACGGCGGCGATCGCCGATTCCTGTTCGTGATCGAGGAGCAGGCACTCAGGACGCGGGTGGGTGACCCGGACGTGATGGCGGGCCAGTTCGACCGGTTGATCTCGTCGATGAGCCTCCAGCGAGTCAGCCTGGGCATCGTCCCGTCGAGAGCCTCTCGCGAGGTCTGGCCGGCCGAGGGCTTCCTCATGTTCGACGATTTGACCGTACGGGTGGAGACGGTTAGCGCCCAGTTGACGATTACACAACCGCGCGAAATTGCCCTCTATGGCCGGACATTTGAGCGGATGCAGGCCGCAGCAGCGTTCGGGCAGGCTGCGAGAGAGCTGATACTCGAAGCAGTTGCGGCAATCTGAGGCAATTTCATTGAGTTGCCAGCTCGGCGCCTCTTACCGTCCGGGTCATGGCCCTCCTCCGCATCCCTAACTGTGACGCCCGGACCGTAGACGGTGTCATCCACCTCCAGCACAAAGCCTCCGGTGAGCAGGCGACCGCCAGCAGCCCGGAGCAGGCCCACATCAAGGCCGCGGTCTTGCGCCTGGCCTACGTGTGGAGGCGGGCGGCATGAGCGGCTTCGAGATCCGCGCAGAGTACTGCGCCATCTGGGAGGGGCGGCTGACGTCCGCAGAGGTGGATCGCGTCCGGCTGCGTCGTCCGCCGCGCGGCTACTACCTGATCTTCTGGGATACCGGCAAAGCCGACCATAGTGGCCGATCCTGGACTTTTGCCATCACGACGGGGAGCCGGGAGGTGCTCGACACCTGCATAGCCCGCTGGCGGCGCCGAGCCGAGGCCGTCCTGCGCGAGGAGCGTGCCGCATGACGGACTTCGTGGAGATGGCGAACTGGCCCCTGATGTACGGCGACGTCACCGGCGCTCAGCTCAAAGCCGCCTACGAGGAGGCTCTCGCCAAACGCACGAACAAGGAGGACCGGCAAGAGCTCCAAGACGCGACCCGTAACATCCTCGCCACCTACGGCACCTGGGAGCGTCTGGCTGAGGTGTGGACGACCGACAACTGGCAGCGCGCCTTCGCACACCAGATCCACGGCAAGACGTGGCTAAACCTTCAATCTCCACAGCAGCAGCAGGAGATACTCCGCGACCTGATCCAGAAGTACCCGACCGTGGCAGGAGAGATCCTCAGCAGCCGCGACACCCCGGAGAAGGACCGATAGACGGCCCGCCCTCTGCCGGACCACACCCGCGCAGAGGGCGGGCGAGCAAACCCCGGCTTCCCCACGAACACTCGCCGTGCGGCCGGGTCGCCTCACACCACTGGCTGGAGGGCCATGCGGCGTGGGGCAGGTGGCCCCGTCTCTCCTCCCCTCAGGAGGGCCACAGGAGACGGGGCCACTCTTATGCCATTCTCTACAAGTAACTTGTATCGATCTTGACCTAGTGCTACACAGGGAAGGTGCCGGAGTCATTGGAGGAGCTGAGCGACGAAATGCTGGCCGACAGACTCCGCGCCACAGCGCAACGCCTCAAACAGGCCACCGAGGAACGAGACGCACTCATCCAGGAAGCAGGCCGACGCAGACGCGCAGGTAACCGCACCTGGACACAAGAGCGAACGGCGGACCTAGCTGAGATCACCCAGCAAATGGTGTCGCTGAAGTGGAGAGACCAGAGCGCCAACTCTGGAGACACAACCGAATAACCGCTGTGCCCCCGGGCCAGGCGCGCCAACGCCCGACCCGGAGGACTTGCCACAGACCCGCCCTTCAAGACAAGAGGTCTGCAGCCATGACGCACATTAGTGCTGCCATGCAGGTCAGCGATAGCATCGTTGATCTTTTTGAGACGATTCCTCCGCAAGTTCGGTGGATCAGTGCCGCGTTAGTCGCGCTCGCTCTGGTCGTCGCCGCCTGGTGGCAACTCCGCCGCGGCGCCCGGGCGCTAACCGCCGTCATCAGGCGCAGCTCCGCCGAGGACGTCCTGACGTTCATCGCCGCAGGCATCGCCACCGGGGTGTCCGCTCAGGGCATGTGGCGGTTCGCCGACGACGTCCTGGACCTGTGGTGGCCGCTTCGCCTGCTGCTGTTCGCGTTCATTGAGGTGGCGATCGTCACCTCCGCCGTACGGGCGAAGCAGAGTATGCGGGAGAACTTCTCGGCGGGCATCGACGGCATCGCCGTATGGGCGCTGACCTGCCTGACCGCGGTGCTTTCCAGCATGGACGCGCGCAGCCTGCCCGAGGCGATCTTCCG
>NZ_JBHYIO010000095.1:0-8693 GCF_042740095.1 Nonomuraea sp. NPDC059023 | reverse complement strand
GGTGGGCCCCGCGCCCCCCGGGCCCGCGGTCCCCCACCCTCACATCCACGCTCGCGGACAGCGAGAGCCACTTACGAGCCGCCCGCCGCGTGGGGGTGCGGGCGGCCCGCTCCGGGAAGATCGGCTTTCCCTCGGAACCTGGGTGCAGGTTGTGCTGTGGCGACGACGGCACAGCGCGCGCAGATGCCTGGTCGGCGCCGGTGACCCCCAATCACCGGAGTCCCGGGGGCAGCCGTCATGTCCCGGGCGCGTCAGCCAGCCGAGGCGGCCAGATCCGCGGCCGCCGACCCCGCCAAGGGGCCGGGAAGTGGCTGGGATGAGGAGGCCGCCCCCGCCGCCGCCACCCCAGCCACACAACGGTGCCGACGCTCCCCGCTGGCCCCCGGCGCGCAGCATCAAGTTCGGCCAGCGGAACGGCACCAGCCCGCACACGTGGGAGATCTGGATATGGAACGGCCTCATCCACCAGGAATGCTCCGCCTCGGAGCGCTCGGACATGCGCTACTGCCAGCTCGTCCATCTGCCACGCGGCATGACGCAGGAAGAGTGGCTCGCCAGGCGTATCGCCGAGCTGGAGGCGCTCGGCTGGGTTTTGCGTGGGGAGTGCGAGGTGAAGCTCACGTGACGAAGCATCCGGTGACGGGGGACCGGGCCGAAGCAGGGACGCGAGCCGGCGGGAGCCTGCCACGCACGGCCGGTTCGCGTCCCCCCGACGTTGAGGAGGTGTGGGCCGGGGCGGGTACGCCTGCCATATCGTTCTCGGCTCCCCGGCCTGCGTCGCCTCCCCGATCTCGTGGCCTGGGTGATGACCCGCTCTGCCCAGGCCGCGATCGCACTCCCGGTCCGCCGACGCACCGCGCGTCTGCAAGCGCGCACGGCGGCCCGGTCGAGAGGGGAGGGCGACGGCGCCGCCTCGCCGCCCTCCCCACACCAACCGGCCCGGCCCCTTCTGGTCGACGCCGATGCTGGCATCCACCGTCAGAGAGAGATCAGTCCACCGTGAGGAGACGGACATGACTGTGATCCACGCCCCGGCACCGCGCCCCTGGGGGCTGAGCCGGGCAACGGACCCCGCTACGCAGGAAGACCCCGTATGGGTCTCTACGCGGCTCGACCCGGAAACTCAGCGCACGACCTTCCTTGACAAGGATGGGGCGGCCGTCGACGTCTTCGACGCCACCAAACAGACCGCCCTGACGATCTCCTACTCCAAGCCGCATGATGGCGCCGAGAACGCCCCCGAGCGGGCCGACGACTCCCCCAACGACCCAGGATCTGACTAGCTGTGTCCTCATCCCGCGAGGTGATCATGGTCGTCACCTGCCAGGAGGACGCCACCGCGGACCTCGTCATCGGCGCGCTCAACACCCGAGACGCGATGGTGGCGCGTGTCGATCCTGCCGACATCGGCGAGACGCTGACCTTCGGCGCGCAGATCGGCGCCGGTACGGGCCAATGGACGGGACACCTGCATACGCCCAGCCGCCAGATCGCGCTGGAGGACGTCCGGGCCGTCTACCACCGGCGGCCCGGAACCTGGCGCTTCCATCATCTCGACCCGCAAGCCCGCGCGTTCGCGATGGCAGAGGCGCGCTACGGCCTGAAAGGGCTGCTGGCCAGCCTGTCCGACTGCCTGTACGTCAACCACCCGGCCCGCAACGAGTGGGCCGAGCACAAACCGGCCCAGCTGCAGGCGGCCTGCCGGGTGGGCCTGGACGTGCCCGCCACGTTGATCACCAACGAGCGGGAGGCTACGGTCTGGTTCGGCCGCGACCACGACCCCATGGTGTACAAGTCGCTGCGCGGGGTGCCGTACACCCCTGACGGGCGGGTCGGGGCCATCTGGACCCAGCGGGTCGGGCCAGCAGAGGTGGACGACACCGTCGCGCTCACCGCCCACCTCTTCCAGGCCGAGATCGCCAAGGCCGGCGACGCGCGCGTGACCGTGGTCGGCCCGCACATGTTCGCCAGTGAGATCACCAGCCCGAGCGGGGAACTGGACTGGCGGCGCGGCGACTGGGCGGCCCTGAAACATACGCCCATCCAGGTACCCTCGCCTGTGGCGTCCGCGATGCACGCCTACCTCGACCACTTCGGCCTGGTGTTCGGCTGCTTCGACTTCGCGCTGGAGGAACCCGAGTCCGACACCGGTGAGTGTCGGTGGGTGTTCCTGGAGTGCAACCCCAACGGCCAGTGGGGATGGCTCCCGGACGCCGGTGCCATCGCCGAGGCCATCGCCGACACGCTGCTGAAAGGGCAATCCGCATGATCGATGCATCCCCGCTGCGCAAGAAGCTGGCCGCGTCCATCGCCTCCCCAGGCTGGACGGCGGCGCTCGAAGCCGTGCCGCGTGAGCTGTTCGTCGGCGATGCCCTGTTCCAGTACCAGGACGCTGGCGGTTGGACGCCCGTGAGCCGCTCAGAGATGCCTGAGGAGGAGTGGCTGGCACTGGTCTACACCGACGAGACGTGGGTGACTCAGGTCGACGGGGTCATGGCCCGCGACGCCGCTGGGCCCATGGGCATCCGGCGGCCTACCTCCTCCTCCACCCTGCCCAGCCTGGTCGTGCAGATGCTCGACGTGGCCGGCATCGGCGAAGGCGGTAGCGTGCTGGAGATCGGCACCGGGACCGGCTATTCCACGGCCCTCATGTGCCACCGCCTGGGCGAGCAGGCGGTGACATCCGTCGAGACCGACCCTGAAGTCGCTGGCCGAGCCAGTGCCGCGCTCGAAGCCGCAGGCTTCGCCCCGACGCTTGTCCTGGGGGACGGGCTCGCCGGATACCCGGCGAGAGCACTCTACGACCGGCTCATCGCCACCTGCGCGGTCAGAACCATCCCGCCAGCCTGGCTGACACAAGTGCGGACGGGCGGCACCATCACGGCGCCGATGCTCGGCTGGGCGGAAGGCGCGGCCTTCGCGCACCTGACCGTCACCGACGCTGGTGAGGCACGCGGACGGTTCGTCAACGACGACGTCTACTTCATGCCCGCCCGGCCGCACGCCGCCCCTCCCCGCGGCGACATGTACATAGGCCGGGGAGAGGCCAGGCCAACGGACCTCAACCCGAAGATCGTCAAGGACAGTGCCGCGCTGTTCACGGTGCAACTCGCCATACCCGGCGCCATCCTCGGGTGGCTGGACAGCACGCTGACGCTCCGCGACCCCCGCACCGGCGCGCAGGCCGACATCAGCGACGCCCCGGGCGGAGGCTGGATCGTCCACCAAGACGGCCCCGTACGGCTGTGGGACGCGGTGGAGAAGGTGATCGAGCTCTGGCGCGGGGCAGGCTCCCCGCACCAGTCCGGGTTCGGGCTGACCGCGACACTCGAACGGCAATGGGTGTGGCTGGGCGAGCCAAACGGGCCCTCGTGGACTCTACCGGCGCACCCTCAACCGTAGAGCTGCTCTCGCCACTGACCCGTCGAAGGAGAACCCCGCACCGTGGATCAGCTATGGACGGCCGCACCGCTCGTGGCTCTCGACCTGGAGGGCACCGGCGGCCAGGACCGCGATCGCGAGAAGATCCTGGAGATCGCGGTCGTCCCGCTGGCCGCCGGCCGTCCAGAGATAGGCGGAGTGTGGGAGACGACCGTCAACCCCGGGCGCTCCATCGCGCCCCGGCCGTGGATCTCTCCAGACCTGACCGGCACCATCCTGCTGACGGCGCCGCCCCTCGAAGATGTCACCGACGACATCACCACACGTGTGCACAAGCAGATCCTCATCGGCCACAACATCGGTGTGGACTGGCGGCTCTTGCAGCGCCACCTGCCCGACCTGGAAGCCGTCGCGCTGATCGACACCGCCCGCCTGTACAAGCACCTGCGCCCGGCAGCTGAACGATGGAGCCTCAGCAGGCTGATCACGCAGTACGGCCTGTCTGACCAGGTGCGCGCCCTCGCTCCCAAACGCAGCCCGCACCGCGCGCTGTGGGACGCCGTCGCGGCCGCGCTCCTGCTCCCCGCCCTGGTGCAGGACCTGCCCGGCGGCGCCGCCACCACGCTGGCCGAACTGGAGCGCATCGCCGGCCTGCGGCAGCAACCGGCGGCCGGGCAGACAACGCTGGAATTCTGACGCCTGCTTGAGCTCATAGGCCTTGTCCTGGACAACGAGATGCCCCGAGCCCTGCGCCGCCACGAGCTTTCCTCGGCCCGAATAGGGCGCGTACGGCCAACTTTGCCGACGCCGCAGGGCCTGACGGCGGCGGCAAAAGCCACCCTGCCCAAGACCTCACATGATGGAGTGTGCAATGAGACAGATCGACCCGGGCGTAGCGGTCGGCCGATCGGTGTCATTACCGGCGCCGCTGACGGCGGCCGTGGTGATCCTCCTGGCGCTCGCCTATCCCGGCCCAGTGACCACCTGGTGGGCCGCGCTCGGTCCCGATGTGCCCGCGATCAGCGCGGTGCTGACGGCCTACTATCTGGCCCAGGTCATGATCTTAGGAACCTTTCTGGCGGGCTGGTGCCTGCCAGGAAAGCCGATCATGGTCAGGGTCGGCATCGTGGCGGCCAGCGCGATCATCACCGTGTTGGCGGTCACCGTCCCGAACCTGGTCACCTACGGCCTGTACTACATGGCCTCGGCCGGGATGTGCCTCTTCGTGGCCGGCCAGCAACTCGGCCGGGCACCGCTGTGGCCACCGCGCGGACGCGACCTGCCGCTGACGCTCGCGCCTCTCCCACTCATCTTGGCGAGCACCGGCGGGGTCGTCGCGCTCGCGACATGGCTGGGCATCCGGCTCACGGGGCAGACGACGCAATCTGAGGCGGGTGGCCTGGTGGGCGCGGTGGCGCACATCGACACCTACGCCGAGCGGCTGATTCGCTCCCTCTGGACAGGGGCCGGCGAGGAGGTGGCCGCGGTGCTGCTGGTGACCAGCCTGGCCCGCCGCAACGTGCCCGTCGTGTGGGTGTATCTGATCCCCGCGATAGTGCGCGCCAGCTACCACGCACAGTTCTCCTGGGCTGCTGTCGCACTCGTCATTTTGGGCGTCGGCATGGTCTCCCTGTGGCGGCGCTGGGAGCGGCTGCTGCCGCTGGTCGCCGCGCACACGCTGTGGGATGCGCTCGGGCAGCGCTACCCGTGGACCCTCCTGATCCTGGTGGGGGTGGGCCTGTTGATCACCGTCGGCTTCTGCGCCCGACCGGCCGTGCGCTGGCTATGGCGGCGAGCTAAACGCCGCGTGACCGCACCTATCGGCCGACCCGACCGACCTTCAGCCGAGCGCTCCGACCTCGATGCTCCTGCGTCCTCCGGCCAGGTGATGTCATGACGCCTCGGCAGAAGTACGCCCGCATCGCCCACGGAGCCGCAATGCTGTCTTCCGTATGGCTTCCGATCAGGCCCCCGACGAGCCCCGGGTACTGCACCCTCGTGAAGATGCTGGCGCGTGCCACCGTCTCCCTGGCCATGCACCTTATCCATACCCTCCTGATCCATACCCTCCTGTTCTAGCGGACGCAACCGGGCTTGGCGGAGTCGCAACAGCCAGGAGAGCTCGTGCTCCGCCGGGCACACCTATTCTGAGCGAACTCGCCGCATGGCCGAGACCGAGCAGGTCACACGCGATGCCCGACTCCCAGACAGGGCACGCCCGACCTAGCAACCACCCACACGCCGCAGCTGCGGACCCCAGACTCCCAGCCACAGGCTGACCGCCTCCAGGAACAGGCCCGGCCCGGAATCCGTGGCCGTGAGACCGCAAGCGCTGAGCGCCGTCCCACGGCCACCGCCCTGGAGCCCGGCAGGAAGACACGACGTCATGGACCTCCCCCTCCAGGCCCTGACGGCGGTTGAGCGCGCTCGCTGGCCAGCCCGAGACGCCAGTTGACGAAGCTGGCGTCGGGCGGAGTGGCCTTCGCCGGGCGGTCGGCGGGCACTCCTACCTCTGGACTGAGCGAGGCACCTGGCGGTCCACCTCGGTGATCAGGTTTCGCACGTGGGGGGCTCGACGGGCGTAGGGGGCCGGCTCGGAGCGGATCTCGGCGAACAGGGTCTTGCAGCGGACCGAGGTCAGCTCGGGCAGCCGTTGGAGTGCGAGGTGCCCGGTGTGCACGGCCTGGTCAAGGTCGCCGGTGCGGACGTAGGCCAGGCACAGCCAGGCGCCGTGCCGTACGGCAGAACGCTGGTGTACCTCGGAGGCGTCCAGGGCGCGGGCGCGCAGCAGCGTCTCGGCGTCGCGCACGAGCAGGTTCCGGCGGCGGGCGAGCATGACCATGGCGCGCCCGCTGATCGCGTCCAGCTTGGTCGGGGTGAGATACCCAGCCCATGCCTGGTCCTGGTCCTGGTCTTGGTCGGCGTCGTCGATCAGGGCGAGGGCATGGTCTCGGGCGCGTTAGAGGCTGGCAGGTGTACGAACGTCTCCTTGCCTGACTAGGGCGCAGCTGGGGGGCGGGTGAGGTGAGGCTCTGGTGGCGACGGCGGTGATCTCACCCGTCCTCGTGTAGGGCGCGCTGGTCTCGTGCGGGGTAGGTGGCCAGCGTTTCGGCGGTGAGCAGGTGGACCGGCTGGGTGCCGTAGATGCGGGCCAGCAGTCGGAGTGTGGAGATGGAGGGTCGGCGGGCTGCCTGGGGCCAGGTCTCATGCTCGTAGAGGCGGGACTCGCGCAGTCCGGCTCCGGTGGTGCCGGCGAGCCGGTGAAAGGCTTCGATGGTTTGGGCGGCGGTGAGTCCGGCGGCGTAGCGGTGGAGGCGGAGTGGGGTGGCGGGGTGGTCGAGGGCGAGGATGAGGGCGATCTGGTCGTGGGTGAAGCCGTGCTGGCGCAGGTAGCGGCTGCGGCGTCGGCAGTCGAGGAGTGTCTGGTATCCGGTGCCGGACATGGCCTGATGCCCCTTCCGTTGGCGCGTGGGTGCGCGCGGCGGCCCCGTGCGCCGGGGTCGGGGGACGGTAGGCGGACTGCGGCGAGGGGCTCCAGTCTGGGTGTGGGGTGGTCGACGTGCCGGTCGCGGTGGGGGCGACGGGCATGGCGGCGGGTGTTGCCGCAGGCCGGGGCGGTGTCGGCGTCGGGGGTCGGGTTGGGGGTGTGATTCGGGCGTGAAGGTGGGTGATCGTGCTGGCCGCTCCCGGCATCGGGCCGGGACGCGGACCGGAAGGGACACCTGTCATGAACACCCACACGCAGCACACGAGCCAGCCGAGCAACCTCCTCGCCCCGTCGGCTTTCCCCCTCCGGCGGGAGCCGGTCGGCGAGGAGTTCCCGGATCTGGCGCCGGGTCTGATGATGTCCACACTCCGCGCCGTGCGTTTGTGGGGCGGGATGGCGTGGCGGCGGGCTTTCCCCGGACGCGGTGACCAGTCCGCTCTGGCCCGCCGCATGGTGGGCCAGCTGCTGGCGGACACCGGGCGGGTGGAGGATGCGGTGTGGGTGACGGCCGAGTTGGTCAGCAACGCGCTGCGGCACACCTGCTCGGGCCGGGAACGGGGCTTCTTCGTGGTCGAGGTGCTGCTCGGGGCGGCGTCGGTGCGGATCGTGGTCTACGACTTGGGCGGCGGCCCGGTCCCGGACTTCTCACGGGCGCCCGGCGCGCTGCCGGAGGCTGAGGAGGGGCGGGGCCTGGCCGGGGTGGCCAAGCTCGCGGTCCGGACCGGGGCGGCGGGTGATGAGGTGACCGGGCATGCGGTCTGGGCCGAACTGGCCCTGGCCGAGCAAGTGACCGGATCGGCCTCGGACGCCACGGCGGCTGGTGCAACGGCCGAGCGCGATGTGGACGTGCCGGAGACGGGCGGCGTCCGGGAACTACTTGCGGCCGATAGATCTGATGCCAGCAGTCGGCAGGAGGGTGTGCGCCTGGACCCTTGCGCGGCTCTGCGGGAGGCGAGCTGAGGCGGGCGGCGGACCAGGTGTCCGCGTTCGGGCAGGAGCCGTGGGCGCAGGAGGCGCTCGCCGCCTTGCGCAGGGATTGGCCTGACTGGGCGTTTCTGGTGGTGCGTTACTGGTGGCTGGCGTTGCGTGGCAAGCGGGTGGTGATCAGCGCGAGCGGGCCGCGCGAGTTGCGGTACGCTCTGCCGCCCCTCCTGCCGGAGCGGCCCGAGCGGGGTTCGGCCGAGGCGGGTCCGGCGTCCGGCTCGGGTTCGCCTGGCCCGGTTGAGCGTGGCGTGCCCGAGCCGGGCCCGGTGAGGCTGCCGACGCTGGCCGAGCTGCTGCGCGGGGCGCCTGGCGTGAGCTGGACCAGGGCGAACACGCCGCCCTCGACCACGGTGTCCGCGTCCGGCGCGGGCGCGCACGCGGGTGGGGGCGATGGTGGCGGTGCGGGGCTGTGCGGCCCGTTGACGGCCGATGCGCCGCCGCTGGGGGTGATGGCGGCGGAACGGTCGGTGACGGGCACGTGGGCCGTTGGGCGCGTGGTCGGGGTGCGGGTGTCGTGGTGGCAGGCCGGGTGGTGGCCGTGGGGCCGGGGCCGCGACCGGTCGCGACCGGGATCACCAGTGGGGGAAGACGCTGCTTCGGCGAGCCGGGCCGGGCCTGCGGTAGGTGGTCGGCGTCGTCACGGCCGTGCCCGGCCGAGGCCCGTAGCAGCCGCTCGGCCGATCGCGGCCTGAAGTCCGTGAAGGGGGTTGGGGTCGTGTCCCGGTGCGGGGGCCGGGACGGGGCTTGACATCGGGGGCGCAGGTGGGCGTTGATACCGGTCCGTCCGCCCGCCCGTCCGGTGCGGAGGGGGTGCCGGGTGGGCGGGCCCAGGGGTGGGTTC
>NZ_JBHYIO010000094.1:0-9444 GCF_042740095.1 Nonomuraea sp. NPDC059023 | reverse complement strand
GCCTCACCAAGTCCTACGGCGCGCTCGACGTCCTGAGCGGCGTCGACCTCGCCGTGGACCGGGGCAGCCGGCTGGTCGTGCTCGGGTTCAACGGCGCCGGCAAGACCACACTGCTGCGGCTGCTGGCCGGGCACGAACCCCCCGACTCCGGCCGGGTCGTGCACGGGCACGGGCTGCGGCTGGGCTACTTCGCCCAGGAGCACGACACGCTCGACCCCGGGCGTACCGTGCGGCAGAACCTCGCCGCACACGCGCCCCAGCTGAGCGACGGCGAGGCGCGGACGGTGCTCGGCGCCTTCCTGTTCGGCGGCGACGACGCGGACAAGCCGGCCGGGGTGCTGTCCGGCGGGGAGAAGACCAGGCTGGCGCTGGCCGGGCTGGTCAGCTCGCGGGCCAACGTGCTGCTGCTCGACGAGCCGACCAACAACCTCGATCCGGCCTCGCGCGCGGAGGTGCTCGCGGCGGTCGGCGGGTACAAGGGCGCGGTGGTCATGGTCACCCACGACGAGGAGGCGGTCGAGGCGCTGCGTCCCGACCGGGTGCTCGTGCTGCCCGACGGCGTCGAGGACCTCTGGAGCCCCGGCTACGGCGAGCTGGTCACTCTGGCATGACGCCGACGGCGTCGGCGTAGTAGGTGGATCCGGCCAGGTGGAGGGCGATGCGCCGGATGCTCCAGCCGTCGCCGGGGCTGTTGTCGAGGCGTTGCTCGGTCAGCGAGCCGAGCCGGACGGTCCAGATCTGGGCCAGCCGGTCGAGCCTGCTGACCGCCTCGTCGTAGTCGTCCTTGGTGAAGGGCGCCATGTCCTGCTCGGTGGTGATGGCGGAGGCGTGCCAGTCGTCGGGGATCGTGGGCAGGCCCGCCAGGCGCGCCTCGACCTCCGCCAGGTGGTCGATCATGTGGTCGGCCACCCGGCGGATCGCCTTGTGCGGGGTGTAGACGCGGTCGTCGACGTGGCGGGGCACGCCGTCCCATCGGGTCCAGGTGGCTGCCAGGCGCAGGACGTGCCCGACCATGCCGGCGACGGCGATCGCCGGATCCTCATCGTTGGTGGTCATGAGCGGACCGTATGGCCGGAACACTTAACGCGGGATGGAAGGATCGATGTCATGGAATACATCCGTTTGGGGAATAGTGGCCTGAAGGTGTCCCGGGTGTGCCTGGGCATGATGAGCTTCGGCGATCCGGATCTGCTGGACTGGTTCGTCCCCGAGGAGCAGGCGGAGGCCATCGTCCGGCGGGCCGCGGACGGCGGCGTGACCTTCTTCGACACCGCCGACATGTACAGCAACGGCGGCAGCGAGGTGATCACCGGCAACGTGCTGCGGCGCACGTTCGCCAAGCGTGAGGACTACGTGCTGGCCACGAAGGTCTTCTTCCCCACGGGCGAGGGGCAGAACGACCGCGGTCTGTCGCGCAAGCACATCATGGCCGCGCTCGACGCCTCGCTGGAACGGCTCGGCACCGACTACGTGGACCTCTACCAGATCCACCGCTGGGACGAGGAGACGCCGATCGAGGAGACCATGGCGGCGCTGCACGACGTCGTGCGCTCCGGCAAGGTCCGCTACGTCGGCGCCTCCACCATGCGGGCCTGGCAGTTCGCCAAGGCACAGCACGTGGCCGAGGTCAACGGGTGGACGAAGTTCGTGTCGATGCAGCCGCAGTACAACCTGCTCTACCGCGAGGAGGAGCGGGAGATGCTGCCGCTCTGCCGCGACCAGGGCGTGGGCGTGATCCCGTGGGGCCCGCTGGCGCGCGGGGTGCTGGCCCGGCCCGCCCTCGCGCAGGCGGCCACGACGCGCAGCGCCAACGACGGACGCATCCCGGCCACCTACGAGACCGACAACAACCGGGCCGTCCTCGACCGTCTCATCCAGGTGGCGGCCGAACGCGAGCTGCCGCCGGCGCAGGTCGCGCTCGCCTGGCTCATGCACCAGCCGGGGCTGACCGCGCCGATCGTCGGCACCACCAAGGCGGCGCAGATCGACGACGCGGTCGCCGCCGCCGCGGTGAAGCTGTCGGACAAGGAAGTCGCGTTCCTGTCCGAGCCCTACCAGGCCCGCGAGTACATGCCCTAACGGGCGCTCTGCTCGGCCAGGTGGTCGAGCGGGCTGGCCACGTCCGGGACGAAGCGGACGCCCACGGGCGGGTTGTCGGCGGTCTGGTGCAGACCGGGACGGCCCGCCTCGACGGCGAAGGAGGCCCGCGTGGAGACGGGCGCGCCGGGCCGGGAGACGTACGGGACGACCTGGTAGTCGACGGTGAGCGTGTCCGGGGTGGCCCTGGCCCGGACGTAGCCGCGCTGCACGTTGTGGAACTTCAGGTGCGGGTTGGCCTGCATGAAAATCTGCCCGATCCGGTCCTGGTCGGCGCCGTCCTTGCCGGAGGAGATCGAGGTGCCGGCGAACTCCACGCCCATGACCGGCGCGTCCGGGTCGTCGAAGTCCGTCGTGAGCTCGGCGGCCAGGCTGCGGTGGATGTCGCCGGAGATCACCACGGGGTTGCGCACCCGGCGCTGGACCATCCCGGTGAGCAGCCGGTCGCGGGCGGCGGCGTAGCCGTCCCACAGGTCCATGCCGAACGACTGGACTTCCGCGCTCGCGTCGTGGTCCAGCGGGGCCATGAGCAGCTGGTTGGCCACGATGTTCCAGGTGGTGTGGGAACGGCCCAGGCTGTCGAGGAGCCAGGCCTCCTGGCGCTCGCCGAGCATCGTGCGGTTCGGGTCCAGGCGCTCGGCGCAGCCGACCTTCTCGCCGTCGCCGCAGGGCTGGTCGTCGCGGTACTGGCGGGTGTCCAGCACGCTGAACGCGGCCAGCCGGCCGAACGCCTGCCGCCGGTAGAGCCGCATGTCGGCACCCTGGGGCAGCGCCGACCGGCGCAGCGGCATGTGCTCGTAGAAGGCCTGGAAGGCCGCGGCCCGCCGCTGCAGGAAGACCTGCCGGTCCTGGTCGGGCTCGGCGTCGATCTGGGAGATGTCCTTGGCCCAGTTGTTCTCGACGTCGTGGTCGTCGACCGTCACCATCCACGGGAACGCCGCGTGCGCCGCCTGCAGGTCGGTGTCGGTGCGGTAGAGGGCGTGGCGGTTGCGGTACTCGGTGAGGGTGAAGGTCTCCTTGAGGTAGTGCTCGGGCAGGGCGATCCCGCGTACGCCGCCGGTCGCGCCGACGCCGTACTCGTACAGGTAGTCGCCCAGGTGGAACAGGACGTCGAGGTCCTCCTGGGCCAGGTGCCGGTAGGCGGTGTAGAAGCCCTCGTACCAGTTCTGGCAGGAGACGAAGGCGAAGGCGAGGCTGTCCGGGCGGGCGCCGGGCGGGGGAGCGGTCCTGGTACGGCCGGCCGGGCTGATCTCACCCCCGGCGCGGAAGCGGTAGAAGTAGTCGTGCCCGGGGCGCAGGCCGTGCAGTTCGACGTGGACGCTGTGGCCGTACTGGGGCCGCGCGAGCGTGTGGCCTTCGCGGACCACGCGGCGGAAGCCCTCGTCTGTGACTTGGATTTCTTGATGGCGTGATTCTTTGAACGCTTTCTGTCGTGATTTTCGATCTTGCTTCGGGTGGGGCGGAGGTTGAGGGTGCCGCGGTGGTGCGGGCCCCGGTCTCGGCGCACACCTTGTGGCACGGGCGACCGTCGTCGTCGACCAGGAAGGCGGGGTTCGTGCAGATGAGGCAGTGCCCGGCGCTGCCCGCCGCCCAGTGGCTGATGCCGTCATCGCCTGACCAGTCGAGCCTGTTGCCGGTACTCCTGGCCTTGCTAGCGCTGGTGCGGGTCCGCCGTCGAGCCATCTCGCGGGGAAGCGTGCCCGCGAAGCGGCTCCTTTGATGCTCTTCGGCTCTTCGCTCTTGTGGTCCTGTGCTGGCAGCCGGGCGGAAAGGTGACTTTCTAACGCCTATCTCCACGAGGCGGAAAATCCGCCGTCCGGGGGTCTACGGTCGGTGCATGAGCGGCTGGATATGGGCGCTGTGGGGCCTGGGCGGCGGTCTGGCCGTCGAGACGCTGGACTTCGTCAAGGCGGTGCGCCGGGTGAAGGGCTGGCCCTGGGCTTCTCCAGACGAGCCCGGCGCCGGCCCCTACCTGCTCTCGGTGCTCGGCCGCGCGGCTGCCGCCGCGGTGGTGGCGGGCGCCGCGGGCGCGTCAGTCACCGGCATGACTCCGTTGATCGCGCTGGCGCTGGGCGCGGCCGCGCCGCTCATCCTGGAGAAGCTTAGCCAGCAGGTTCCCATGCAGGCCGACGTCGCCGGCGCCCTGCCAGCCAGGCCACCTGCGGCTGGCGTCAGTCCGGGCGACAGCCCCGGCACCCTGGCCGATCCCGCCCGGGAACCCTCTGCCAGCGCCGAGCAGGGAGGGGAGCGCGATGCTGCGCGCTGACTCACTGGCCGGCCGGATCGTGACGGCCTTCGCTCGCACCTCCCCCGCCTTCCGCCCGGCCGACGACGGCGCGCCCGGCAGCACCTGGTGGCGGGCCTGGCGCCGCACCACGCCGGCCTTTGCCCGCTCGTCACCCGCCGACACCATGACCGTCGTCTTTCCCGCGCCGGACGGCCGCGGTTCGGGCGACGTCGACCTCAGCGAACCTGAGCTGCCCGCTGCCGTTCAGCGCGGCCTCCGGATAGGCCCGGGCGCGGATCTGCGGGGCGCGGACCTACGCGGCACGGATCTGAACCGCGCCGAGCTGACCCGCGCGAGGCTGGCCCGCGCGGATCTGACCGGCGCGTCTCTGTTCCGTGCGAGCCTGACCGACGCGAACCTGAACGTCGCGCGCTTGAGTCATGCGCGCCTGAGCCATGCGGACCTGACCGGCGCGAACTTGACCCGCGCGCATCTGTTCGACGCGGTCCTGGTCAGCGCACGCTTGGACGCCGCTCGCCTGAACCACGCGCACCTGAACGGGGCGGTCCTGGTCGGCGCAAGCTTGGCCTTCGCGAACTTGACCCGTGCGAGCCTGACCGGCGCGGACCTCACCGGAGCGAACCTGCGCGGCGCGAACCTGCGCGGCGCGGACCTCACCGATGCGAACCTGACCCGTGCGCGCCTGACCGCCGCGAACCTGACCGCTGCCTGTCTGTCCGACGCGGACCTGCGCGGCGCGAAGCTTGCGGACATGGTGTGGGATGGCGAGACCATCTGGCCGGACGCCGGGTGGGCGGAGCGCCTGCGGCGGGCGTCGGAGCGGCTGGCGGACGGCCGGTTCCGAGTGCGCTCGGAGGGCGTCTCGGACAGTGCTCCGGTACCGGTCTGAGGCGGATTTCCGGGCCTGCGGATTGGTTGCGGGAACGTGGGGTGCGTTTCCCATAAGCACGGGCCCTCATCACAGGCCGGTGACGGGGTTGTCGGTCCAGCGGTCGGCTTCTTCGATGTAGCCGAGCAGGGCGGTGGAGTTGTCGGCCCAGCCGCCGTGACGGCCGATGCGTTCCAGGTCGGCGCCCGCGCGGCGGGCCGCGGTGGCGAACCCGCGCCGTAGTGAGTGTCCGGTCCAGGTGCCGGTCAGCTCGGCCGCCTTCGCTGTGGCACCGACGATGTCGGTGATGGCCTCGGCGGTCAGGCGGCCGTGCGGGTCGCCGATCGGTTTGCCGTGCCGGGTCATGGGGCGGGCGAGGTGGCCGCCCTTGGCGATGCGGACGAACAGCGGGCCGGTGCTGCGGCCGTGGGTGGCCAGGGTGGCCAGGGTGGCCAGGTAGGCGCGTGCGGCACGGACCGGGCAGGTCGCCGGGTTGCTCCCGTACGGGACGGCCACCTCGGTGAACTTCTTGAGTTTGGGGCGGTAGACGGTGACGGTCAGGCCCTCGGCGGTCTCGGCCAGGTCGGCGATGTCGAGGGCGACCAGCTCGCCGGCGCGGGCGGCGGTGGCGTAGCCGAGCAGGAACAGGGCGGCGTCGCGCTGCCCGGTCAGGCTGGTGCGGTCGCGGGTGGCCAGCATGGCGCGCAGCGCGCCGGGCAAAGCGGGGGTGGCTTTGCGCGACCGGGCGGCGGGGTCTTTGGCCAGGGCCAGGCGCGCGCGGTAGGCGGTCAGCAGGGTGCGGGCGGCCTTGGTCTCCGGCGGGGTGCGGCCGGCCAGGCGGTGCGTGGTGCGGATCGCGGCCAGGGCGCGCTCGATCCCGGCAGGGGAGCGCGCCGTGCCGCGCCGCTCGGTCGGGGTGACGGTCAGGTGCCGGACGTACTCGGCGACGGTCTCGGCCGTGGCCGGGAGCGTCGCCGAGTACGGCTTGCACCCCAGGCGGTGAACGCGGCCATGTCCGCCGCGTACGCGCGCCGGGTGGAGGCGGGCACCGCGTCGGTCAGCGCCTGCAGGGTCGCCGCGCTCAGCGCGAAGTCGGCGGCCGTGTGGGCGGGAGTGTCCACGGCCGCCGCCGGGATCGCCGGGGAGGTGCTGCCGGGGACCGGGCCGGGTTCGAGAGCGGCCATCGGGCACCTCTTTCCGATCATGCTTTTTTGATCGTGAGAAGAAACATTATCAGGGGCAAAAGCGGCGGTTCCGCGACGGCGGCCCGCGATCACACCACGGTGGGTGACGTCCGGCCAAGAAGCCCACGCCGGCAGGAGGACCGAGCACTGAGAGGAATCGGCCCGTCCACGACCGAGCTAGACCTCAGCCTTGGTCACTCCAGGTCATCCCAGCCCCACGGCGCAGTCGGACCCCCCTCAGGTTCCCGGCCAAACCGGTACCGCTCCATATGATCGTCGATCTCCATGAACTCATCGAACAACCCCGCAGCCGGGAGCCGCCCGGCTAGCACCCGCGCCTGGTCTTCGGCCCCCGCCTTCCGCAGACTGTCCAGCAGCCGACTCACCCCGAACGGGTCGTGGCGGGCGACGTGGGCGGCGGCGCGCTCGGCCAGCACCCGCACCTGGTCTTCGGCCCCCGCCTCCCGCAGACTGTCCAGCAGCCGACTCACCGCGCCCGGGTCGTCGAAGGCGGCGTGGGTGGCGGGGTCACGGGCCAGTAGCACCCGCACCTGGTCTTCGGCCCCCGCCTCCCGCAAGCTGTCCAGCAGTTCGCCCACCGCGTCCGGGTCGTCGAGGGCGACGTGGGCGGCGGCGCGCTCGGCCAGCACCCGCACCTGGTCTTCGGCCCCCGCCTCCCGCAAGCTGTCCAGCAGCCGACTCACCGCGAACGGGTAGTCGAGGGCGGCGTGGGTGGCGGGGTCACGGGCCAGTAGCACCCGCACCTGATCTTCGACCCCCGCCTTCCACAGGCTGTCCAGCAGCTCGCCCACCGCGAACGGGTCGTCGAGGGCGACGTGGGCGATGGCGCGCTCGGCCAGCACCCGCACCTGGTCTTCGGCCCCCGCCTCCCGCAAGCTGTCCAGCAGCACGCCCACCGCGAACGGGTCGTCGAGGGCGACGTGGGCGATGGCGTGCTGGGCGGGGCGCCGGTCGGTGGGGTGCAGGGTATGCAAGTGGCGGACAAGGGCGACAGCGGCATACGGGGCGCCGTGGAATGTGGCATGTTTGTGCAGTTGAGCAGCATCGCGATACAAGCCGCGCGCCCGAGCGGCGTCGCCGAGGACTGCCAGGTCGGCGGGGCGGGCGTGCAGGGCGGCCGCGGTCCAGAAGTCGATGGGCGGGATCTTGTCGGCGCGGTGGCGTCGGCCATGCTGATCGAGGTAGTCGGCCAGCCGGTACAGCGGCCCGGCCGCTGCCGGTGTGCGAGCGGCGGCGGGGCTGGTGCGGCGGCTGCGCTGGTTGCGGGGCGCGCCAGTCTTGACGGGGGTGAGGATGCCGGGGATGCCGTTGCAGGGGGTGGCAGCGTAGTCCAGGGCCTGCTGCAGCCAGTCGTCGTCGGCCCGCTGCCATTGGGCGTCGGTGAGGTAGCCGGGCGCGGCCTCGGCGAGGAACGTGAGTGGCAGGTGTATTCCGGCCCCGAGGCGGCGGGCGTCCATGGCGGCGTGGATGACCGCTTCGGTGGCGGGCGGGGCCTGGCCGTAACGGTTCAGCAGGAGCGGCACTCCGGCCAGGTACTGGGTGATCTGACCGTCCTCGGCGTGCTCGGAAGCCTCCGTCAGACGAGGGTCCCGGTCGGCGTGGCGGGTCAGCGCGGCCAGGTCGGCGCCGGTGAACGCGTCCAGGAGGTCGATCTTGTGGCCAGTCAGCAGTTCCCGGGCCTGCGCGTGCGGATCGGAGCTGCCAGACTCCGAGCGACTGGTCAGGGCGTTCCAGTGCTGCGGCCATAAGGTGGCCAGTACCAGCACCGGCCCCCGCCCGGGGTCGCGCAGCAGCTCGCGCAGTCCCGCGGCGACCTGCTCGCCCACCTGGTCCGGAGTCAGGTAGAACTGGGCCTCGTTCAGCCACACCACCGTGTACGGCGCCACGTTGGGAAGGTCGGTGAGGGCGGCGGCGGGGTGGGTGGGGTAGATGGGATGCCATAGCCGCCACGGCCCCTGACCCAGCAGATTCAGGGCCTGCCAGCAGGCGCGGGTCTTGCCGGTGGAGGACCCGCCGACCAGCACCGCGATGCCGCTGTGGCCGTCAGCTGCGGCAGCCACCACCTCGGCCAACACGTGGTCATGCGCGCGCGGCACATACGCCGGAAGCGCAGGCAGGCCGGCGTCGCCGGTGTTGATGGCCCGGTGTACCTCCAGTCCGAACTGGAACGGGTCTTTCACCTCGCTCAGCGGCCAGCCCGGCCGCATCCGCTCCAGCACCGCCTGGCCCTGCCCGGCCTGCACCGCGGCGCGGGTGCCGGCCGTACGGTGGCGGGCCTCGGCCCGGTAGGCGTCTCGCCACCGCTGCTCATCCGACAACACGGCTGCCGCCGGGTCATCGGCCAGCCGGGCGCGGCCGGCCTGTGCCCGCACCGCCCGCACCACCGCCAGCAGCTGCTCGACCTGCTGGGGGAAGCGCTTCCCGCGCAGCCATTCCACGATCGTGGTCGGGCTGATTCCGCCAGCGGCCGTGGCCAAGGTACGGGTCGAAGGCTGGCCCTGCAGCCGGTCTTTGCGAAAGGCGGCCAGCGCGGCGATCAACACGCCTAGGTCTTCCTCGCTCACCCCGGCCGCCAAATCAGCCATCACATCGCCTCCTGAGACCTGCCGGACGTCCAACCCATCCCTGGACACCTGGCCAGAACAGGCCCGCCCCGCCCCTCACACTAGGCCCGCGAGCAGGCCCGCTCACCCCGATGTGTCCGACTTGCGCAGCGACTCCTGCTGGACGGCGCGCTGGACAGCCAGCCTCGGTCGTGTCACGGCCCCTGGCTTGCAGGGGACCCCCATCATTCATGACCCCGGAGCCACCCCGATGAACCCGGAACAGATCCTGGCCCTGCTGCTGGCCGTGTCCATCGCCCTCAACATCGCGATCACCGCGTACCTGATCGCCCGCGCCGCCGGCATCGGCACCGCCCAGTCGATCCTCACCGGCGCCGGCGCCGCGGCCACCGGCCTCGGCCTCTACCTCGCCGCCGTCGCCGCCTACCACTGACTTTCCCGGCCCCGCGTGCGGACCGCGGG
>NZ_JBHYIO010000093.1:0-9446 GCF_042740095.1 Nonomuraea sp. NPDC059023 | reverse complement strand
GGAGCGGGCGGCATCCGCCGAACGGCGGAGGCGGGGCCGGTGCGCGGGCCATCGGATCCGGCGAACGGCAGATGTGCGCCGGCCGCCCCCGCCGCGAGGCTTGGGCCATGAACACGACGAAGGTTGCGACAACCGCCCGCTGGCCCCGCCGGGCGACGTGGGGAGCGGCCGCGTGGTCGCTGGCGTACGGCGGTCTGGGGCTCTTCTGGGCGTACGGCGGAGCCGGCTTCCCCTTCGGCGAAGGCGACGTCCCCGACGCCCGCGCCGAGTCCTTCATGGGCGCGGCCACGGCCGCCGGAACCGCCCCGGTCATCGCCGGGCTCGGCCTCGCGGGCGCTCTCCTGGCGGTGGCCATGACCCGCGACTGGAGCGGCCAGGCGCGGCGCTGGAGCGCGGCGGCCAGGGTCGCGATGCTGGTTCCCGCGTGGGCGATGGCGTTCCTGCTGGTGGTGCTGGTGCCGGATGCCCGGATCATGACGGCGGTCGGGTACGCGCCGATCTTCCTGGTGGGTCTGCCGTTCGGCTGGCCGGACGCCAACTACTTCGAGCTGGCCTTCCCCTGGCCGGTGGTGAACATGCTGATCTGCCTGGCCGGCGGCCTGCTGTGGGCGGCGGCGGCGCTGGCGGCCACCCGCCGCAGCGCGGGCGCGTGTCAGAGCTGCGGCCGCGCGGACGGCCACGCCGCGCACTGGAGGACGCCCGCGGGCGCGGCACGCTGGGGCAGGTGGGCCGCGTACACGGCCTTCGCCGTTCCGCTGTTCTACTCGGTCGTGCGCTGGGCGTGGGCGATGAAGATCCCGCTGCTGTTCTCGGAGGAGGGGATCAGGTGGCTGCACGAGACCGGGATGGCGTGGGCGGGCGCGGGGCTGGCCACGTTCGGCGCGGTGGGCGGCGTGCTGACGCTCGGCCTGGTCCGCCCGTGGGGCGAGATCTGGCCGCGCTGGGTGCCGGTGCTCGCCGGCCGGCCGGTGCCGCGCAAGCTGCCGCTGGGCGCGGCCACGGCGGTGACGGCGGTCCTGGCCTCGGCCGGGGCGGTGGCGATCCGGGTCACCGACTGGACGGACCCGGCGTCGTGGCTGGTGAGCCCGATGGCGTACTGGCCCATCTGGGCCGTGGCGCTCGGCCTGGCCACCCTGGCCTACTACTACCGCACCCGCCCGGCCTGCCTTCGCTGCGGCCTCGGCGCCCGGTGACGCCCTCCCGGAGGCTACGCCCGCGCGAGGAGGGCGGCCTCGGTCAGCGGGGACTCGTGGGTGCCCGCCACCGTGCAGGCGTGGGCGCCGGTCAGCGAACCCAGCCGGACCGCCGTCTCCAGGTCGTGGCCGCGCAGCCGGCCGTACAGGAAGCCGGAGACGAAGGCGTCTCCCGCGCCGTTGGTGTCGACGACGGGGCCGGGCGGGGCGGCGGCGGGAAAGGCGCGCGGGCCGGTGCTGCCGCGCTCCAGGACGAGGCAGCCGCCGGCGCCGCGGGTGCACACGACCGTGTGGGCGCGGCCCTTGTCGAGGATGCGGCGCATCGTGGCCGGCGGGTCGGGCAGGGCGGCGGCCGAGAGGAAGACGAGGTCGGCCTGGTAGGCGAAGTCCTCGTGGTAGGGGTTGACGCCGTCCCAGTCGTGCAGGTCGGTCGAGGTGGGGACGCCGGGCAGGCCGGCGAAGACCTTCCTGCTGAAGTCGGTGATCGACAGGTGGGCGTGGCGGGGGCGCGGGCCGGAGTACAGGGACGGGGGCAGCGTCTCGCCGGGTGTGGCGCGGGGGTCGAACAGCGAGGTGCGGCGGCCGTCGGGGCCGACGAGCAGGACGCTGCGGCGGGTACCGGCCACGGCTTCGCCGAACGAGCAGTCGACGCCGCTCAGCGCGCGGCGGACCAGCGCGCCCTGCGGGTCGTCGCCGATCAGGTCGGCGAACTTGGTGCGCAGGCCGAGCGCCGCGCAGCCGAGCGCCACGCCGGCGCCGGTGTTGCCGATCCGGTCGATCACGGGCGGGACGGTGTAGGTGTCGGCGTACGGCAGGGGCAGTCCTGGCACGTAGACGGTGGTGTCGACGCCGGCTCCGCCGACCACGAGGACGTCGTGGGTCACCGGTTCACCAGCGGGCCGGAGCCGGTGGAGCCGCGGACGACGAGCTCCGGCTGGAAGACCAGCTCGACGTGCCGGGCGGGCGCGCCGTTCACCTCCTCCAGGAGCGTCTGCACCGCGGCCGAGGCCATCGCGCCGATGGGCTTGCGGACGGTGGTGAGCGGCGGGTCGGTGAACGCGATCAGCGGCGAGTCGTCGAAGCCCACCACGGACACCTCGCCGGGCACCGACAGGCCGCGCTCTCGGCAGGCGCGGATCGCGCCGAGCGCCATGAGGTCGCTGGCGCACACGATGCCGGTGCAGCCGCGTTCGAGCAGCTGGGCGGCGGCGGCCTGGCCGCCTTCGACGGAGAACAGCGAGTGGGCGATGAGGCCGTCCACCTCGGTGGCGCCGAGCAACTGCGCCATCGCCTGCCGGTAGCCGTCGATCTTGCGGATGACCGGCACGAAGCGGCGCGGGCCGAGCGCGAGGCCGATGCGCTCGTGCCCGAGGTCCACGAGATGCTGGACGGCCAGCCGCGCCGCCAGCCGGTCGTCGGGGGAGATGAACGGCGCGTCGATGTGCTCGCTGTAGCCGTCGACCAGCACGATCGGCAGCCCGCGGTCGGTCAGGCGCGTGTAGCGGTCCATGCGCGCGGTGGTGTCAGCGTGCAGGCCGGAGACGAACACGATCCCGTTGACGCCGCGGTCGACGAGCAGCTCGGTGAACTCGTCCTCGGGGGCGCCGCCCGGCATCTGGGTGCACAGCACGGGCGTGTAGCCGTGCTGGGTGAGCGCCTTCTCGATGGCCTGCGCGAACGCGGGGAAGATCGGGTTGTCGAGCTCGGGGGTGACCAGCCCGACCAGGCCGTTGCTGCGCTGGCGCAGGCGGGGCGGGCGCTCGTACCCCATGAGGTCGAGCGCGGTCATGACGGCCTGGCGGGTGGCCGCGGAGACGCCGGGCTTGCCGTTGAGCACCCTGCTCACGGTGGCCTCGCTCACCCCCGCCTGGGCTGCGATGTCGGCAAGGCGGGCGTGTCCGTTCATGGGCGCTACTTTACTTTCCACCACACCGCGGAATCGGGAGCGCCGGGCGTGGCGGCCGACGACAGCACGGGCGCGCCCTCCAGGGCGAAGTCGACGGGTCGCGCGGTGAGGTTGACGGCGCAGACGAGGTCGCCGCGGGCGAACATCAGCGTGCCTTCCGGCGAGTCGAGCCAGCGCAGCTCACCGGTGATCTGGCGGCGCAGCCGCAGCGCGGCGCGGTAGAGCTCCAGGGTGGAGCCGGGCACGCCTTCCTGGGCCTCGACGCTCAGCTCGGACCAGCTCGCCGGGATCGGCAGCCACGGCAGTTCCCAGCCGAGCTCGCGGGTCCAGGGCAGCGGCACACGGCAGCCGTCGCGCCCGCTCTCGGGGTCGCGCAGCCGCTGCGGGTCCTGCTGGACCTCCTCGGGCAGGTCGAGCACCTCGGGCAGCCCCAGTTCCTCGCCCTGGTAGACGTAGGCGGAGCCGGGCAGCGCCAGCGTGAGCAGCATCGCGGCGCGGGCGCGGTCGAGGCTGCCGTAGCGGGTGACGTGCCGCCTGACGTCGTGGTTGGACAGCACCCAGGTGGACGGCGCGCCCACGGAGGCGGCGCTGGCCAGGGAGGCGTCGATGGCCTCGCGCAGGCGGGGCGCGTCCCAGGGGGTGCTCAGGTAGTGGAAGTTGAAGGCCTGGTGGAGCTCGTCGGGGCGGACGTAGCGGGCCAGCCGCTCGGGCGTGGGCGCCCAGGCCTCGGCGACGCCGATGCGCTCGCCGGGGTAGGAGTCGAGGATGTGCCGGAAGTGGCGGTGGATGTCGTGGACGCCCTCGTTGTCGAAGTACGGCACGACGTCGGAGCCGATCATCCGGATCTGGTCGCTGTGCCCGATGTCGGGGAGGTCGTGCGGTTTGACCATGCCGTGGGCGACGTCGATGCGGAAGCCGTCCACGCCGAGGTCGAGCCAGAAGCGCAGGATCGAGTCGAACTCGGCGCGCACCTCGGGGTTGTCCCAGTTGAGGTCGGGCTGCTCCTTGTCGAACAGGTGCAGGTACCACTGGCCGTCCTCGACCTGCGTCCAGGCCGGGCCGCCGAAGATCGACTCCCAGTCGTTGGGCCGGTCGCGGAAGATGTAGCGCTCGCGGTGCCGCCCGCGCAGCGCCTCCTGGAACCACGGATGGGCCGAGGAGGTGTGGTTCGGCACGATGTCCACGATGACCCGCAGGCCGAAACCGTGCGCCTCGTCGATGAGCGCCTTGGCGTCGGCCAGCGTGCCGAACAGCGGGTCGACGTCGCGGTAGTCGGCGACGTCGTAGCCGAAGTCGGCCATGGGCGAGGTAAAGAAGGGGGTGAGCCAGACGGCGTCGACACCCAGGCTCTTCAGGTACGGCAGGCGGTCGCGCACACCGATCAGGTCGCCGACGCCGTCGCCGTTCCCGTCGGCGAAGCTGCGGACGTACACCTGGTAAATGACGGCGTCGCGCCACCAGTCGGTCATGTAAACCCCCCAATAGTCCCGTACATGACATCTCTTTCCGCAAGTTTCCGCAAGTCTTTCATGCACCACCAACCCCTGATTTTTCGCCACACTTACCCCTAGAGTGGGATAAAACCCCCTATGTGAGGTGACTCACCACCCGGAAGCTTGGCTGAGGCACAAGACAGAAGTCAGGCGGCGTGTCAACCCCTGCGCGCCCGATCCATAGAGATTTTTTATGGCAAGCCTGGACATCAGGCTGTAACCGCGATGTACTACCTCATCAATCACAGCGGAACCTGGCTGCAAGGTGCTGCCCATGAGCTCGGTCGTTCTCGACAAAGTGACCAAGGTTTACCCGGGTGACCACCTGGCGGTCGATCGCATGAGCTTGAAGGCGGAGGACGGCGAGTTCCTGGTCCTGCTGGGCCCCTCCGGCTGCGGTAAGTCCACCCTGCTGCGCATGATCGCCGGGCTGGAGGAGATCACCGAGGGCGACCTGTGGCTCGACGGCAAGCTCGCCAACCACCTCGCCCCCCGCGACCGCGACGTGGCCATGGTCTTCCAGAGCGGCGCCCTGTACCCCCACCGCTCGGTGCGCGGCAACATCGCCTTCCCCCTGGAGATCGCCAAGGCCGACCCCGCGCTGGTCAAGGAACGTGTGCAGGAGCTGTCCAAGGCGCTGCACATCGACGAGACGCTCGACCGCCGCCCCGGCACCCTGTCCGGCGGCCAGCGCCAGCGCGTGGCCATGGGCCGCGCCATCGTCCGCCAGCCCAAGATCTTCCTGATGGACGAACCGCTGTCGAACCTCGACGCCGGCATGCGCACCGAACTGCGCATGGAGATCTCCGCCCTGGTCAGGTCGCTCGGCGTCACCACGATCTACGTCACCCACGACCAGGTCGAAGCGCTCACGCTGGCCGACCGGATCGCCATCATGAACCGCGGCGTCCTGCAGGACGTCGGGACCCCGGCGCAGATCTACAACGACCCGGCGACCGCCTTCGTCGCCGCCTTCCTCAACTCCCAGCAGCTCAACCTGCTGGCCGCGACGGTACGCACCCCGCAGAACCAGTACGTGATGCTGGACTTCGGCCCGCACCGGCTGACGATCCCCTGGAGCGACCCCCGGGCGTACGCGATCTCGCAGTACACGGGCAGCCAGGTGCTGGTCGGCATGCGGCCCGACGGGCTGGCGCCGGTGCCGGAGACCTATGACGGGCCGGCCTTCTTCGGCCGGGTCAGGGCGCTGGAGTACCACGGGCACGAGTGGCTGGCCTATGTGGAGTGCGGGGCGCCCGGCGTGGCCGTACCCGAGCCGCCCGACCCCCGCCGGCGCGTCAACGGCCACGCCCAGGAGTCGGCGGGCCTGGGCACGCTGCTGCGGCGGCTGTTCGCCTCACGCGTGGTGATGGAGGAACAGGAGCAGGAGCAGGCGGAGGAGAGCGGTCACCACCGCAGGACCGACCTGATCGTCCGGCTGGGCGTGCGCCCGGCCTGGCGGGTCAACGACGCCGCCAAGGTGGCCGTGGACGTCTCCCGCCTGATGGTCTTCACGCAGGAGGGCGCCCGCATCGACGCCCCCCGCCGCGCCACCACCTGACGAGCGCGCGTCCTACGGCGTGGCGTTGCGGTCGATGGCGAGGTAGGTGCCGCGCAGACGGGCCAGGTGGGCGTGCTGGGCCTCGCGGGCGCCGGGCTCGTCGCCCGCCTCCACCCGGGCGAGGATCTCGCGGTGGTCGCGGTCGACGTCGTGCCAGAAGCGGCCGGGGGCGCGTGAGCGCAGGAAGCGCTCGTCCAGGACCTGGAAGACGGGCCTGGCCACCACCTCCAGCAGCGGATTGCCGCAGGCGCCGAGCAGCAGCGCGTGGAAGCGCTTGTTCGGCTCGTACATCTCCTCCGGAGAGGCCGCCCCGGGGTCGAAGAGCGTGGCCCGCAGCGCCGCCAGGTCCTCGGGGGTACGGCGCAGCGCCGCGAACCCGGCCGCGGGCACCTCCAGCAGGTCCCGGATCTCCAGGAACTGGTCAACGGTGAGCTGGGTGTCGCCGGCCAGCAGGTTGAGGCTGGTGGCGAGGTAGTCGCTGATCTGCTCGGGCCGCGGCGTCACCACGAAGCTGCCCCCGGCCACGCCCCTGACGGTGGCGATGAGGTTCTGGCTGGCCAGCAGGCGCAGCGCCTCGCGCACGGTGCTCCGGCTCACGCCGTAGGCGGCCGACAGCTCGGGTTCGACCGGCAGCCGGTCACCGGGGCGGAAGCGGCCGGCCACGATGAGCTCCCGCAGTTCGGCGGCGAGCGCCTGGTAGGCGGGCGGCTTCTTGGTCACACCGTCAGACCCTACTCGGCGGGTCCCGGCCGTGGCGCTTGAGAGATTCGGCCCCGCCCGGCCCTGCCGGACGGGGCCGGCGAGGTGCCGGGGTGGTGGGTTCGGCCTCCCCCACGGTGAGGCCGATCCTGCCGTTCCGAACCCCGCCGTACGAGGGGCCCCGTTCCACTTCTGGGAACAGCGTTCCAATCTGAGGCGGCTGTGTCAATGGCAAGAACCGGAGTGGCCTGGCCGTACCGGAGAAAACCGGAGTTCAGGCGCGGTGACCGAGTCGTGCGGAAAGTCGGTCGGTGGCCTCCAGAAGGGCCGCGGCGCACGCGTCGGCCTCGCCGACGAAGCGTTCGGCGGGCCCGCAGACGCTGATCACCGCGGCGGGCAGGCTGTGGTGGTCGAGGATGGGCGCGGCCACCGAGGCGGCGCCGCGCTGCCGTTCGGAGATCGACATGGCGTAGCCGCGGCGGCGGATCAGCGCCAGCTCGGTGCGCAGCCGCTCCGGGTCTGTGACGGTGGCCGGGGTCAGCGGGTCGAGCGGCGCCGACAGGTAGGAGTCGATCTCCACCTCGGGCAGGAAGGCGAGGAACGCCTTGGACGAACCCCCCGCGTGCAGCGGGTACGGCACGCCGAGCGAGACCGCCATGATGACCTCGCGCGGCGGCTTGACCTGGTCGATGTAGACGCGGCTGAGGCCGGTCCTGATCGACAGCGTCGCGGTCTCGGTCGTGCGGGCGCTCAGCCCGGCCAGCTCGGGCGCGGCCAGGCGGCGGATGTCGATGCGGTCCAGATAGGCCAGTCCCAGCCGCATCGCGGTCAGCCCGAGCGAGTAGCGGCGGCTGTCCTCGTCGAGTTCGACCAGGCCGCGGCTGCGCAGGGAGGCCAGCACGCGGTGGACCGCCGCCTTGGACATGCCGAGGCTGTCGGCGAGCTCGGTCACCCCGAGCGTGCTGGTGCCCGCCTCGGCGAAGCGGACGAGTACGTCGGCCGCCCGCTCGACGGTCGCGACGGTCTGGCTGGACATGCTGGAGCCTTTCACCTGCGATGCAACCCCACCGGTACGGGTGGGTCAGTCATGATCCTCGTGTCCACGAAGTCCCACCATTCTTCCTGTGACACGCGCTGCGACTCCCAGGAAGAGTCGCTCTTGAGGGTGGCCAGGGCCTTTCTGTAGGCGCCCCAGGCCGCCTCGTCGTCGAAGGCCGCCCAGTTCTCCAGCATGTAGACGTCACCGACGACGCTGTAGAACCAGCGCACCTCCTTCACCATCGGCAAATCACGGTAGAACCAGCGCTCGCGCTCCTCCAGCCACTCCCAGAAGGCCGCCATGTCCCTGCGGGCGCGTTCGGCGAGCCGCATCCGGTAGACCAGGTAGATCATGGGTACAGTCTGAAACCTAATTCCAATAATTGGAACAACCGGGAGTGAGCCATGTGGCAGGACGGGTTGCGTGTGTACGACTTGGCGCAGCCGATGCGAAGGGGTATGCCCCAATCGCCCAATCATCCCCCATTTCGCATGCTCCTGGAGCGCCGGCACGGAGACGTGGTCCGCGCCGACGGCGGTTCCGCCGCCAACGAGCTGATCGTCACCGGCGGCCACGTCGGCACCCACGTGGACGCGCTGGCCCACGTCTCGCACGACGGCCTCCTGTACGGCGGAGCCGACCCGGCCGACCTCACCACCAACGACGGCTTCAGCTCCCTGGGCATCGACTCCTTCGACCCGTACGTGGGCCGGTGCGTCCTGCTCGACGTGGCCCGCGTCCACGGCGCCGACTTCCTGCCCCCGGGCTACGAGGTGAGCGTCGCCGACCTGGAGAAGGCCGCCGAGGGGGTGGAGATCCGCGCCGGCGACGCCCTGCTGATCGGCACCGGCTGGTCGCGCGTTTGGCACGATCCCGGGCGGTTCACCGGCCAGACGGCGGGCGTACCGGGGCCGGGGGTCGAGGCCGGGCGCTGGCTGGCCGAGCGGCGCCCGCGCGTGGTCGGCGGCGAGACGATCGCCTTCGAGCACATCGCGCCGGAACGCGGCCACGCCGCGCTGCCGGTGCACCGGATCATGCTCGTGGAGTCGGGGATCAACATCGTGGAGACGATGCGGCTGCACGAGCTGCTCGACGCGGGGGTGCGCGAGTTCCTCCTGGTACTCAATCCGCTGCCGATCGTGGGCGCCACCGGCGCGCCGGTCCGGCCGCTGGCCGTTCTGCCCGGGGAGCGCGCATGACCACACACGTGCAGCTGCTGGCCGCCTTCGCCGCGGGCTGCCGCGACGACGGCCTGCCCGGCGAGGTCCGCGCGGACGTCGCCGGCCGGATCCTGGACGTGCTCGGCAACTGCCTGGCCGCCTACGCCGAGCCGGACGCCGACGCCGCGCCCGCGGTCCTGCGCGCGGCCCTGCGGTGGAACGGTACCGGGGAGGCGACGACGATCGGCAGCGGCCACCGCCTGCCCGCCCCGTCGGCCGCCCTGGTCAACGGCACGCTCGCGCACTCTCTCGACTACGACGACACCCATCTGCCCTCGGTGCTCAAGGGGTGCGCCCGCGTGGTGCCCGCCGCGCTGGCCGGCGGGGTGGCCGGG
>NZ_JBHYIO010000092.1:0-9476 GCF_042740095.1 Nonomuraea sp. NPDC059023 | reverse complement strand
GCGCCTTTACTCATCTACGGCGCAATAGCCAAGAGAGGTGAACACGCATGTGCCCGACCACCATGGACACTCATCCGGCGCCGCGCCTCAACATGACGAGGCGATCGTGATGGGGCTGGTCCTTCTTCTTTCAGTTGCCGCAGCCGTACTTTACGGAACCGCGGATTTTCTCGGCGGACTGATCTCACGTCGCACTCACTACACGGTTGTCGGCCTTATCGGCCAGGCGGCCGGTGCACTCGGCGCCACCGGTGCAGCACTGACTTCGAACGCGCCGCTACCCGATGGGACAACACTTCTATGGGGCATGGGCGCCGGAATCGGCGGCGCCGTAGGCACGCTGGCGCTCTATCGTGGTCTCGCTCATGGCCGGATGAACATCGCCGGGCCCCTGTCGGCCGTCACAGCCGCAGGCATCCCTGTCCTGGTCGATCTCGTCTTCGGAGCCCATCTCACAACACCTACTACCCTCGGCATCTGCCTGGCCGTACCTGGCATTTGGCTGGTTTCTTCCGGAACTGGATCCCGCAGGAGCAGTGGCGGTGTAGGGGATGGCCTGCTGGCCGGTCTCGGCTTCGCCGGCCTGTTCATTTGCCTCAACCGGGCTGGCGACCTTGCCGGTCTATGGCCAGTGGCCACGAGTCAGGTGATGTCAGCCGTGATACTGGGAACCGTCGCTCTGGTGAGCTGGGTCGCGACCAGGCGTCCTGTGACATCCGCGCCATCGCCATGGATGGCCCTCTGGCCTGGCGTGCTCGCCGTTTCCGGGACGATCCTCTACTTCATTGCCACCCACAAGGGAACCCTTACCGCCGCCGCCGTCCTCACCTCGCTCTACCCGGCGTTCACAGTGATCCTGGCTGCTTTGGTCCTCCGGGAACGCACAAGCCTGCTGCACAGCGTGGGCCTGGCACTGTGCGCAGCATCAGTTGGCGCATTCGTCACCGGGTAGGTCCAGGCGCAAGTGAAAGACGTCATACGACTGTCACCGCCCTGAAGCTGCAGTCCTACCGGCCCTGCCGCGACCGGCACCGGCGTGACCCAGCGGTGCTGAACGCAGGCCCAGCGCAAAGAACGCGCCCGTATTCGCAGCGAGCGCCAGCAACGCGGGAGCAGACCACGCACCGAGCAGCCCGACCACAGCCACCCGGCGTTCATAGAGGCCCAATGGTCGAAACGTCCCTCGCCCCAAGAGGACGTCATCCTCGATGGCAATGACCTACCGAAGGTAGGCAGGCTGCTGCGGGCCGTCGTCAGCAAGCTATTCGCCTTCGTAGGCGACGCCGTCGAGGACATCAGATGGTAGAGCTCGATCCAGCACCTGGGATCCTCCTGCGGCGGCCAGTCTGCTCATTTGGAGCCAGGGGCGACAGGTCCGATTCGCGACCGAGAGTCGACCGCCTCGCATCGCCGACCGGGTGTCCGCTGCATTGCGAAGCCGTAGCTTCTGAGGCGGTTGTCCCCATTTCGTACAGTCCGACAGAACGGGACCTGGCTGCGGAGACAACGGCAGGCTCGTCGCGGTGGGATGCCGCGGCCCTCGCTCATGTCGCCGGGCGCGCCTCCAAACTGCCCGTACCTCCCACGTAGGCGCCGATCCTATGCAGAGCGTCGACGGCTTCCGGTAGGAACGACCAGAAAAGGGGGAAGTTGTGGGTGTCGACTGGGTATATCTCCAACTGCGCGTCAACTCCGTGCGCCGTCGCGTGGTCCGCCAGGCGCTGCGCATCCTCCAGGATGGGCTCGCCTGAGCCCGCCTGAATGAGGAGCGGTGGAAGGCCCGACAGATCAGCGTTCAGCGGATCGATCAACGGGTCGATCGCCGGATCGTCCACCAAGGACTCTGCCAGATAGAGACCGGCCATCCGGCGCAGGGCCGCCATACTCACCACGGAGCCCTGCACCGCTCTATCGTACTTCACCGCCAGGTTGACCCACGGGCATAGCAACACTGCTCGGGCGGGCAGTGGCAGGCCCTGCTGTTTGAGCCTGATCAGCAAGGACAGGGCCAGCCCTCCGCCCGAGGAATCACCGACGACCGTCAGTTCGCTGGGGGCGCGACCGTGGTCGAGGAGCCACTCGTAGGTGTACTGCGCGTCGTCCAGCGCGGCGGGAAAGGGGTGCTCAGGAGCCAGCCGATAATCGGGCACAATGACCGCGCGTTCGGCCACCGAGGCCAGCGCGGTTGCCAACGAACGGTAGCCGAACGCGGATCCGGCGATATAGCCCCCACCGTGTAGGTGCAGCATGGTGATCGGCGCCTGGGGTCGAGGTGCGGCTACGAGGCTGGCGACCCCGCCCGCGTTGACAGGACGAACGGTGATCTTCGGCTCAACAGGGAACTGGGCAAGCAGGTCCTCGCACGCAGCGCGGACCTTCTCCACATCACCCTCCATAGGCTTGTCGCCGAAGGCGCCCCAATGGCTGGCGAGGTGCGCGGCAGGTTCTCCGCTCGCCGCCCGGGTGTCGCTGACAGCCTTGTCCAGCCCGGCCAGAATGCGATGCGCGTGGTCCAGCAGCGCCTCACCGGCGAGCGTCAGCTCTACCCGCCGGGTGGTACGACGCAACAGGTCGCAGTTGACGACCCGCTCGAGGAACCGGATCTGCCTGCTCAACGCTGGCTGGGATAGGTACAGGCGATCAGCGGCCCGGCTGAAGTTGAGTTCCTCGGCCACGACTGTGAACGCACGCAGATGCCGTAGCTCGATCGAGTCCGGCGCTGAGGGCAGCGGGAGCACCTGGGCGGACATGGCATCGCTCATACCAGCCAGTATGCCCAAACATCCCTTCATCGGGCTCTCATCGTGACTGCACCCACTCCGCATGAGCCGCCAGTTCCGATCCTTGGCACCGCGCACCTGGACCAGGCAGGGCCGTCGTGATCGCATTCAGCCATTAGGTAGGTCGGCAAGTCATGGTTGTCGATCCTCCTTTGACAATTTGCCACTGTCGCCAGAGACGGCCCTCCACTGCACACCCAAGCCATGATCAAGGCGCCCCCGCCGGATGATCTCAGCGGTTCATGCTAGGATCGACCGCCGATGTGGATCTGGGTTGATTCCCCCAGCCGGTCATCGCACGATGACGGTGCCCTTGGCGAAGGGCTCGAGGATGTCGTGGTAGGTGTTGGTGCCCGGTGCGTCGAGGGCACGGAGAAGATGTGACCAGCACTGGCCAAGATCATCGACTCGTGGTCCTCGTCGTCGAACTTGACCTGGTGCGAAAGGGCGCCGTCCGTGGTCCAGACGACCGAGCCCTGCCCCTCCACGATCACCTCATTGGACTCGAAGCCCAAGGTCGGTGATGCTGATTTCCGTCAATCCCGGCGGCATATCGATCACTCCCTCCTCGTCCGGACGAAACGGCCCGCGCAGGACAGTCTCGGCGACCGCAGAAACAGCGTTCGGGCGTTCCACCCGGGACTGTACGGTTTTCGGCTCTGGCCCAATTTCGGTGGTGACGGAACGTAATAGCTCGTGTCGGTCCACGGCTATCTCGGCGTGCTGTGTCAGCGTGACGCCGGTGTGACGTAAAGGATCTTGCTGAGGCTGGTGTTCCCGCAGTTGGCCGACCTGGCCATCGGCAGCGTTCAAGCCGAGGTCGGGACCGGGTCGATCGTGGTGCATGTCGCGTCCCGGGGCACGCCGGCAGCGTGCCCCGGCTGCGGAACAGTCGGGCGGGTGCACGGCTATGTGAATCGACAGCTGGCTGACCTGCCGTTGGGCGGGCAGCGGGTTCTGGTGCGACTACGGTTTCGGCGGCTGAGGTGCGCGACGGTCGGGTGCGAGCGGCAGACGTTCCGGGAGCCGCTTCCCGGGCTGGCCGGACCGTATCAGCGCCGCACGATCGCGTTGGCCACGCAGGTGGGGGCGGTGGTGCGGGAGTTGCCCGGCGGGCGGGGTCTCGGCTGCTGGCCGTACTGGGAGTCGCGATGTCGCGGCAGACCGCGGTCCGGTCTCTGCTGTCTCTGCCCCTGCCGGTCCGTCCGACGCCGGAGGTGATCGGGGTGGACGACTTCGCGCTCCGTAAACGGCACCGCTACGCCACGGTGATCATCGATGCGGTGACGCGGGAGCGGATCGATGTGCTCGCCGATCGTCAGGCCGACACGTTGGAGGCGTGGCTGCGTGCCCATCCCGGTGTGCGGGTGGTGTGCCGTGACAGCAGCGGCGCTTACGCCGAGGCGATCCGTCGCGCCCTGCCTGACGCGGTGCAGGTCGGTGATCGCTGGCATGTCTGGCACAACCTGGCCGAAGCCGTGGTCAAGGAGGTCGCCGCGCACTCGCTCTGCTGGGGCAAGACCGGCCCGCCGCCGAAAGAAGGCGTCCGAACCGCCACTACCCGCGAACGCTGGCGGCAGGTCCACGCCCTGCTCGACCAGGGTGTCGGGCTGCTGGAATGCGCCCGCCGCCTGGGCCTTGCGCTCAACACCGTCAAGCGCTACGCCCGGGTCAGCGAACCCGAGCGGCTGGTGCGCGTGCCGAAGTACCGGCCCACGCTGGTCGATCCGTTCCGCGACCATCTGCGCCGGCGCCGGGCCGAAGATCCCGCCGTCCCGGTCCAGCGACTCCTCGTCGAGATCAAGAAGCTCGGCTATACCGGTAGCCAGAACCTGCTCTACCGCTACATCAACCAAGGCCGGGTCGAATGCGACCGGCCCGCGATCTCGCCCAAGCGGCTGGCCGGCCTCCTTCTCACCGAACCGGGCAAGCTCAAAGAGCATCATGCCGAGCGGCTGGATGCCGCCATTGCCGCCTGCCACGAGATGACGATGCTCGCCGGACTCGTCCGGGGCTTCGCTGCTCTCCTCGACCCCAAGCAGGGCAACGACCAGTTACTGACCGCCTGGATTGAACGGGCGCGCCAGGTCGACCTGCCGCACATGCACGCCTTCACTCGCGGGCTGGACTACGACCGAGCCGCCGTTGATGCCGCCCTCACCCTCCCGTTCCACAACGGCGGCGCCGAAGGCGTCAACACCAGAACGAAAATGATCAAGAGGCAGATGTACGGCCGGGCCGGCTTCGAGCTCCTCCGCCACCGGATCCTGCTCGGCTAACCACGTTCCGTCACCACCGAAAGTGGGCCAGAGCCGATCTCTCGACAGACCCTCGCCAGATGGCGTTCTCCGGCTATGTGGAGACGATCGCCTATGGGTGGACCCGTCCTTGGACGTGCAGCGGGCCGCACCGGGCACAGGTCCATTCCATGGGCTCGGGTCGGGGACGCTGGCACGCAGAGTTCAGCGTCCCGAACGGCTAGTTCAGGTTTGGCAGGACCCTGGTATCTCCCTCATCTTGCTGACCTGTCCCCAGACCTGATTGAACGGTTGCATCGGTCGGTGGACGACTCCGTTGATCTTGCGGATCGGGACTGGGTGGCCCACGAATTGCTTGCCGGCGGGAGCCAGGAATGCCGGACTGCCGTCGGCCATCACGAAGTGATGCGACACGGTGATCCGGTAGGTGCAGGTTGAGTAGGTCGCCGTGGAACTTGTCGCTTGAGCCATGGCTGGTAAGACCAAGCCAGTCGCGAGCGCTGCGGTAATGACCAAGGTCCGGGTGAAGTTTCGCATGTCTGCCTTTCCACTAGAGCTGGACGTGTCGCTCAGGACGGTCGTGTCGGCGGATGCGGTAGGGGAGAGGGCCCGTTCATCGAGCAAACGGAGTGCCGGGATGTCTTGGCCGATCGACGTTGACGCCAGAGCCTCGGGGAGTGGGATCCCGTTGGATGTCCAACCCAGACGCCTGACCTACAGCCGCCGATCCATGCTCGACATTGACGGGCACGGCGCGTTAGCGAGAATCGCGATCCTTTCTCGATCGCACGAAGACCCTTCTGAAACTACAGACTGCTGTCATCAGGTCACCTCCAAGGCGCCATCGCCTTGACCACATCCCCTGGCCGCCGGCGGCCAGGGGATCAGAGGAAAGAGCAGCGGATGGTGCTCGGGGCCAATACTCTCCGGCAGTTCGTGCAGCTGCTGGGCCCGAGCATCGAGGAATCCACGGTGAGTGACCCGGCGAACACCCGGATGGGGAGCATGCCGCCAACGGTGATGTCGACACGCTCGAAGGACCTCTCAACTGGCCGGATGTGACGCTGGTGAGCAATGACGCCGTCGACGTCGTGGCCCGGCTCAAGGAGGAGCCTGAGCTGCCGTTGCGCTCGCACAGCAACTTGTCGATGAACCAGGCGCTGATGGCCGCCGGCCTGGTCGACCGTGTCCAGTTGGCGCTCTTCCCAGTGGTCACCGGTCAGACAGGGGCGGCCAACGTCGACTCATTGACAACATCCACCGGCGGGTGGGGCACCATGGGGGGACATGCTCGAGCGCTCCTGCTCGTGGCGGGCGGGTCTACAGTCCCGCTTGCCGTTGGGGGCGGATCCCGGCCGGTGGACGGTTGCCTGGCCGATGCCCATGGGCGGAGCGGCCGGCAGGCGGGAATCGATTCGACGATCAGTCGGGTGCATCGGCTGACGGCTTCGCCCGCTGGTACCGCGGACTCAAACGCTTCGATCGCCCTCCGATCGACCTCGCGGGCCTGACCGCTCCACGCCTTCTCCCGGATTCCGTACCGGGGCCTCAGGTGTCGGCGGGGAGGGGCGCGGGTGCGGGTAGCGGGAACAAGGTGAGGAAGCGTTCGGCCACCTGTGCCGATCCCTTGACGCGCGCATCACCAGCCCGCAGCGCTTCGCTCAGCTGCCGCCCGTCGTGCAGCAGTGCGCTGAGGGTGTCGGGATCGGTGCTGATGACGACGTGCGGACGGTCGGCGGGGCCGCGGTTGACGTCGAGTACGCCGTCGGCAATGCGGACGCCGTACTCCTGCTCGTGCAGGCGCAGGAGTACGGTCACGGTGAGATCGGCCGCCGCCCGCGGGTCGAACAACGCCCTGAAGGAAAGGACCAGCGAGTCGGCGCCGATCTTGGCGTGGGTCTGCAGGGCGGGGGAGCGGCTGCTCCACTTGCCGAGCTGGATGACGATGGGCTCCAGCTCCATGCCCCAGTCGGTCAGTTCGTAGACCCAGGACCCGGCTGGCGGGGCGAGCTTGCGCCTGCGTGCGATGCCGAATCGGGTCAGTTCCCGCAGCCGCTGGGTGAGCACGTCGGAGCTGGCGCCCGGGACGCCGGCGCGCAGGTCGGTGAAGCGTTTGGGACCGAGGAGGAGTTCGCGCACCACCAGCAGCGCCCAGCGTTCGCCGATGAGGTCGAGGCCGTGGGCCACGGCGCATCCGTCGTCGTACTTCCTCTTGCCCGTCATTCCACAACCATACCAAGCGAGGTAGGAAAATCAGTCCATCTAGTTGTTATTTCCAACTAGATGATTGTATATTCCAACTAATCAGGAGGTGTGGCATGGGTGAAGCCTTGGTGGTCCGCTACGAGACGCGACCCGAAACGGCCGAGGAGAACCAGCGCCTGATCGAAGGCGTCTTCACGCAGCTTGCGATGGAAGAACCCGAGGGCTTGCGGTATGCGGTCTTCAGGCTCGTCGACGGCGTGACCTTCGTCCACGTCGCGATTGACGACGCCGAGGTGCTGCCGTCCCTGTCGGCATTCCAGACCTTCCCGGCCGGGATCGCGGACCGAATCGCGACGGCCGTCACGCCGTCGGCGGCCACGCCGGTCGGCTCCTATCGATGTGGAGGCGGCAGATGAGCGGCATCCTGCCCGATCCGCGGCGCTGGAAGGCGCTGGCCTTGCTCGGCACGGCGTTCTTCATGGTCATCCTCGACGCGACGATCGTGCTGACCGCGATCCCGTCGATGCAAAGAGACCTCGGCCTGACGGTGGCAGGAGTGCAGTGGGTCCTCACCGGTTACGCGGTGTCCTTCGGCGGCCTGATGTTGTTCTTTGGCAGGGTGGCCGACCTCATGGAACGGCGAGGCGTCTTCCTCGTCGGCCTAGCCCTGTTCGTCGGTTCGTCGCTCATCTGCGGGCTCGCTTGGAGCGGCGGTGTGCTCATCGTGGGCCGGGTGGTCCAGGGCGTTTCGGCCGCGATCATGGCGCCGACCGCGCTGTCCATCGTTCTCGCGACCTTCCGTGACCCCGCCGAGCGCAACCGGGCCCTTGGCGTGTGGGGTGGGCTGGGAGGAATCGGCGCCACAGCCGGTCTGCTGTGCGGAGGAGTGATCACCTCCGGGCTCGGCTGGGAGTGGATCTTCTTCATCAACGTCCCGATCGGCATCGTGTTGTTCGTGCTGGCGCCGGTCGTGGTCGCCAAGAGCAGCGACCATGCCGCCGCGCGCCGGTTCGATGTGGCCGGAGCCCTCGCTGTTACCGCCGCGCTGGTGCTGCTGATTCACGCGATCACCAACGCGCCCGAGGTCGGCTGGTGGAGCGCGGCCACCCTCGCCGAGCTCGCCGCGGCGGTCGTGCTGCTGGGCCTGTTTCTGGTGATCGAGTCCAGGTCGGCGGCGCCGCTGGTGCCGTTGCCGATCTTCAGGCTGCGTAGCTTGGCAGCGGGCAATCTGGTGATCTTCGCGGTGGGGCTCACGGTGGACGGCATGCTGTTTCCGCTCGCGCTGTACACGCAACAAGTGCTGGGCTACTCCGCCCTGCAGTTCGCCCTGACCAGCGCGGTTATGACGGGGATGACCATTGCAGGCGCCTTCGCGGGCCAAGCGGCGGTTACCAGAATGGGCCTGCGGCCGATTGCCGTTCCCGCCCTGCTACTCCTCGTCGTCGGCACGCTGCTGCTGGTCTCGATCTCAGTTGAGGGAACCTTCTTCGGCGACCTCTTCTGGGGTCTGCTGATCTTCGGTCCCGGCATGGGTGCCGCATTCGTCGCCTCACAGATCGCCGCACTCGACGGTGTGGCCGAGCAGGAGTCTGGGCTCGCCGCTGGGCTGGTCGACACCTCCTTCAACATCGGCAGCGCGCTGGGCATCGCCATCGTCACCTCCGTCGCTCTGTCCGTCGCCGGCGGCGCGAGCCACGTTGACTCCGCCGTGGCCCTGACCGAAGGCCTGCGCGCCGCGTTCTCTGTCGCCGCAGGGTTCGCCGTCCTGGGCCTGGCCGCCACCTTCCTCATCCCCGGCAGGCTCCGGACCGCACCTGAACCCGAGCCGGCCGCACGCTAACTTTGGCCGCAGGCGCGTATCCCCAGCCCGCCGACCTGCTCAACCGCCAAGACGCGGGAAGCCACAGGCAGCCGCCGGAGCCGACCCCGAACGACGACGCGGAGTCGGCGCGTCGAAGCTGATCTGATGGCGAGCCGTCCAGCGAGTAATCGATATCCTGATCGTCGTCATGACGATGTGGGCGGCCTTGTCGCCGTCCGCGTCGGCGTAGAACATGAGCGACACGATCCGCGCCTACAAGATCCACCACCCTCACCACGACGTCACGGCAGATGACAACCCGTCCTTCCCGGTTCGCGCTAGGAGCCGTTTCTTAGATCTGCTGACTAATTGTGGTGATGTTGTCACGATTGGGTCATGGGTCGTGGTGATCTGACCAATGCGGAGTGGGAA
>NZ_JBHYIO010000091.1:0-13251 GCF_042740095.1 Nonomuraea sp. NPDC059023 | reverse complement strand
AGCAAAAACTCATCATATTCCAGACGAGGTGTTGCATGAAATACTTCATGCACTGGCTTTTAACACACTGTTGAGTTCTCAAGAAACGGACGCGTACTCCCCGATACTGCGGGAGGCGCACATTTCGTCTGCCTCCATTTTACCAGATCCGGATGACCCTGTCAAACCGGCCATCTGGGTGGATTTGAGGCAACCCCGCTAACTTACTCCAACATCCGGCACTTGTCCAATCAAGCGGACACAGCCGGAAACCCGGATCAGTCGTTGGGATGTTCAGAGCCTAGCAGCGTTCCGATGAGCTCCGAACCCGGAGGCTCATCGGGGCGTGCTCGCCCTGCGTTGAAAACTGTAGCAGCCCAACGCAGGTACAACGTCCAACTTCCCGGTAACGAATGAGTCTTCCCTCCATGCGTTACCGCCAAACATCACCCAGCCGGCAGGGCCGCGAGCTGTGCCTCCAGGCGTGCGATGTCCTCGCCGGACTGCGTCGCACGTGCCCTGACCTTGGCCACCACGTCCTCGGGAGCCTTGGCCATGAACTGCTCGTTGCCCAGCTTGGCCGACACCTGGGCGGCCTCCTTGCGCGCCACGGCCAGATCCTTCTCCAGGCGCTTACGCTCGGCCACCACGTCGATGGCTCCGGCGGTGTCGATCTCAACGCTCACCCCGGTCACCGCGAACCGCGCGGTGGCGGAGAACCCGTCACCGGGCTCCTCCAGCCGCAGCAGCGACCGGATCGCGCCTTCCTGCGCGGCGAGAGCCGTACCGGAGAGACCGAGACGTGCGGCGACCCGCTGGCCCGGCTTGAGTCCCTGGTCGGAGCGGAAGCGGCGCACCTCGGTCACCAGCTCCTGGAGCGCGGTGATCTCGGCCTCAGCCTCCGGATCGCGATAGCGCGGGTCCGCGACCGGCCACTGCGCCACCATCACCGACGTGCCGCCGGTGACCGCCCGCCACAACTCCTCGGTGACGAACGGGACCAGCGGGTGCAACAGCCGCAGCAACGCGTCGAACACATGGCCCAGGACCAGGCGGGTGCCCGTGCGCCCCTCGGCTATCTGGATCTTCGCCAGCTCCAGGTACCAGTCGCAGACCTCGTCCCACGCGAAGTGGTACAGCAGGTCGGAGACCTTGGCGAACTCGAACTCCTCGAACGCGGCATCGGCCGCCTCGATCGTGTGCTGCAGCCGGGACAGGATCCACCGGTCGGCCGCGGTGAGGTCGGCCGGGAGCTCCCCGACCGTGGCGCCGTTCATCAGCGCGAACCGGGTGGCGTTCCAGATCTTGTTGCAGAAGTTGCGCGAGCCGGCCGCCCACTCCTCGCTGACCGCCACGTCGGCGCCGGGATTGGCGCCGCGCAACAGCGTGAAGCGGGTCGCGTCGGCACCGAAGCGGTCGATCCAGTCGAGCGGATCCACCACGTTCCCGAAGGACTTGGACATCTTCTTGCCGTACTGGTCGCGCACCATGCCGTGCAGGGCGACCACCTGGAACGGCGGCTGCCCGTCCATGGCGTAGAGGCCGAACATCATCATCCTGGCGACCCAGAAGAACAGGATGTCGTACCCCGTCACCAGCACCGATGTCGGGTAGAAGCGGGACAGGTCCGCGGTCTTCTCCGGCCAGCCCAGCGTCGAGAACGGCCAGAGCGCCGAGGAGAACCAGGTGTCCAGCACATCAGGATCCTGGACATACCCGGCAGGCGGCTGCTCGTCCGGACCCACGCAGACGACTTCGCCGGCCGGGCCGTACCAGACCGGAATGCGGTGACCCCACCACAACTGCCGGGAGATGCACCAGTCGTGCATGTCGTCGACCCAGTCGAAGTAGCGCTTGGCCAGCTCAGGCGGGTGGATGCGGGTACGCCCGTCGCGCACCGCGTCACCGGCCTCCTTGGCCAGCGGCCCCACGTTGACGAACCACTGCAGCGACAGCCGCGGCTCGACCACGGTCTTGCACCGCGAGCAGTGTCCGACCGAGTGCACGTAGGGCCGCTTCTCGGCGACGATGCGGCCTTCCGCGCGCAGGGCCGCCACGACGGCGGGCCGCGCCTCGAACCGGTCGAGCCCCTGGAACGGACCGTGGGCGGTGATGACGCCGTGCTCGTCCATGACGGTCAGCGACGGCAGCGAGTGGCGGCGGCCGATCTCGAAGTCGTTGGGGTCGTGGGCGGGGGTGACCTTGACCGCGCCGGTGCCGAAGGCCGGATCGACGTGCTCGTCGGCGACGATCGGGATGCGCCGCCCGGTCAGCGGCAGTTCCACGTACGTACCGATCAAGTGGATGTAGCGCTCGTCGGCGGGATTGACCGCGACGGCGGTGTCGCCGAGCATCGTCTCGGCGCGCGTGGTGGCGACGACGACCTCGTCGGAGTAGCGGATGGAGACGAGCTCGCCGTCGTCCTCGCTGTGCTCGACCTCGATGTCGGACAGCGCGGTGTGACAGCGCACGCACCAGTTGATGATGCGCTCGGCGCGGTAGATCAGCCCGTCGTCGAAGAGCCGCTTGAAGATCGTCTGGACGGCGCGCGACAGGCCCTCGTCCATCGTGAACCGCTCGCGCGACCAGTCGACGCTGTCACCGAGCCGCCGCATCTGACCGAGGATCGCGCCGCCGGACTCCTCCTTCCACTGCCAGACCTTCTCCACGAAGGCCTGGCGGCCGAGGTCGTGCCGGGACAGGCCCTCCGCGCCGAGCTTGCGCTCGACGACGTTCTGGGTGGCGATGCCCGCGTGGTCCATGCCGGGCACCCACAGCGTTTCCTTGCCGCGCATCCGCGCGCGGCGCGCCAGCGCGTCCTGGATGGAGTGGTCGAGCGCGTGGCCGATGTGCAGCACGCCGGTCACGTTCGGCGGGGGCAGGACGATGGAGTACGGCTCGCGGGAGCTGCCCGGATCGGCGCGGAAGTGGCCTTCGGATTCCCAGCGTGAGTAGTTCCGGGTCTCGACGTCGGCCGGGGTGTACTGGGTAGGCAGCTCTGGCGTTGTCACGCGGCCAAGTTTAGTGCCGCCGTTGACGGGATCGTCTCCACATGGAGAAGCGCCCCACCGACCGGCGGGGCGCTTCGTCGTGCGGGGAAGTGCTAGGCCGACTTCTCGCGCGGCGGACGCTGCTGCTTGGCCAGTTGGTCACGCGGGACCAGCGTCGGGATCGCGTGCTCCAGCACGGACTCGCGGGTGATGACCACCCGGGCGACGTCCTGGCGGGAGGGCACTTCGTACATGACCGACAGCAGGACCTCTTCGAGGATCGCGCGCAGGCCTCGCGCACCGGTGCCGCGCAGGATCGCCTGGTCGGCGATGGCCTCCAGCGCGTCGTCGGTGAACTCCAGCTCGACGCCGTCGATCTCGAACAGCTTGCGGTACTGCTTCACCAGCGCGTTGCGCGGCTCGGTGAGGATCTGGATGAGCGCCTCGCGGTCGAGGTTGTGCACGCTGGTGATGACCGGCAGACGTCCCACGAACTCGGGGATCATGCCGAACTTCAGCAGGTCCTCGGGCATCACGTCGCCGAAGATGTCGACGGTGTCGACCTCTTCCTTCGAGCGGATGATGGCGTTGAAGCCGATGCCCTTCTTGCCGATGCGCGACTCGATGATCTTCTCGAGGCCGGCGAAGGCACCACCGCAGATGAACAGCACGTTGGTGGTGTCGATCTGGATGAACTCCTGGTGCGGGTGCTTGCGGCCGCCCTGCGGAGGAACCGAGGCTGTGGTCCCCTCCAGTATCTTCAGCAGCGCCTGCTGCACGCCCTCACCGGAGACGTCGCGGGTGATCGACGGGTTCTCGCTCTTGCGGGCGATCTTGTCGACCTCGTCGATGTAGATGATGCCGGTCTCGGCCTTCTTGACGTCGTAGTCAGCGGCCTGGATCAGCTTGAGCAGGATGTTCTCGACGTCCTCGCCGACATAGCCCGCCTCGGTCAGCGCGGTGGCGTCGGCGATGGCGAACGGCACGTTGAGCATCTTGGCCAGCGTCTGCGCCAGCAGGGTCTTGCCGGAGCCCGTGGGCCCGAGCAGCAGGATGTTGGACTTCGAGAGCTCTATGCCCTCGTCTCTGCCGCGGTCGCCGGACTGCACCCGCTTGTAGTGGTTGTAGACCGCCACCGAGAGGGCCTTCTTCGCCTGGTCCTGACCGATGACGTAGGCGTCGAGGAACTCGTAGATCTCCCTCGGCTTCGGCAGATTGTCCCACTTGAGTTCGGAGGACTCGGAGAGCTCCTCCTCGATGATCTCGTTGCAGAGATCGATGCACTCATCGCAGATGTATACGCCGGGACCGGCGATGAGCTTCTTGACTTGCTTCTGGCTCTTCCCGCAGAAAGAGCACTTCAGCAGGTCTCCCCCGTCGCCGATGCGTGCCACCCCAGATACTCCTTTGCGTGGGACCGCCCTGCTCCCAAGAGCAGTGTTTCCGGACTTCCTCCGGACTTGGCCGAACCGCTCAGGTTTCGACGTTACCGTCTTCTGGGCCCTCAGTGAGCCCCCTAGCGGCGAGTCGCACCGGAACGTGCCCTATTGGGCAGCGCTCCGGTGCCTCACATCACATCAGGAAGCTACGGCCTGTGCCCGCTTCTTCCTGGTCGGGATGATGTCATCGATCAGACCATACGCCTTTGCCTCTTCCGCGTTGAGAATTTTGTCGCGTTCAATGTCGCGGCGCACCTCGGCGGGCTCCTTGCCGGAGTGCTTCGCCACCATCTCCTCGAGGAGAGTGCGCATGCGAAGGATCTCGCGGGCCTGGACCTCGATGTCGCTGGCCTGGCCGCCGCCCTCGGTGGAGGGCTGGTGGATCAGGATGCGCGCGTTGGGCAGCGCCAGGCGCTTGCCCGGCGTGCCGCCCGCGAGCAACACCGCGGCGGCCGAGGCCGCCTGACCGAGGCAGATGGTCGAGATCTCCGGCCGGACGTACTGCATCGTGTCGTAAATCGCCGTCATCGCGGTGAAGGAGCCACCCGGCGAGTTGATGTAGATGCTGATGTCCCGGTCGGGGTCAAGCGACTCCAGCGTCAGCAACTGGGCCATGACGTCATTGGCCGACGCGTCGTCGATCTGCACGCCGAGGAAGATGATCCTGTCCTCGAAGAGCTTGTTGTACGGGTTCATCTCCTTCACGCCGTAAGACGTGCGCTCGACGAAGGAGGGGAGAACGTAGCGGCTCTGGATGTTCACTTCAGCTCCCCCTAGGAGACGGCGCCCGCGGAGGGCACCTGCCGTGCGTTGCGCACGACCTGGTCGATGAAGCCGTAGTCCTTGGCCTCCTCGGCCGTGAACCACCGGTCTCGGTCGGAGTCGGACTCGATCTGCTCCAGCGTCTGGCCGGTGTGCGCGGCGATCCGCTCGGCCAGCGTCTTCTTCACATAGAGCATCTGCTCAGCCTGGATGGCGATGTCGGCGGCGGTGCCGCCGATGCCACCGGAAGGCTGGTGCATCATGATGCGCGCGTGCGGCAGCGCGTAGCGCTTGCCCCTGGCGCCGGCCGACAGCAGGAACTGGCCCATGGAAGCGGCCAGGCCCATCGCCACCGTCGCGACGTCGTTCGGCACATACTCCATCATGTCGTATATCGCCATACCGGCGGTCACCGAGCCGCCAGGCGAGTTGATGTAGAGCCAGATGTCGCGGTCCGGGTCGTCGGCCGCGAGCAACAGGAGCTCCGCACAAATGCGGTTGGCGATCTCGTCGTTGACCTCCTGCCCGAGCACAATGATGCGCTCACGCAGCAGGCGCTGGTAAAGCTGGTCCTCAAGCCGGAAGGACGAGCCGTTCTCACGGCCTCGCGACTCGGGCTGATTGAAGGTCGGCGGGCTGGTCACAGCTTCACCTTCCGATGCGTCGTAACGATTGGCTTTGCTTGTGACCTTAACGCGCCCCGGCTAGCGGTCATGCCCCGTCTCCCCACCTGTTCGCTGTCGGCGCAGGTGGTTGGATGCCCATACTTTACGGCGCAGCCAGCTCAGCGCCTCCCACTTCAGCCAAGTTGCTCCCGATCTGCGGGCGCTTCTCACGTCGGACATGGTTCCCGCCGTTACGACGCGCTCTTGACCGGTCTCCGTGCCCCACCCTGAGCCCGTCCGAAGGGCGCCGAGCCCACCGTCCACCCTCCCGCCGCCCGGCGCCCTCCTGCGCCCCTCCGGGCCGCCCCGCGGGCCCCGGAACGGCGAAAGCCCCCAACCGTGACGGCTGGGGGCTTTCGTGAGCCTTGGGATCAGGCGTCGGCCTTCTCCTCGGCCGGCGCGTCGGCCGGCTCCTCGACGACCTCTTCACCGTTGATCTCGGTGTAGATGGCCTTGAGGTCGATCTCGGCGCCCTCGGAGTCGACGATCTTGGCGGCGTCACCCACGACGGCCTTGGCCTTGTCGCGGACGATCTCGACCATGGCCAGCGTCAGCTGGTCGTTGTCGGCGAGGTGCTGGGCCAGCTGGTTGGGCTGGACGCCCATCTGCATGGCGCGGCGGACGACGAAGTTGGTCAGCTCCTGCTCGGAGACGCCCAGCTCCTCCGCCTTGACGATCTTGTCGAGGACGAAGCCGGTCTTGATGGCCTTCGCGGAGTTGGTGTCGAACTCGGCGAAGCGCTCCTCCTCCGTCGTCTGGTACAGGCGGAAGAAGGCGTCGCGGCTGAGGCCGGACTCGGCGATCTGGTGGTCGAGGTTGTGCTTGCGGGAGTCGACCTCGGCCTTGAGCGCGCTGTCGGGGATCGGGATGTCGATCTTCTCCAGCAGGAGGTCGAGGGCGTTCTCGCGCGCCTGGACGACCTGGTCGACCAGCTTGTTGCGGCGGGCGGTCTCGCGGATGCTGTCCTTGAGCTCCTCCAGCGTGTCGAACTCGCTGGCGAGCTGCGCGAACTCGTCGTCGAGCTCGGGCAGCACCTTCTCCTTGACCGACTTGACGGTGATGATCACGTCAGCCTGCTCGCCGGCGTTGTCGCCGCCGACCAGCTCGGTGCCGAAGGTCTTCTCCTCGCCCGCGGACATGCCCACGAGCGCCTCGTCGAGGCCCTGGAGCACGGAACCGGCGCCGACCTCGTAGGAGACCTCGTTGGCCTGCTGCTCCTCGATGTTGTTGCCGTCGATCTCGGCGCGCAGATCCATGACGACGAAGTCGCCGTCGGCGGCCGCGCGCTCGACGCCGGTCAGCGTCGCGAAGCGCTGGCGCAGGCCGTCGAGCTGCCCCTCGATGTCCTCGTCGGAGACCGTGGCGGCATCGACGGTGACCTCGGCGCCCGCGTAGTCGGGGACGTCGAAGTTGGGGCGGATGTCGACCTCGGCGGTGAACTCGATCTGCTCGCCGTCCTCGATCTTCGTGACCTCGATGTCGGGCTGGCTGACCGGGAAGACGTCGACCTCGTCGACAGCCTGGCCGTAGAGCTTGGGCACCGCGTCGTTGAGGGTCTCCTCCAGCACCACCGCGCGGCCGAAGCGCTGCTCGATGATGCGGGCCGGCACCTTGCCAGGACGGAAGCCGGGCACGCGGACCTGCTGCGCGACCTTCTTGTATGCCGCATCCAGGCTCGGGCGCAGCTCTTCGAACGGCACCTCGACAGTGAGCTTCACCCTGGTCGGGCTGAGCTCCTCGACAGCGGTCTTCACGGGGTGGTCTCCTTGATCAAGCTTCGAGTGATGCGCGGGCGCGTCCATTCGGTACGGCTCACGCGCCGCGCCCACATTGCGGCGCTGGGCATGCTCCGCTACGGCGGGATCCAACGCCGTTGGCCAGTCTAGGGCAGATGCGTACCCAACAACGACGTGACGGCGCTCAGAACTCGTCGGCGATCGTGCGCAGCAGCTCCACCGTCTCGTCCGGGGTGGTGCTGACGGCGCACAGGCGCTCCATGACCTCGGTGTAGCGGTCGACGTCCTCTCGCTTGTCGAGGTACAGCGCGCTGGCGAGTTGTTCCACGTAGACCACGTCGGGCAGCTCGCGGTCGGGGAAGCGCAGGATGCTGAACGCGCCGCCCTCGGCGCTGTGCCCGCCGAAGTCGAAGGGCATCACCTGGACGGTGATGTTGGGCTGGCGCATCTGCTCGATGAGGTGCTCCAGCTGGGCCCGCATGACCTCGGCGCCGCCGATGGGACGGCGCAGCGCCGCCTCGTCGATCACCGCCCAGAAGACCGGGCCGTCGGGTCGGTCGAGGACGCGCTGCCGTTCGAGCCGCACGTCGACGCGGCGGGAGATCTCCTCCGCGCTGATGCCGGCCGAACCGGCGGTCACCACCGCCTTGGCGTATTCCTTCGTCTGCAGCAGCCCCGGGACGAACTGCACCTCGTACGTCCTGATGCGCTCGGCGGCCTCCTCCAGCCCGACGTACGCCTGGAACCACGAGGGCAGGATGTCGTTGAAGCGGTGCCACCAGCCCGGCTCGTTGGCCGTGCTCACGAGGTCGAGGACGGCGGCACGGGCCTGGTTGTCGCTGACGCCGTAAAGGGTCAGCAGGTCGGCTACGTCGCGCTCCTTGAAGCCGACGCGGCCGAGCTCCATCCGGCTGATCTTGGATTCCGAGCCCCTGATCAGGTGGCCGGCCTCCTCACGCGTGACGCCCTTGCCCTCCCTCAGCCTGCGGAGCTGGGAGCCGAGGAGGATGCGCAGCGCCGTAGGTCCGGAACCCGGCTGGTTCTGCGTCACACTGCCTCCAATACGTCCGGACACACAGTGACATCCCTCCGCCGGGTATGACAAGGTCTCAACCCGGTGTCCGGTTCGGCATATCCGGCCGAAGCGCCCATGCGGTTGCACATTGCACATGCACGTGCATTTGGGTCTTGCAGCTACGCGCGTCGTGACCCATGATGGCCTAGTGCATATTGGGCCAAACATGCACTAACCGATGGGCAAGCGGGAGGTAGCGGCGGGATGGTGGAGGACCCCCTGGCCACTGCCGACTGCCTGCAGATCACTCGCGAGGTCGGCTTCGACAGCCTGCTCAGCCGGGCCCATCCGTACACCACCTCGTGCCCGCTCCCCTTTCAGGCCGATTCGGTCAAGACCGCGCGTGACGTCACCCGCGACACCCTGCACAACTGGGGACTGGCCGAACTGAGCGACGACGCCGCGCTGGTGGTCTCCGAACTCGTCACCAACGCCGTCCGCTACACCCGCGGCCACCACGGGCTCACCCTGCTGCTGATGCGCGTCGCCCCCCACGTCCTGCTGGCGGTGGCCGACCCGAGCGACGAGGTGCCCACCCGCAAGGAGCCCGACTTCATCTCGGAGAACGGCCGCGGCCTCTACATCGTCGAGACCTACAGCCAGTGCTGGGGCTGGGACCCGCTGGCCAGAGGCGGCAAGGCCGTCTGGGCCCTGTTTCGCACCGAACCCTGATCCCTGGTTCAGACCTGACGAAGGCCGCTCCCGTTTCCGGTGAGCGGCCTTCGCGCTGTTCATGCAAGTCGGGGCGACAGGATTTGAACCTGCGACTTCTTGCTCCCAAAGAGTGTTCGCCCACCTGCGCCACCACGTAGAACAGGAGTTATAGCAGGTCAAAGGCGAGATCCCAGCGGATTCGAGTTGACTTCAATTGACTTGAGTTGGGGGTCTCGCCTCCCATATTCCTCCCACCAGATCCCGGCCCTCGCCCCCGCCCGGCATACTTCGCGAACAGAGGTGTCCTTGGGTCTCGCTCTTTGTCGGCGGCCCTGGTTACCATCGGAAGGCTTCGATCCTCTGTTGGATCGACAACGGCCCTCGCCCGATCGGGCGAGGGCCGTTGTTCTCAGACCAGCGGTTCGGTTTAGTCGAACTCGCCGGCCGCCATGCCAAGCTTGAAGGCTTCCCACTCTCCGTGGGTGAACCTCAGGACGGACCCACCAGGGTCTTTCGAGTCGCGCAGCGCGCGGCCACCCTCGGGCAGGTCAGCGACCTCGACACAGTTGTCTCCCTGGCCGGAAAACGTGCTCTTCCGCCAGGCGAGAGGCTGGCTGCTTCGATCCATCCTCGTCCTACCTAAAGTTGTTGGATCATGGACTCCATGAACCTAGCGCTAGCCTCAGGCGCGAGGGCAAGCGCCTGCACATGGCTGTATGCCACCGTATACCGGTGGAGCTCTTCGGTCGTCTCCAGATAGAGAGTGTCCGTTGCGGTTTCGATCACAACAAGGCTGGGGTCCTCGTCAAAATCGAGGATGACAAAGCCGCCGTCCATGGCGGCATGAGCGCCGGCATCCAGCGGCAACACCTGCACCGCGACGCGCCCTTGCTCCCCTACCTTGAGAATGTTCTCGATCTGCGCCCGCATCACCTCGGGGCCGCCGATTGTGCGGCGTAGAGCAGCTTCGTCGATCACGGCCCACAGCTGCGGCGGGTGATCCCGGTCGAGAATCTCCTGCCGGGCCAGCCTCGCCTCGACGCGGCGCTCGATTGCCCTCTCGTCGAACCAGGCGCCCGCGCGCATAACGGCGCGCACATAGTCCGCCGTCTGCAGGAGACCCGGGACGAGCATGGCCTCGTATGTGCGGATGACCGCAGACCCCGACTCGAAGTCGGGCAGCGAACCGCGGAACACATCCTGATAGTCGGCCCACCAGCCTCGGTGCCGCGAATCGCGCGCGAGGGCGAGCAACGCTTCCCTTTGCCGCTCGTCCAGCACCTCGTAGAGGTCGAGGAGATCCCGAATGTCTCGCGGGTCCGGGCGCTGCCATTTGTTGCGCTCGATGCGGTGAATCTTGGTCGGATCCCATCCGAGGCGGCGTGCGGCCTCCTTCGCGTCAAGTCCAACGTCCAAGCGTGCTTGCTTGAGTGCCGTCGACAACCGTCGGCGCTTGACTGTGGGACTCGACGTCACATCGGCCTCCTCAGGACTACCATTCGCACCAAACCACCCATAGCGGACTTTCTTACCTATTTCTTTTTACCTATTGCGTTTTACCTTTTGCACTTTCACTATAGGCGACATAGCTTCCCCATACCAGGAGTGAGCTCATCATGACTCACGAGATACGCGCTACAGAAGTGGGTGAGGAGTTCCCGCGCTGGTTGTTCCGCAAGTCCGGCATCAACCGCTGTTGGGCGATACGCCAGGACAGGCCAACGACCGCGCAGATCAAAGCCGGCTGCAAGCTCTTTCTGAGCGGCGATGACTGGGACCAACTACTCGACCGAATCCGCACCGAGGAAGACTTGCTCGCGGAGGTCTGGCGATGACGCCCCTACTGCGGCCAGTTGCTCTTCGGAGTTACGAACGTTCCCACGCCCATCTCCGCCCGAACGTAGCCCTCGGATTCCAGCAGCTCCACGACCTTACGAATCGTGTTGCGGGCAACGCCGAACTCTTGAACGAGGGCGTTGAGGCTCGGTATGGCGTTTCGCTGCGTGTAGACGCCATCGATGATCCGCCGCCGCACCTCGTCGGCGATCTGCTTCCAAACGGCGCGGTCCGTGGCGTAGACCGGTCCACCCCTCTCCCATTTGATCATGGAAGAGACCGTAGCCGGGCACAGCGGGGCCTAGCAGGGCGGCACCGGTCATGCCTTAGCGTGCCAAGGCATGACCTGGCATGGCACAGTTACGATCTTGGGTTTTGCTCGTTCCCAGCGTGGAGCGAGATTCAGACGAGGTGCGGCAGCGATGCGATCCCTTGCGACGGGCCAAGCATCGCTGCCGCACCTCCCCTCAACAAGACCCAACCCAGACTGCGGTGCACCCTGCCTGCCCGCTGGTACGAGGTCCAGGACCCGCGATGACGAACTTCTGGCCAGCGAAGCTGGGCGGCGACGCGGTCCTCAGCCGCCGGCAGCACCTGATGGAACTGTTCGAGCTGGAGATCCGCCCGGAGAACTACCGCGGTCCGAAACGCAACTACTGCGTCCTGTGTCAGGCGTTCCTCGACACCTACCGGGACGCGTGGGGGTCATATCTACAGGACACGCAGCGGCAGAGGCTCTGCAAGGGCGGCAAGCGCGAGCACCAGCCCGCCTGGGGGGAAATGTGACCGCCCGACCTCCATAGACCCGTCTGGCTCGCGTGATCGCTGCGGACGCGCCAGCCAGACGGTTCCACCTCCTGGCGCCCGCCGAACGCCAGGAACGGCGGCCCCGCCCCGAACCACCCCCACGCGGGACGGGGCCGCCACCCGCAGACTCCCGGACCTCTCTTTCGCAGGAGGAGGTCCGGGACGGATGGTCTCCGCGCCCACCGCTCTGGAGGGGTGACGGAGGACGCGGAGGCCATCCACCACCGCCCACCCGGATCCGAGGACACCCGCATGGACATCGAAGAGCCTCACTGGCACGTCTACCTCAAGGAAGGCGACGACAAGCCCGCCGGAGACGCCCACCGGTGGCTCCTGTCGCCCGCCAGCAGCATCAAGGCCACGTTCCCCAGCGCAGAAAAGGCCCACCGCTGGATGCTCAACCGCTACATCGAGCACGCCGGCGACATCGCACGGCCTTCCTCCGTCTGGGAAGGCGCCCTCCGAGGGCGGGGCGTGCTGATCCTCGAAGGTGGCGGCGACGTCGTCTGGTCGTTCCCCCGGCGCGGCAGGCCCGGCCTGGTGATCGCGGCGATCTGCTGCCCAAACCGGGTTGACCTACCGTGTCCTCTCGCCCAGCAGGACCAACCCCAGTCCTGCTGACGTGCGTGGCCTCACCGCTCCGGGTGGGGTGAGGCCACCACCGCCCGGCGCGGCGTCCGCCTTCCCTCGCGTCGCGCCGGGCTCCAAGTCCATGAACGCAGAAGACCCCACCGGCGTTGGAGCGCCGGCGGGGTCCTCCTACAACCGACCCACCTTTCAAGGAGGAGGGCCGATCGTGATTGAACCTATGGTCCGACCATCGGATTCGTCAGCCGATCCGAAGAACCGACGTCGACTGTTCCGCTCCGGCCCGGAGCGCGCCGCAGACAAGGCCGAAGCCAAGGCGCGTACCGCCCGCGCCAATGCGGCGAGAGCTGAGGCGGAGCGCGTGAGGAAGCAGATCCGCCGCAGCCAGCCCGGCGCGCTTGCCGGGACGCTGAGGAGCCTGTTCAGTGCGCGACCGGTCGAAGACCTACTGACCATCGTCGCTGCGTGTATCGCCACGGGCGTGTCGGCGCAGGGCATGTGGCGCTTCTCCGGCGACGTACTCGGCCTGGTCGGGCCGCTCCGTCTCCTGCTGTTCGCCTTCATCGAGGTCGCGATCATCACCTCGGCGGTCCGGGCCAGGCGCAACATGCGCGAGAACTTCTCCGCGGGCATCGACGGCATCGCCGTATGGGCGCTGACCTGCCTGACCGCGGTGCTTTCCAGCATGGACGCGCGCAGCCTGCCCGAGGCGATCTTCCG
>NZ_JBHYIO010000090.1:0-14116 GCF_042740095.1 Nonomuraea sp. NPDC059023 | reverse complement strand
GCGAGACGAGCTGATCGCGGACCTCGCTCGGTATGCCCATACCAAGTCAACGAGTTCAAGATCGAAAAGCAACGCCTTGATTCTTTACGGCTCCAGTGGGTGCGGCACCGCTGCCAGCACGCGCCGGGCAGGGCGGCGCCGATCGCCTCGATCAGGCCACGGTGGGCATCGGAGACGACCAGCTGAACGCCGGACAGGCCGCGCGCGACCAGGCCGCGCAGGAAGGCCAGCCAGCCCGCGCCGTCCTCGGCCGAGGTGACGTCCAGGCCGAGGACCTCGCGCTGGCCGTTGGCGTTCACGGCGGTGGCGAGCAGGCAGTGCACGGTGATCGTGCGGCCGCCCTCGCGCACCTTCTGGGTCAGCGCGTCGATCCAGACGAAGGTGTACGGACCGGCATCCAGGGCGCGGGTGCGGAACGCCTCGACCTGCTCATCCAGCACCTTGGCCATCTGTGAGACCTGGCTTTTGGAGATGTGCTTGATGCCGAGCTGCTCGACCAGCTTGTCCACCCGCCGGGTCGAGACGCCGAGCAGGTAGGAGGTGGCGACCACGCTGATCAGCGCCTGCTCGGCCCGCCGTCGTCGCTCCAGCAGCCAGTCCGGGTAGTACGAGCCCTGCCGGAGCTTGGGAATGGCGAGCTCGATCGTGCCGGCCCGGGTGTCCCACTCGCGATTGCGGTAGCCGTTGCGCGAGTTGGTCCGCTCCTGGCTGCGCTCACCGTAACCGGCCCCGCACAGGCTGTCGGCCTCGGCCGACATCAACGTCTCGGCCATGGTCTTCACCATGGATCGCAACAGATCCGGATCACCGGTCTCGATCTGCTGCGCCAGCCACCGGGCAGGCGTCACACTGTTGTCCGCGGTCATCGCCGTTCTCCTTCTTGGAATCGTTGCTACGAAGGATCACGCGATGGCCGTTCTCATTTCACGACGCCACACCTGTTGACCAGGTCAAACTCGTACACCACTTCCGTGGACGCAACCTCCCGCGCCAACCGGAGGATCAGGGCGCGGGTCTCCTCAGAGATCGATGGCCGGCCGTTGCTTGGCGGGGAAGGTCCGCTTCTTCTTCACCACCTCCGATGCCAGGCCAGCAGCGTGCCAGGCGTCACGATGCGATGCAGCCGAAGGCGAGCGGGTAACAGCCTGGCCAACGCGGCCAGCAATGCCCGTTCGGCCCAGTCCGGCCTGGGCCGAACGACCTATCGGCGCAGCACCGCGACCTCATGCCCGCAACACCAAGATCTCCACCTCTTTGGCGGCGCTACCCCGAGCGAGCAGCACCAGCCAGCCGAACACCCGACCACCAGCAGATACAGAAGCCGAAACAACACAAGAGACGCGCCTAGAAGACCAGGTCAGACCCTCATTGCCAGTTTCTGGCACCGGACAGGCGCCGACGGTCGCCGGAGCCTGAAGGCCATGAAAACCGCCGCTGAACTCGCGACGACCGTCAGTACGGCCAGCCGTACTGACGGTCGATTTCCCCCATATCGCGATCGTAGCTCCGAAAACGGACGTCCCGGCGGGGTGCACGATGGTGACCGAGCACGCCGTTACACGCACGCTCGACACGAGCGCGCCGTTACGAGATGGAGCGGAGCCGGCCGTGGGACTGGCGCTGAAGCTGGTCGATAATCTCGGCCGTCTGGTCGTCGGACGGGAGGAAGATGACGAGCTGCTGGGCGTCCGTGGGGAGTTCGAGTGTCTCGCGCAGCAGGCGAAGCTGGTGACCGGCGGGGTGGTTGAGCCGGAGAACGCCGCGGCGTGGAACCACGTGGCGGTTCAGGCGCTCGGTGAAGTCGGGGCCGGCGACGGGGGTGAGCTCGGCCGTGAGCCACTCGAGATTTTCCAGGGACGGCGCCTGCCACAGGTCGAAGGCCTGCTCGTCCGCGACGTCGTCCCAGTCGACGAAGAAGGTCCTGGCGCGGGGATCGGTGAACAGGTAGCGGTTGAGGTTGGGATGCGCGGCGTCGAGCAGTCCGGTTCCGCTGGTGACCAGCTGGAAGCTGCTGGTGTGGGCGAGGATGTCGCCCAGCCGGTTCGTCACGATGGCGACGCCTGATTCGAGGAGGCGGAGGGACTGCAGGACGGATGCCCGTACGCTCAAGGTCGGTGGCACGGGCCGGATCTGGACGGAGCATTCGTCGCTGGTGATCTTCGCGAGGTAGCGCAGGTGGTTGCGTTCGGAGTTCTCGAGGCGGAGCGCGTCGGCGAGGGAGTTGACGACCGCCAGCGATGGGTTGCGGTCGCGGCCCTGCTCGATGCGGGTCAGGTATTCGACGCTGATGCCGGCGCACGTGGCGAGGTCCAGGCGGCGCAGACCAGGTGAGCGGCGGCGGCCGCGCTCCGGTAGGCCGAGGGATTCCGGCTGGATGCTGTCACGCTTGGCCCGGATGAAGTTCCCCAATGGCGTCCCCACTCCGACAGGGTACCCAGGCCGCTCATCGCGCAGCGTGGCCCTCTTGGGGCTAGCCTGAGCACGGTCTGGCTGCCGGTCGTGGTGTCGCTTGATCGTGGTGTTCATGGAAAATACGTCACCGCGGCGTTCCGGTCAGGCATTGCTGGTGTTCGGGATACTTGTGGTCGCGGCGAACCTGCGGGCTAGTTTGACCGGTGTCGGGCCGTTGCTGGATCGCGTACAGGCTGATCTGGGGTTGGCCCCGGCTGTGGCTGGGCTGCTGAACACGCTGCCGCTGCTGGCGTTCGTGGTGCTGTCCCCGATGGTGCCCCGGCTGGCCGCGCGGTGGGGAGCCGAGCAACTCCTTGGGTACGCGCTCGTGGTGCTGACGCTGGGAATCGCGCTGCGGTGGGTGCCGGCGACGGCCGGGCTGTTCACAGGAACCGTGCTGATCGGGGCGGGCATCGCGGTGGGCAACGTGCTGCTGCCGAGCCTCATCAAGCGTGACTTCCCCACCAAGATAGGACTCTTGACGAGCGCGTACGCCACTGTGATGGGCGGTGTGGCCGCGGTGGCGTCCGGGGTGGCGGTGCCGATCAGTGACATCGCCCCCGGCGGTTGGTACACCGCGCTGGGCTGCTGGGTCGTGTTCGCGCTTGTGGCGGTCCTGCTGTGGCTTCCCCAGATGCGGGCTCCGCGGCGGGCAGCGCAGGGGACTCGCCATCAGCGGCTGCCGTGGGGTTCTGGGCTGGCGTGGGCGGTTACGGCGTTCATGGGGTTGCAGTCGCTGGGCTTCTACGTCGTCGTGACGTGGTTTCCCCAGGTCTTCCAGGACAGTGGCATGAGCGCGGCCGCGGCGGGCTGGCTGCTGTTCTTGTTCCAGGCGGTCGCGGTCGGAACCAGCCTGGCGGTGCCCGGCGCCCTGCGATGGGCACGTGACCAGCGCGCTCTGGCGACGATCTGCTCGGCCATCATGCTCGCCGGCTACCTGGGACTCGTGGTGATGCCAGGACTGGCACTGCTGTGGAGCATCGTCCTCGGACTGGGCGGCGGAGCCTGCCTGGTGCTCGCCCTGGCCTTCATGAGCATGCGCGCGCAGGACGCGACCGGCGCCGGCGCGCTGTCGGCGATGGCGCAGTCGATCGGCTATCTACTGGCCGCCGTGGGTCCGGTGGTCTTCGGGCTGCTGCACACGATGAGCGCCGGCTGGCGGGTACCGCTCATGTTGATGTGCGTCGCCGCCGCCGGCCAGATGATCGTCGCCTTGGTGGCCGGCCGGGGCACGGTGCGCGCGGCCGATGACGGGGTACCGGATCCTGTCCCGTCGGCGGGACGCTGAATCTTTCCACGGTCATCCGCCGACTTGCCAAAAATCTACTTCGCCCCTTCGGGAGCGCTATTTCGCCCCTGAGGGGGACAGCCCATCGCTGGCCGGGGAATGCCAGCGTGGAAGAGAATACGCGTTGAACGGAGAATTAGCGTCGGGGGAACAATGTTACCGATAGCCATCGACCGGAAATCGCGGGTGCCCTTGACCGTGCAAATCCAGTCGGCCATCCGCGGACGGGTACAGGACGGCACCCTGCATCCAGGCGTACGGCTGCCGTCGAGCCGCGATCTCGCCGAAGACCTCGGGGACTCCCGCAGCGTCGTGGTCCAGGCCTACGCGCAGCTGAGCGCCGAAGGCTATCTCCGCTCCATGCAGGGGTCGGGCACCAGGGTGGCGACACATCTGCCGCAACTCGGCCGCGTGGCCGCCGTGCCCGCCGGAGGCGCGGAAGCCCGCTTCGACCTGCGGGTCGACGCGACGAGCACGGTGCTCTTCCCCTCGCGTGAATGGCTGCAGGCCTACGAGCACGTGGGCCGCTCGATCGGTGAACCGGCCCGCGCCGCCACCCCCTCGGCGTCCCAGAACTCCGCGCCGAGCTCGCGGCCTACCTCGGCCGTTCACGGGGCGTCCTGGCGGCCGCGGAGCAGGTCGCTCTCACCGTGGACTTCGACCACACCATCGGCGTGGTGTGCCACGTCGTGCGCGGGCTCGGGGGCGACCACATCGCCGTGGAGAACCCCGGCGCGCCCTGGCAGGCCAGGCTCGCCGAACATGCCGGTCTCACGGTGACCGGGGTGCCTGTGGATCACCAGGGCATCAGCGTCGACGCGCTCAGGCGGTCCGGCGCGCGAGCGGTGCTGGTCACACCGGTGTCGCAGGTGCCGACGGGCGTCACGCTGTCACCGGGCCGGCGGGAGGCGCTGCTGCGCTGGGCCGCCGACGTGAACGGCTGGGTGATCGAATACGACCGGGACGGGCACCTGTGGCTCGGCGCGGGCAGTGGTCCGCTGGCCCTGCAACGGCACCGTCCCGACCGGGTGATCTACGTGGGGGCGACCGGGGCCCTGCTCGGTTCGTGCATACGGCTCGGCTGGGCGGTGGCGCCGGACCTGGTGACGGCGCGGCTCGGCAGGATGCAACTGGGCGCCCCTGACCCGCTCACTCAGCTGACCTTCGCCCACTTCATCTCCTCGGGCGTGCTCGATCAGCATGTACGGCATGTCCGGAGCGTCTTTCGCGGACGGCGTTCGGCGCTGCGGGACGCCGTCGCGCGATATCTGCCCGGGGCCAGAATGACGGGTGTTCCCGCAGGTACGCACGCGTACATCCACTGGTCAAGCGGAGTCGACGACGTACGACTGACCGCTGTCGCACGGGAGAGGTCGGTTCTCGTGCATGCTGGCAGGCACTTCCAGCTCGACCGCCGGCCGTTCGCGCCCGGGGTCGTGGTCGACTATGGCGCGGTGCGCAGCGGCCAGCTTCCAGAAGCCGTCGGCGTGCTCGCCGCCGCGATGCGTCAGGTCGCCAGGCTGCTCGCGTCTTGACACCGGAGAATCACCATCAGGGTGACGTTCGGTAATTCCATCATTCCGCGGAATGTATGCTCGCTATTTGTCAAGGACAAATAGCGAAAACCTGCTTGTCCGTTGTTATTCAGACCAGTCGCGGCCCGCCCAACCATACCAATTGGCTCATTTATTGCATGGCGGTGAGCGCTCGTGATGCCCTGCTGCTCGTGACGAATTCTCTCGAACGAGTGAAGACGGTCGGGGTCGTGGGGGCAGGCGTCATTGGAGCTTGCGTGGCCTTCTCCCTCGCGCAACGCGGGGTGCGGGTTCATTGCGTGGAGCGCGCGCAACCTGGAGGTCTGACGACGGATGTCAGCTTCGCTCGCTTGAGCGCCTACCAGCAACCGACCTACCCGCGGTTCGAACTGAGCCACACCGGGATGATCGAGCACATTCGCTTTGCGAACCAGTTCGCCTCCGCACCCTGGTGGCATCCGACCGGCAGTCTGGCCTGGAGCGATGCCGCCGGCACCGGTGGCGCCGGCACCAGCGAGTCGTTCAGCGAGGTCGTCGACCGGCTCAGCGCTTGGGGCTATCGGGCGATCTGGTACGACCCCGCCCAGGCGAACCGGGATTGGGAACCGGGCATCGCGTTCCCGCACGGACAGGCATCGATCGTGCGGTTCCCGGACGAAGGCTGGGTCGACGGGCCACGGCTGGTCTCCGCATTGATCAAGTCCGCGATGCGATCCGGCCACCTGAAGGTGTGGAAGGGCGCCGTCGAGGAGATTCGGGTCCGCGGCGGCCGGGTCGTGGCGCTCCGGCTGGACAACCAGGCCGTCATCGAGGTCGACGCGGTCGTCAATGCCGCGGGTCCTGAGGCCCTCACGGTCGCCGCGGCGCTCGGAGCCCCCATGTCGGGGGCGGTCGCGCGGCGCAGCAGCCTCGTGGTCGACCTCGCGGCGAACGGCGATCCGCTACGGCATGTCCTGCGCGGAGCCGAGGCGCACCTCCGGTCCGCGGGACCAGGCCGCGTGCGGGTGCGATCCGATCAGGTCGACGTGGGCCTCCCGGCCGAGATCCGGTCCGAGCCCGGCGACGAGATCGTCAAGGACCTGCTCGATCGGGTCTATCGGACGGTTCCCGCGCTGGCATCGTCGGCCGTCGAGCGTGTTCGCATCGGTGCGGCGGTATTCCCCTCGGACGGCTTTCCCAGCGTCGGCGCACTGTCTGGTATTTCGGGCTACTTCGAGGCATTCGCCAACAGCGGCATCACTCTTGCCCCGCTCATCGGACGAACCCTGGCAACGCAGATTGTCACGGGAGAGATCCATCCCCTTTGGGGGCGATGCTCTCCCGACCGTCTGCGGGTGGCGTCGTAAGGATTCTCGAAACCAAGTTGGAGGATACGTGTCCGCATATCCAGAGCTCCGGGACATGATCACGAAGTTCATTTCGGAGGAGCCATCCGAAATCAAGCAGATGCGAACGGGAACACTCCCTGACCTGCCCGGATCATATGATCAGTATTTCACCGCATGGGATTTCGCGAACAGCATCGTCCGCGACTACTCCATGAACCTCTACCAGCTCGTGAGAATGGCGACGGACGAGAGCCTGTCGGTCGACAACGTGCTGAGGGTCTTCCGTACTCTTGATCCCATTTACAGCACCTTCCTCGGCTACAACGGTTTCCCCACGCTGGCGGAGTACGCCACCAGGATCGGGGAACCCGCCGACGATCGCCGCGAGCTCCTGGACAGGCTCTCGACGTTCACCGAATACGTGAACCGGCTGACCGCCTGGTCGCACCACTACTTCCCGTGGCACATCGGCGAGCACTACCGGTACACCTACGGCTCGCCCCGGGTGACGGCCGAGTTGCGTGCGGCGGGAATCGTGGTCAACCACAAGCGGGTGATGCGCGAGCACGGCATCGCCGGGCCGCGGCTGCGCAAGAAGGTCCGCACTACCGTGCTGGAGCCGGACGCAGCGCCGGTGCCGGACCTGATCCAGCGTGACTTCACCGCCGAGCAGCCGAACACCCGCTACGCGGCGACATCACTTACCTGCCCGTGGGCGGTGGCGCTCACCTCGTCGACGAACTGGGCGGATCTTCCCGGAGAGGACAGGCCGTCTCATCCGCCGCGGGGATCTCATGCGAATAGCTCCCGACCGCCGGGCACAAGCTCGGCCGGATGAATGGAGCGCAGAGTGCACGGCAATCACGTAGGTTCGCGGCCCCGACGACGGTGGCTGATATCTCTGCTGGCCGTCGTAGCCGTGCTGGGCGGCGGAGCCGTACCCGCATCCGCCAACTCGACTGGAGCGGCATTGCGCGACTTCGACGCCGTCACCACCGTGAACGAACGCAATGTGTGGAAGCACATGGCGCTGATCGGCGACCAGTACGCGATCTACAACGACCTCAGGCTCATCGAGGGACCGGCCTCGATCAGGCAGAAGTGGCCGTTCCTGCCCGAGCAGTTCACCCACGACGTGGACTCGGCAGGGATCTCCTTCAGCGGTCCCGGTTTCCGCTGGCGTCACACCTGGACCAAGGGCAACCAAGCGATCGTCTTCGAGGACTCCGGCATCATCTCCGGGCCCTTCGCGATCCCCACTCCGTACGACGGCATCAGCGACCTCAACATCGGAAGCGGCCCGACCGCGCGGGTCCGGCACTTCGCGGTGCGAGGCGGCCTGTTCACCTTCTTCGACGGCCTCAACTTCACCATCCCCACCGCTCGCCTGGCCGATCAGGCGTTCCTGCCCGAACGGTTCAAAAGCGACCTCGATGACGTCTCGCTGGAGATCGAGAACAGCGAGCCCACCAAGTTCAGCTACTACAAGGACAACGAGCGCCTCATCTTCGGCTCCGGCGGCCGGATCATCGAGCTGGTGAATCTCGACGTCAAGTGGCCGTTCCTGAACAGCTGGCGGACCATCACCTGACCGGGCAGCGCTTCGCTTCGAAACCATGAAGTGGCCCGGGCCAGCCAGGCCCGGGCCACTTCAGCCGGGTTGAACCCTTGATCGTCCAAGACGCCCCGACATGGCCGGGTGGCGGGCCCTGGCACCTGGGGGCGGCGAAGCGCCCAGCGCGGCATCGCCGCCACCTTCCGGCAGGTCGGCGGCGCCGACAGTTCAGACTCATCCGTCCTCAGAGGCGTTTCATGGGTCCGTTTCAGCAGCTCAGCCGCGTGCACCGACAAATGAAACAACGAGCCCGCAGGTCAGGTACGGCGGACGTTTACCGGGCGACCACTCATGAAACACGGCGCCCAAGGCTTATGGCGGCGACGGGGTCCTGCTGTCCCGTCTCGCGCAACGTTGCCGCTGTCTCACATGATCTTGCTGGATTCGCCGCCGGGGAGAACGTCGCATGAGACAGGCAGGGATCATCCATGCTCGTCTGGGCCCCGACCTCGGTCAACGCTTGGATCGGGAAACGCTCCGGCCGACAACATGACGTGAGATGCCGTCAGGGATCCTTGTCTGGCCGACAGCGTTGAATGAGATTCGGCCGCTACCTCGTCTCCTCCGAGATTGCTTCTTACCTGGTCAGAGCCTCGTCGAGAGGCAAGGCCTACTGAGACGGGACACCTGCTGGCGCAAGAATCTTGTGACCCGAGACGCACGAGCGTCTGATCGAGTCGTTCGCCACCTAGCGATCCGTTCATGCAGTGTCGCTGACCGCCGCGACCCGCACGCCAGCAGCACCTGGCCCGCAGCCGTGGTCAGGTAACGCCTGCACGCCAAACGCACCGCACACGACGCTGCTGACCAGGCCGGCCCGGCTGGCCAGGCCGGCGTGCGGGCAGGGCCGCCTGATCCCCGCTGAACCGGGCGGACGAGTTCTCGACGCGCTGACCCGCGAACGGCCTCCCGGGCTTCCTCCAGGTCGGTGACGATGACCGGCCGGGCCGAGGTCTGGCCTCCACGGTGTGGCCGATCAGCAGCCAGCAGGGGTGGACATCGCGGTCACGGTCCACACGGCAGCGACGCGGCGCTCGGGCACTTCTTCCAGTCCTGCACCGGAGGAGGCCCGTGTCCCCTCTCGTCGCTTACCCTGAAGAAGGCATCCTTCCATCGGTTCACGTTCTGATCGCGGTTGTAGTTGCTGTCATAGAGATCGGGCAACTGCGAGCAGGAGAGCCACGCCCCGCGCAAAGTCGGTGTCGCTCATATTCGCGTGAGTGAGATCGAGCCCAGCGATCTGTGCCTGGCGAAGATCAGCATTGGCGGAATTGCCCCTGTGCACATCAGCCCCGCGGGTGCGCTCCAGCATCGCGCGCAGCGGCGCGGACTGGGCGAGCACGGCCATCGCCGCGGCGTAGGAGTCGCCGACCGTCTCCCGGCGCAGCTCGCCCCATTCCGGGGCGGCCACCAGGGCGGCGGCCACCTGGTGGTTGATCGCGCGGCCGGGCTCCATCTGGGCGCGCGGCCGCAGCTTCGCGTCGCTCTTGTAGGCGGCGCTCCACACGTCCTGCAGCAGGTCGGTGGCGTGGTCATGGCGCTCGGCCAGCTCGCGCAGCGCGGCCGGGTGGAAAGGCCCAGCCAGCGAGGGGTGAGGGTCCGCTCGCTTTCTCGTCAGTGTGTGCAATCGTACGCAGAACAATGCTGGTGACCGTCCTAGCGTGGGCGGGGATAGGTGGTTGCCCCACCGGCGGAGGACGGGCCGGGCAGCGCGTCCGACAAGAACAGGCCCGCCGCCTGATCATGATTGGTCTCACATTCATCTCCCGCACCCGGAACGACGCGAACCGAGCCTGCGGGGGACTCCGGCAGCGCTCCGGCTTGATGGCCGCGACCGCACTACTGATGGCGGCGTTGCTGAACCCGCCCGCGTCGGCTACAGCTCAGCCACTCGCATCCGGCTCCCTTCAGGGGAAGGCCTCCGCCGCACAGGCCGCGCCCTCCAGCGCGCACCGGGACGCCGGCAGGCGCGGGCAGAACGTCACCGCCGCGATGGCCACCAAGGGCGTGCGCAACCTCTACGGTGCCTTCCACCACAAAGGCGACTGGCTGCAGATGATCGATACCTGCCGCGACGGCAAGACCGGCACGCTGGAGGTCCGCTACCACAGCTCGAAACCGATCGCCTACTACGACCTGTGGAACTACCCGGGTCACTGCGGACAGCGGTGGATCAACACCAACTTCCAGGAGAAGGAGTACGTCGGCATCCGGCTGTGCCGCCCTTCCGGCGGCGCCCGCACGTGCACGCCCTGGCGCTGGGGCATCGCCTGAGCGCGCTGCCGTAGAGCAGCAGCGCTCCGCGCCGCCACCGTCCAGGCTGTGAAGGCCCTTCAGGAGAGCCACACCCTGCGACGAAGAGCATCGACATGCCTACCTCGGAGGTAGCAATGACCATGGCAAGAGCTGTCACCCCGACTCTCCTTCTGGCCCCGCTGCTCACCACCATCCCAGCAGGTGCCGCTCCGGCCATCGCCACTTCGGCGAGTACCACCCCGGCGGGCGCCGTCGCTGAGGCTGCGCCCCGCAGGGCTGACGGCAAGGGCCGTCCGGTCATCTTCGTGCACGGCTTCAACCGGAGCGCGGACACCGATTGCGCCGCCGCCTGGCACAACGCCCGGCTGGTGCTGAAGCAGCACGCCTGGCGAGCCAGGTCCTACACTTTCGGCTTCTACCGAGGCGACCGCAACTGTGACATGCACGCCAACGGCACCACCGACACCCGCATTCAGAACGTCGGCGCGGCCCTGGCCCGGCGCATCTACAAGCACTTCACCAGTAAGGGCATAGCTGTCGACATCGTGGCGCACTCCATGGGCGGCCTGGTCACCAAGGCCGCCATCCAGGGCACCAACTTGTACGGCAAGCAGAGCCGCAAGTGGCCGTCCCGCCTGTACGTCGAAGACGTCGTCACCCTCGGCACCCCGCACCGGGGCGCCAACTTCACCAACACCTGCACCTTCACCCACGAGCAATGCAGCGACATGCGGGTGGGTAACACCGGCTTCTTGAAGTGGGTCGGCCACCGCCCGCAGTCCCAGATGGGCACCGACTACACCTTCGTGACCTCGACCGGCGACAACACCGTGCCGGAGAGCTCCGCCACCGATGGCCACAGCGGCCCCCACTGGGTCAGGTACGAAGAGACCCGCGCCAAGGAGATCACTCACTCCGGACTGAGTCAGACCGGCCCGAAGCCGGTGCGAGCGTGGAATGCCACCTGGCGGAACCGGGACGGCAAGCAGCACTCGGGCAAGATCGAAAGCCCGCTGCTGCACGCGCTCGCGGCCCTCTACCGCCACAGCACCTTCTGACCACGCCTACGGAATTGAGGAGCGGACATGCATATCCGACACACCGTCGCCGTTCTCGCGTTGACGCTGACCGGCATCGCAGCCACGACCCCGGCGGCATCCGTCGGCCAGGCAACGATGATGGCGGACGGATGCAACCACTACACCTGTATCGAAGCGGGACCCAACAGCGCCAGGACCGGCATGGTCAAGGCCTCATGGCGCTGGAACCGCTGCTGGCCCAAGTCCCACTTCCACTTCTGGGGCCCCGGCTTCGACTTCAACACCCGCGAGCTCCGGAACTGCTCCGGCAGGCCACCCACGGAAACGCGCTGGTTCGGCCCCTTCAAGCGCGGCACGTACTGCGTTGAGGGATGGTTCAAAGACGGCTTCGGCGCCTGGCACTCCATCGGCCTGCCGTGCGTCACCATTTGAGATCGCGCCAAGCGTGGCGGGCGGCGCCAAGCTCCGCAGCACCACGACGTGGTTGCGGTGATGACCTCCTCGAGGCTCGCACAGAGCGGGATGAGCGGTGTCAGGTGCGTGAGGGTGAAGACGCCACGCCACCAGAGGCGGCGCGCACGCCGTGGTCAGAGTGCCGTTGTCCTTGGCCTGATGGATGAGCTCGTTGATCCCGAGTGAATCGATAAGGTCGGGCTCGATGCGTCAGACTGTCGCCGTGAGCTGTCCGGAGCGCGTCGCGCAGCATCTGACGGCGTCGTAGACCAGGGTGGGGGCAAGCTCGCGCAGGTGCTCCCAGACTGGCAACTGCCGCGCGGCGGCGATCTGCTCCTCCGGGGGAGCCGACAGCCCATCCTGAGCGGACTGCGGCGCTCCTGCCTCCGGCCTCCAGCAAGACGCGCGCGGGCCGTCTGCCGCCAATGCGACACGAGGACCGGGGCGGCGCTTTCCGAAAAACCGAGTGGCAGCTCGCTTGCCGCACAGGTAGCTTCCCGTCCGTGTTCGTCGACGAGCCGGCTAACGATCCGGCGCTGCTGAGGACGCTGGCGGCCGCTGGTCTGCCGGCAACCGGGCGCTTCCTTCCCAAGGCCGGCTGGGTCAGCCGCGTGTGGATCGGCGATGAACACGTCGTACGGCTGAGCAACGACGGACGGTTCCGCGACGCCTATCGCCACGAGGCCGCAGTTGTCAATCTGCTCGCCAGCAGCGAGGTCCCACACGCCCGGATTCTCGCCCACGGCGACGGCCCGGACGGGCCGTGGTGTGTCTCCGAACGCCTGCCCGGTCGAACCGTGCACGAGGTATGGCCGGCGGCGGACTCGCACACGCGCCAAGCAATAATCGAAAGCCTCGGCATTGCGTTGCGCGCACTTCACCGCGTTCCTGTCCCGGCCGGCCTGCTGCCGCCCTGGCTGGCCGACGCACTCGCCGGCAAGCCGTGGCCTGCGTTCCACCCACCCGTAGTGAGTGCGGCGCTCCAGCAGGTCGAGGCCGCCCGGCGACTGCCCGGTCATGACTCGCGCCTGCTCGCGGACGTCGCCGACTGGATCCAGGAGCGGCTGGCGTTGTTCGCCGCCGACGAACCCGTCCTCGTCCATGGTGATCTCCACGGATCCAACATGATCGTCGACCAAGGGCGCGTCACCGGTCTTATCGACTTCGCGGAGGCGTTGGCTCAGCCGGCGGATGTCGAGCTCGATACCATCCTGCGCTGGTGCGCGCAGGCGCGGCAGTTCCCACCCACACCCGATGAACGAGGGCTCGACGAGACCACACTCACAAAGGTCCCCGGATGGCTGCACGGCGCGTATCCGGAGCTGTTCGAGCGTGAGCATCTGCGCGAGCGGTTGCAGTTCTATGACATGTACGGGGAGCTCGCGCTCTACGCACACCACCCCCAACCCGACATACGCGAAGCGGCGCAGGACCGCATCGCTCGCCTGCTTTCCGGCCATAGCCATCTAGATGGACTCACCTGGTAGGTCGTCCTCTTCGCGCCAACACGGGACCTTCACGCGACGTAAGCGCGACGTGGGCGTGGTGGTGGGCGTGTTCGAGCACGAGGCTGGTCTTGCCTACCCCACCGAATCCGTGCACCGCGAGCACGCAGGGCCGCCGCTCGGAGGAGGTGAGCTGGTGGTGGATCTGCGTCATGACCTCGTCTCGGCCGGCCAGCAGCGGCGGCCGCGGGGCCAAGCGGATCGGGCGCGCGTGTGGCCTCCCCGCTTGGGCAGGTGTACGGGACCTGTAGCGATCAGCCCGAGGTGGTCGCCGCCAACGGCAGCTGACTGCCACTCTGTCGCCTCCACCCGCCTACAGGCGGTGTCGTGGTTGAGGCCCTCGTGGTCGGAGCCGCCAACGCCGGTCACACGTCTACTGTGCGACCTGGTCAACGGTCGAACAATCGGAATGGCCGAACTGCCCGCGCCTCCTGCCTCGTCGGGAAAGAAGCAGCGTCTGCACCTCGGCCGCTCTTAACTAGATCGCTGATGTGAAATTCCGTGATCGGCTGCGGGCATGACGAAGGGCGTCCATGGTCGGTGTGTGAATACAGACTTAGACGCCCTTCTGATCGCACTCTATGTCTATCTGGATGATCATGTGATGCCTTCGCGGGAAAGCCCCCGAGGCCGTGGGCGTCCGGC
>NZ_JBHYIO010000089.1:0-14263 GCF_042740095.1 Nonomuraea sp. NPDC059023 | reverse complement strand
GGGACCGCGGGTCCGCACGCGGGGCCGGGAAAGCCCGCAAGCCCTGCCCACGCCGGAGCTACAGGCCGCTGCCGCGCATCGGGTTATGCGCCCACCGGTCGACGTCACGGATGTAGCCCAGCACAGTCCGCGACCCATCGCGCCACCGCCCGTGCCGCCCGATCAGCAACGCATCCGCGCCGCCCAAATGGGCTCCGGTCGCACCCCCGGCCCGCAGGCTATGCGGCCGGATGTCGGCACCGCCCAGCCCGGCCCGTTCGGCGGCGTCATGGACGATGTTGTAGATCGACTGCCTGGACAGGCAATCACCGATGCGGCCAGATCGGTGAATCCGGCGAAACACCGCCCCCGCGGTGATCCCCTGATCGGCGAGCAGCCCAGCCCAAGCCCGCCACAGCAGCACCGGACACGTCTGCGGATCACGGCCGTGAGGCACCGCGACAAGGTGGCCCGTGGCCGACTGATCGTTCTTGGAACGGCGCACCAGCACCTCCAGCCGTGCTCGACCTGCGCCACGTTCTGCAGATCCAGCGCACGCAACTCACCCCGGCGCGCCATCATCGCCCAGCCCAACACCAGCACCAAGCGGTCCCGGGCCGCCGTCGCCGCCGAGCGCGGCGGCCAGCCGGGCGCGCCGGGGAACACGCATGCGGCCACCAACTCTCGCAGTTGCTGCGCCCACAACGCCAAGGCGCGGGGACCGGTGTTGGCGATCCCGGCGGCCGCGCGCTCGTTGCGGTAGCACTTGATCACCGCCCGCGCGGGAGCACCATCCGGCATCGGGCGGGCGGCCAGACGGTGCAGGGAGCGGACCGCCGCCATCATCCGACGCAGCGAGGCGGGCGCGTAACCCCGGTCGGCCATGGCCGAGACGAACTCGGCCAGCGTCTCGGCCGTGCACGGCAGCGCCGTCCGGCCCGCCGCGCTACACCAGGCGCTGAACCGGCTCCAATCGGCGGTGTAGCGCGGCGGGTGCCCTCCGGAATCGACCCCAGAATCCGGGCAGCCACCCGGGGCGACAAATGCGTGGTCGGGACCCACGACCGGCCCGGCCATCCGCCGTGCCAGCACAACCTCCATCGGGCCGCCCACCGCGCCAGTAACGGCGTCTGGGCTGTCCACGTTGTCTCGATCGTCTCGCGCCATGCAGGTGCCTTCCACGCGAAGGAGCACCGCGGCGCGGAGCGGTAGCTCAACAGGGGGCACCGAGCGTACGGCCAAGCACAGACAGCTTCGTGAGGGGCCCCGTGCTTATGGGAAACCCACCTCACGTTCTCCCAAGTAAACCGACGAGTAGAGCAGCGATCTGAAATGCGATCATCGTTCATTTATATCGGTGAGATGTGGCACCACCCGGGCCATGCGAACCAGCACGCCAGGCGGAACACCTGTCCTGCGCCTTTGAAATGGGCCTGATGTCATTGATTCGGTGCGGCAGGGTGATCTATCGGGTGATCGGCTCTGGGCTTTGCGCCATGCGGTCTCGAACCGCTTGCCGGTCTTGCCGATGCCGATGCAGGGGCGGCGACGGAACTCTTCCCAGGTGGGATGGTCCGTGCTGCGGCGGCCGCCATCGGCGGCGGATGCCGCCGAGCTCGTCGGCCTAGCCACCGGCCTGGTCGAGGGCGGTGCGCGTGGACGGCTTGCACGCTGCGGTGGAAGGTGGCCGGGCCGAGGGTGGCGCGCTGGACCCGGTGTAGGGCCCAGGTGTTGCGCTGCAGCCGCGTCTGATACTCGGTCAGGGTGGTCCGGGCGGCCATCAGGTCGCGCAGGCGAAGGCCTTGGCGGGTGCGCCGGTCCATGCCGGCCAGGCCCTGGGTGGGGTTGAGCCGGATGGCGACCTCTTCGAGCATCAGGGGCAGGGCGGCCTCCCCGGGGTTGTTCTCGAAGCGGTCCAGAGCGCGGGCCCGCCCTGCCTGGGTAGTGAGGGCGAAGAGGCACAGAAGGTGCAGGCACTCTTGCCTCAGGCACGGCCGGTCTTGTCCTTTGATCCCGGCCAGGCAGGCGGCGCGGTCCTTGCCCTGGTCAGCCAGCGGGTACGAGCCGCAGCGCAGTTCGGTGTCGAAGGCGCGGTCCTTGGCGATGCGGGAGGCCTCGCGCACCTCGTAACTGATCAGGTAGCGGCAGCCGCGGGTGACGTCGCGTTCGCGCACCTCGTCCAGTGGGACGCCTTTGGCGCGGTTGCTGCATTTACGCCGGCCGGCGAGCTGGGATGGTGCCGCCTGCCAGCAGTTCGCAGCCGAGCGGGAAGTACGGCCGCACGGCATGAGATTGACCTAATCGCAAGTGCCGCCCGCTGGCGTTCGTGCAGAGCGCAGGCCAGGCTGCCGACCCTAGGACGGCTTCGAGCTCCCGGGCAATCGAGCGGCGGGTGCAGCCCTCAAGGGAACCGGGCACGCATTGCATCGGTCTGCCCGAGAAGGGTTCCCCAAAAGGCTATGAATCGGAGGGCCTTGTCTTCTGCGTCAAGTGGGCTGCAGCGCCTACTCCTTCAACGCGATAGTCATAGACAATCCGGTTGATACGTTCGACGATCTCGGCGACCTCAAGATCCTGGGTGATCTCAGGCACGTCGACGCGCGAGACGAGCTCTCCAGCCTGCAACGGTGCATGCGCCGACGGCGCATCCGATGGATGGGCCGTAGCACTCACGATGTAACCGTCCACGGTATGAACTACCGTCAAATGCATTGCCCGGCTCCTTAAGCTTTTTGCACCGAAGTGATCCACGCGGTGATAGACAGAATCTGATGGAATCCGGTATTAGCGTACGTGACGTATAGGTAGTTCTCGTTGGCGCCCGACGTTGGCTTAGCTACCCAGGATACATCCACTGCGGATATGGCGACCGTTTCATATCGAGTAGGGTTTTCGGACACTCTAGTCCAAGGCACTGTCATGACGTGATAAACGACTTCTGGGAGCCCATTAGGCAGGCTGTACTGCCGGACGACGGTTCCACCGGAGGGTAGGGGGGTCGGGAAGGGATGAAAGAAAGGCCCGTGCCAATCCGTTACTGTTGCTACCACAACTAGCTCCAATGCTCCGAACTGTCTATCGCTACCCCGATCGTGGCACGATTGTTCTTTGCTACCCATCGCGGACATGGACTACTCTCGGGCGCTGAGAGAATAGCCTCGCATTGCGACCCCCTGGCTTGATTTTTAACCTGCGCGTCGCGGCTTGGGATATTTGAATTTTTCGTTTGCTGCTTTGTGGGCATGTGCGCTACAGCCGTTCAGACGGCGAGATCAACGCGACGGACGCGGTTCGGTCAGATGGTAGGAGCTTCGAGGAGCTCGTGTAGGTCGTCGCCTTCGCGCTCGGCCAGGTGGTGCTGGGCGTGGCCGTGGGCGTCGAAGACGTCGAGCGTGACGGCGTAGACGGTGGGCCCGAACTCGTGCACGTGGCGGCCGGAGTCGTCGGTCATGCCCGCGCCTTCTCGCCGTTCGGCGGGGTGAGGAGGGTGAGCGCGTCCACGGGCGCGGCTGCGGGCGTACAGCTCGGCTTCGGCGTGCCCGGCCGGGCGGGTGTGGCGGGTGAGGTCCATCTCGACTTCGAGGCTGGCGTGGCGCAGGGCGGCGGCGATCTGGTGGGCGCGGGGCAGGGTGGCGGCTGATGGCTGTCCGGCGCTGCCGTCCAGGCACCAGCCGCCGAGCTCGCCTTGGTGGCAGACCAGGCGGGAGGGGGTGAGGTCCAGGCCGCCGCGGCGCTGGGGCCGGGTCAGCAGGGGCAGCAGGTCGCGCGGGACGGTGCCGAAGACGACGACGCCGAGTGCTGGCGACACGTGAACGATGATCATGAGGGTTGCTCCCGATATGAGAAGACGCCTCGGCCCGGGCGGGCGGAGGCGGCAGGTTGAGGGGCGCGGGCAGGAAGGGGTTAGGGGTCGACGACGTCGCCCTCGACGAGCTCGGCGTCGACCACGTCCCGGTCGTCGCGGTCGGCCTGGCCGTGGTCGTGCGGGCGTTCGTGCTGGTCGTGGGGCGCGTGGGTGGTGAGGTCGGCGGCGAAGGCGGCGAGCTGGCGGCGGTCGGCGGCGCGCAGGGTGGTGCCGGTCTTGGCGGTGAAGGCGGCGTGCAGGGCGGTGATGCCGTACGGCCAGGCGGTGATGATGGCGCGCCGCAGCTGCGCCAGCCCGTCCGCCGTCGGGTCGGCTTCGGTTCGGGATGGCGGCTCGTCTCCGGGCAGCGGCGGGGCGCCTGCCTCGGCACGTCCGGCGTGCTCGGTGGGTGCCGGTGGGGGAGCGGCAGCCAGGGCGTGGCCGATCGCGTTGAGCACCGTCTTGAGTTGCGGGGTCAGCCGGCCCGCCAGGTGTTGCGGCAGTTGTCGGAGGCCTGGCTCAGCTCGTGCTCCCAGGCCACCGCGATCGGCAGCAGCTGCAGCATCGTCAACCTGCCCGGCCCGGCGGTGGCCAGCGCCGCCTGCAGGTCGGCGGGGCCGCCCAGCTTGGCGTACAGGCTGCTGAGGCGGGCGCCGGCGAGCCGGTTGCGGACCGGGGTCGGCATATCTCGTGCAGGATCTTGGTGATCCACCGGGCCAGAGGCTTGGGGGCGCTCTTGCGGGCCAGGAAGGCGGCCAGCCACTCCTGCCGGACGGTGGCGGCCGCCGGCCAGGCGCGGTTGCCCTCGATCACGACCTTGCGGGGAACCTCGTCCTGCTGCTTCGCGCTCGGCGCCGAGGCGTGGGTGGGCGGCTGGTGGCCATGCAGGTGCGGCCGGCCGCAGTACAGGATCGGGGTGGCCGGGTCCCAGCTGTTGAAGTAGGCGCCGTGGCCGGGGCAGCTCTCGTGCCCGGCGGGGTCGAAGCCGTCGACCAGCCGGGCCAGCCGCTTCAGCTCGATCGCGAGCCTCGGCTCGTCCTTGGTCACCGTGACACCGGCCGCCTTCAGCTCGGCCAGCGCGGCCTCGTGCGCGAGCTTGTCGGCCCGCTCGCGGCGCACGAGCTCGACGGCGTAGCGGACGTAGCGCCCCCACTGGCCGGCGACGTTCTTGATCCTGGTCAGCGCCGCCTCATCGCCCTCGAACTCGGCCAGCAGTGCCAGCTCGTCCAGTGTCCAGGCGTAGTCCATGCGCTGGGCGAAGGCCCGGGTCTCGGCTGACAGCCGGCCGGTCTTCAGCGCGGCGGCGATCTCGTCGCGGCTGCGGCCGGTGCGCCTGCGGATCTCGGCCTTGGTGGCGCCCGACCCGTAGGCGGCGAACAGGGCGTCCGCGCGCTCGAACACGTCCAGGCCGCGGCGGAACTCCTCATCGTTCTCCACCACCTGGTCGATGTAGTGCGCCGGATCGTCGGCGCTCTTGGTGAGGTCGATCAGGCACAGCAGGTGGGGCAGGGGCGGGTCGACGGCTCGGGCTCCGGCCAGCCGCCGGTTGCCCTTGACCACCCACCAGCGGTGCTCTTGCTCGCCCTCACCGCGCTGGTAGTGGTCCGGGATCGGGATCACGGTGATCACGACCTGCAGTTCGGCCTTGAGCGAGGCGCAGAAGGCCGCGGACACCTGGTAGTCGCGGCGGACGTTCTTGGGCGAGTGCCCCAGGTACTTCAGCGGGATCTTGGCCAGACGGTAGTCGTCGGGGACGCTCACCTCGGGATCAAGGTGCGGATCGGCGAACCCGGGCTCGTCCGGCTCGGTGATGGTGTCGGGATCGGCTGGAACTGCTGCGGGCATGCGGAACTCCGCTTTCTCTGTGCGGTGGTATCTCCCGGGGGCCCACCGGCGCCCGGGAAGGCAGTCGGGGCGGCACCGGCCATCGCGGAACCGCCCCGGCAAAAGGGGAGGAGAGCGGGGGAGGGGGTGGCCGGGTCAGGCGGCCGGCTGCGGCTGCTCTTCGCGCGTCGACGTGGCCGCGCCCTGCACCATCCGCGCCGACACCCCGCCAGCGGGCCAGGACGCCTCGCCCTGGCGGACCGGCGAATAGCGGGCGCACAGCCCGATGGAGGAGGCGATCACCTTGATCACGGCGCGCACGACCTTGTTGCCTTGCCGGTCCTTGGTCTCGTAGCTGCGCGATCATGTCGCAGGCCTGCACTGTGAGGACGTGCCCGACGGCGAAGGACTCCTCCGCGCGGATCGCGGCCAGGCCGTAGGTGACCACCTCGATGTGCCGGGTCGGGACGTAGGTGCCGTCACGGCCGGGCGTGGGCGGCCCGTGCACCTCCAGCTTGGCCGACCACATGGCCGGCGCCGAAGTAGAGGCGGGGAAGAAGCGCGGGGCGTACGCGATCTTGCCGGTGACGCTGATCTGGATGTCCTGCATACGGGGTCTCCTCCTGGCCTGGCGCCCGCCGCGCGGGGCGGCGTGGGACGCTGCGGTGTCTCGGGCCGGGAGACGAGGGCTGGCCCTCTGGGGTGGCGCCTGTTCCCGGCACGGCAGACCACGCTTCGGTGGGGCCGGGACCGGCAACCGGGTGATGACGGGCCGGGCTCAAGATGTTTTTCGCCAGCAAAAGATCTCTGACCCGGCCCGTCACGAGCCCTCCCAAGCCCGCCCGAAGGGCGTGGGCTCGAACCCGGTTGACGAGCCCGGACACGCAGGCACACAGTCAGCCGCCGGGAACGGGCGCCACCCCAGGCCAGCGCCCTCCCCCTCGCACAGCCCAGACGAAGCTGCGGTCGCGCCGTACCAGGGAACTGGTGCCGGCGAGCCGGGGGAGCATCCCCGAGTGCTGGGCCGCGTGCCTTCGACACCCGCGGCCCCCGCGCCAAATGCTGCGCAATCCGCCCGGACGCGAGGGCAAGAGGCGGGAAGGGCGCTGAGCGGGACGGCTGTGCATCAATCCCTACAAGATCCCGAACGGCCGCGCGAGCAGGGTCGCCGTGCCAGCATGTGAGCCCTTTGAAGATCATTCGAAGGGAGTGCACACGGTGATAGGACAGTTCGGAGCGGCCATGGCTCGCACTGGTGGCTGGCGCGGCAGTCCATCGGACTTCTCACCTCCCTTCCGCCGGAGCCACCCGGCAGGCCTGACCGGATGCCGATCACGCGGAGAGAGGTATGAGACCTTGCTCAGCCCTGACCCTAAGGGGATCGCCTGAAGCCCCCCGGCGGGCGTGAGCGGCAAGGATGCGGATTTGTCCTCCGGCGGTGGACTCTCTCCCCAACCCGGTTGACTCAGGCATCCCCACTACGCATAGCCCCGAGCATCGCCTCGGTGCTACAGCGGTAGTGACGGCTCGCGTACGGCGAGGCACCCAGGGGGCGCCGGCCGGAATCCGACGCTTCATCCGGCCCGCCGACCAGTCTTCCGCACGTCGACTACTTTCCTGTGAGGAAAACAGATGGTATTTTCCTCACAGGAAAGTAGTCGACTCAGGGGATGGTCCCATGAACCAGCACGACGCCCAGACTTCGCTCGACGACATCCACCGCCTCCAGGACAAGACCCGGCAGCAGCTCCTGCGCCAGAGCTTCGCGCTTCCGCGCGTGCTCATCTCCGCGCTCGGCCTCTTCATCGCCTTCGCGACCATCGACCTGCCACACCCTTGGGACTTCGTCGGCCTGGCGCTCGGAACGGTCCTGTACATGGGCGTGGGGATCGTCTACGAGCACTGGGCCTCGGTCCGCCGCAAGGTCACCCGTCAGGAGATGCTGTTCCACTGCGGGCTGCTGGCCTGCATCATGGCGGCCTTCATCATCGGCCGGATCGCCGCCTTCGCGTTGTTCAACCTGCCGCCTCAGGGGCTCCTGTCACAGGCCGTCGCGGGCGCGATCGTGGCTGCCGTGGCCTACCTGGCGGCCACGCCCGTGAACCGCTCCATCATGAAGTCGATCGTCCAGCAGGGCGGCGGGGTCGCCTGATGGATCCGCTCTTCGACGAGTTCCTGCACGTCCCGGCGCGTCTGTCGGTCGTGGCGCTGCTGGTGCCGGCCGAGTGGGTGGACTTCGGCTTCCTCAGAGACTCGGTCGGCACCAGCGACTCGGCGCTGTCCAAGCAGGTCTCCGCGCTCACCGCCGCCGGATACGTCACCGTCCGCAAGGACCAGGACAAGCGGGCGCGGCGCACGTACGTGCAGATCACCCCGCTGGGACGGCTGGCCTTCCAGCGACACGCGGCGGCCCTGGAGCGGATCGTCGCCCTCGCCCGCGATTCCGCCGGCCAGCCCACCACCGACTAGATGGCTGGCCACTCCCGAGGAACTGGCGCACATCAAGATCGTTTACTTCTCTGAGGGATCCGACGCCGGCTTGGGACAGCGCGGGATGTCTCCATGGGGGGGTTGGGGGTGCCCGACCCGGCCATGGTCCGTTGGCCAGGGAGCGGGCGTCTTCGCTCGTCAGCCGCTCGTGCGCGCGCTGCCTTTGCGGGCGCGCAACGCGGCGCGGGCCTCGGCACCGGGTTCGGCATCAGGCTCAGTGGCAAGCTCAAGGCGCCGCTGAGTGCCGAGGCATGGCACAGCCGAGCCGGTCCGGTGGACGGACGTGCAGGACCTCGCTCTTCAGGCCCTCGGTCGTGAGGTTCAGCCGTGCCCTAGCACATCCAGCAGATCATCGCGCAACCAGCGCATGGCCGAGAGCACGTCACCTTCACGCAGAACAGGATGCAGCCGTTGTTGCACGGCTCTGGTCACATCCGAGTAGCTCGGGGTCACCGGCCTGGTGATCGCATCACCTAGTCCCCGGCGGATGACAGACACGTAAGGATCCGACGAGGAGTAGAGCTCCCTCAGGCTTGGGGCGAATCCGGCCTTCTGTAGCAAGGTCGTCTGGTGCTTCACGGTGGTGAAGTGGTGGATGAGCGCGCGGGCTTCCTTCGGATAGCGTGAGCAGGAGGAGACGGCCAGATTCCATCCGCCCAGCACGCCGGGCCCCGGTAGAGGCCTAACGCCGAATTGCCCGGGAAAGTCGCGGTCGGCCTCCAGGCGCCGGGGAACCCGGCGGGTAACCACACCGGCGCGCGTCCTGATCGTCAGCCGTTCATGCGCATCGGGTTCCTGGGCCCAGCCCCTCCCGATGAAGGCGTCGCCCACCGTGCGGCCGAGCGTTCAGGAGGGGCGCTGCCGGCTCTTGCGGTGCTCTATCCAGCCGAAGAGCTTGTAGATGATCCATGCCTGGACGGCGCCGCCCAGCACCAAAAGGGCGGTGAGGATGTACGGCATGAAGGCGAGCATGCTGTCGGGTGGCGAGATCGCGTTCACCGCCGCCCCGATGATCATGCTGGTGGGGAAAGTGGCCAGCCCGAGCCAGAGAAACTCCAAGCCGCCGCCCCGACCGGCATGAGGCAGGACCTGAACACCCAAAACGATGACCAGGGCGAGGTAGCCGAAAGCTACCCGTGCCGGGATGCTGAGCGAGCGAAGTCTGTTCATCATGAGGTGTGTGCCTTGTGATCGTTTGTGGCGGGCGTTGGTTGTTGTGCTCGGATCTCGTCGAAGGATGGATGGGCTGGCGCGATGCGCTGCCAGCCGTGGCGAAGGGCTTGTGGCGGCTGTCTTCGCCACGGCTTTGCGGTCAGTTGCTGGCCGCCCGATGTGGTTCAGCTGGGGCGGGGGTCAGCCGCCCATGGACGATCCACCGCCGTAGGTGACGCCCCACCAGTAGCCGTAGGCGATGGACCAGCAGTCGGGCCGCCTGACTCCGTAGGCGGGGCAGGTGTAGTCCTTGAGCACGGAGTACAGGATGGAGTCGGCGGCGGCCTTCTTGGACTTGGTCCACTTGTCGGTCTTGCTCTTGTAGATGATGCCGTAGCCGTAGTCGTGCATGTCGCACGCGCTTTTCGAAGTTGTATCCGCGGGGGCGGTCGGGAGCGTTGGAGCAGTGGTCGTTCCTGACGCCCACGACCGCTTTCTTGGTGGGCGTCTTCTTCCAGCCGGGCTGCAGGAGCCTGCCGCCGTATTCCATGGGGACGGGGCCGAACCAGCAGCCGTCACGCCCGTACATGTACTGGGACATGTACTGGCACTTGGCCGAGGCGCGCAGGGCGACGGTGGCCGGCTGGGTGGCCGTCTTCAGCTTGCCGACCGCCTCGTAGGTCAGGTTCCAGGAGCCGAGCGCGGGGGTGTTGAGCGCGGTGATGTTGCCCTTGGCGTCGTAGGTGTAGGTGCTGAGCAGAACCGGCTCGTCGTCGAGCTTGCGGTGGTCGGTGACCTGGCGAAGCCGCTTGGCGGTGTCGTAGCCGTAGGTGACGGCCTGGCTGCTCGCGCCGCCCCCGGCCGGGGTGAAGCTGATGGCCTTGAGCTGGCCGGCCACATCGCCCAGGGTGCTGCTGGTGGCCGTGGTGGCGGTGGCGTAGGTGAAGGCCGCCGTCGCGCAGGAGGCGGTGGCGCAGTCGTCTTGCGGTGTGGCCGGTGCGGCCAGGCGGCTGTAGCGGCCCTGGGCGTCGTAGGTGATCACGGCGGCGCCGTTGGCGTTGCCGATCTTGGTGATGAGGTGGTCGGCTCCGACCTTCGTCCAGGTGTAGGTCAGGGTGGGGGCGCCTTCTTCGGCCGCGACCATGGTCTGGGTGAAGCTGCCGTCGGCGTTCTTCACCACGGTGTCACCGTTGTCGGCGGCGAAGGTGCCGGGCTTGGCGGGGTCGGCGGTGAAGCGGGCGGAGTCCTTGCCCAGGTTGATCTGGATGTAGCCGTTGGCGCTGAAGTCCTTCAGCCGGTTGCCGAGGATGCCGCCGAGCGGTTCCAGCCGCCAGTTCGGGCCCAGCACGCCCTCGTTCGGCAGGGTGGCGTCGATGCGCTGGCCGGCGCTGTGGCTGCGGGTGACGATCAGCCCGGTGTCGGTGAAGTCGGTGGCATCGGTGATCCACACTCCCGTGTCGGTGTCGGCCCTGCCGGGATACAGGTCTTCGGGAGCGGGTCCGGGGTCGGCCGGGTCGTCGCCTTCGCCGGGGGTGAAGGGCTCGTCCGAGGTGACCTCGAGCGTGGGCGTCTGCAGGCCGTCGGTGTTCTCGCTGGCGGCGAAGACGCGGTAGTTCTTGACGTTGGTTTCGGTGGGGGCCTGCAGGATGAGGCCGTGGTTGGCGGTGCCGGCCGCCCACTTGGTGACGATGGGGGTGACGTCCCAGCTCATGGTGCCGGTGCCGCAGGAGCCGAGCTGGGAGCCTTCGGTGGAGGTGACGGCGTCCTCGGTGGTGTTGGCCGGCTGCGGGGTCCAGGTCTGCTTGGTGGCGTCCCAGAAGCCGGTGACGCGGCGCACCTGGATGCCGGCACCGACGGCGGGGCTGCAGGCGGGCGCGTCCAGGTTGGTGAGCCTTCAGTTCGGCCTTGGTGGGGGTCTTCAGCCCGGCGGTGTTGAAGCGCAGGTAGGCGCGGGCCTTTTCGCCGTCGGCTTCGGTGCCGGCCTTGAGGTAGCCGCCGGAGACGTTGTTGCCGTCGAAGGCGCTGTTGACGTCGGTGTCGCCGTTGAGGGGCAGCACCACGGACGGGTCGACGGTGACCGGGTAGGCCGTGTTCGGGTCGGCGAGGAAGTCTGCGGCGGGCTTGAGCACCAGCGTCTTGCCGTCGCCGGTGCTCTGCAGGTCGGCGGCGATCTGGCCGACGCGGTCCTGGCCCGCGCCTCCCTGGGGGGCGCTGCGGGCGAGGCCGCCTTTGCGGGCGCGGTAGGCGTGCGGCGAGGCGGCGTCGTACATGACCGGCTTGGACGAGGAGGCGATGACCTTGCCGCCGTCCTTGACGGCGAGTTGGCCGGCCCCGTTCTCGGCGAGGGTGAGCCCGTCGGCGGCGACGGGGATCGTGATCTCGACCGGGCCCTCGGGCCGCCGGTTGAGCACGATGTCGAAGCGCAGCCCGGTGGGCAGCGCGGTGGCGACCAGGTCGCCGGCGCCCTCGGCGACGACACCACGGTAGACGGCCTTGTTGCCATCCAGACTGGGCTGGGGCAGCTCACCTACCCAGCCGAGTTCCAGCTTCTGGCCGGACTCGCGCACCAGCTCGGCGAAGGAGCCCTTGCCGCCGCCGGAAAGGCGCACCTCGCCCTTGGCCACCTTGGGACGGACCGTACTGCCGTCCTCGATCAGGTCGGTGTCGATGTCGGCCCAGCCGCCATCGTCCTGCTTCACGCGGACGGGGCCGGCGTGCAGTTCGGTGACGGTGCGGCCGTCGGCGCGCCGGTAGGTGGTGGAGGTCTCGGTGCGCGCCACGATTGCGCGCTTGCCATCAGAGGTGGGGGCGGCCGCGGGCGACGTGGGCGAAGCCGTGGTGGAGGGTTCGGGCGTGGGGGCCGCGTAGGCGACCGTGACCGTGCCGAGCACGGTGAACGCGGTGAGCGCGCATGCGGTCGCCAGCTTGCGGGAGGGACTCACCAATCACCCTTATGGGTATAAAACGGATAAAACGACCGTAAAGCTAGCATCAGAGCTCACAGGAAACTTTCAGGTTCCCGGCGCGTGACCTCGCCGAGATCTGCCGCACCGCCTCCCGGGCGTGGAAGACAGCCGGTTTCGCCGAAGGAGCGGCTCATGGCCAGGCTGCCGCTACGGGCTATGACCAGGGGAAACTGTGCGGCACGTCACTACTCGGGAATGGTGATTGCGCCCTGAACCCGGGGGAGCACGTGCCACCGAAGACGGCTTGCGGGCGACAGCCGGAAGAGGTGATGACGGCGTTGATCAAGGCCTCATCGGCAAGGTCCGCACCGTATGGCTTTCGCGCCGGCGCGCTCAGAAGTGGACGGGACGCAGACGTACCCCTTCAAGATCATCAACCTTTTCGCAGCCCGAGGCCGCGCGCATGCTGGCCGATGCACTGCACCTTTCGGCTTCGCGCGTTCGTGTTCGTGTTCGTGTGCAGCTGCCGACCGGTCGCTGCGGAGCAACGGGCTGGGGGAGCGGCTGCGGCTCCTCGCCAGCCTGTAGAGCACAAACGCGCCGAATCGGGGGCGAGTGGGGCAGCAACGGCGGTAGGCGGGTGTAAGGCTTTGCGCAGCCTTCCGCAGGGATTGCCCCCTGCGTGGTTGACCGCGGCTTCGTCGTCGCCGGCCTCGGCGAAGCCGGGGTCGGCCGCGTACGGTCAGGGGGACCATGATCCTTCACCCCCTGGTGTTCGGAGGTTTCGTGAGCGACGACAACCGTCAGACCGAGTTGGAGACCATCGTCTCGGCGATCGCCACCCTGCGCTTCGACAGCGACCGGTTCGAGGCGGGCGATGAGTCGCTCGCCGAGCACGCGGTGGCGATGAAGCTGTCGGGGTTCGGGATAACCTCGCTGCCCCTGACGATGGAACAGATGCGAGCGATCGGCCACGCCCTGGAGACGGGCTACCTGATGGCGCTGGCCGACGTGCGCGCCAGCAACATCCAGGGCCTGGGCGTCATCGAGGACTGACCCCGCGCCCGCCACTCTGGCCGCTCGTGGCTGATCTTCTGGGCGGGCGCGGCGGCTGTTTAATGCCTTGGCCGCAACAGGCGACGGCGCGCGACTGAAGCTCTGCCGTGGCACGTCGCTTCGTGAAAGGATGTCGGCTCTGGGGCGACGGGCTGGCGCTGTTCCATCCCCCGGTAACAGACCAGACGTCGGGGCCGAGGAGGCCAAACATGTTCTGGCTGATCGCCGTTGCGCTGCTGGCGATTCCGGTTGTCGTGGTGGTCGTGTGGACAGTCCGGAAGGAGCGCACGGTGCGACCGGGACTCATCATCTGGCGGCTCACTGTCACCGTGGTGGCGCTCGGCCTCACGTCGTGGTGGCTGATCCAGCAGCCCCCCGTCAATGACGCCCTCCTCGGCGACCTGCCCCGCGAGCTGACCGACTTCGCCCGCATGTGTGAGGACGACGGCAACGGTGACCCGTTCCCCCGCGCGGCCTCGTATGTACCGCGGGGTCCGGGACCGCACCCCGCGGCAGCATTCACGTCCGGGGGAGATGACGGCGGGGCCAACTGGGCTTCCACGGGCACGGAATGGCAGGAGTTGGACCCCGACGACAAGCCGGACCCCATTGAAGTACAGCTGGTGGTCTGCGAAAAGAAGGTCGAGTCGGTGACGAGCACGGAGATCACTTGCCACTACCGAGGCGAGGATCAACCCGAGAAAACCGGGACCATCATGCTCGCTCAGGGCGCGTACACCATTACCGTCTTCGTGGCACGCACGGGCGAACTGGTCGGCAACCGCCGGGTGGAGGGCGCCGTCCCTGTGGAATCGGAATGCGACAGTCGGGAGTTCGAGGCCAGCCTAGATCGTTGATGTGAAATTCCGTGATCGGCTGCGGGCATGACGAAGGGCGTCCATGGTCGGTGTGTGAAGAGTGGAGTTGACCCGGTTTGGTGGACACCTGGTCTCTGGGGAACCCTGGTTCCCGGAAGAAGGAGTCTGCTGTGCCGAACAACTATCCGCCGGAG
>NZ_JBHYIO010000088.1:0-14994 GCF_042740095.1 Nonomuraea sp. NPDC059023 | reverse complement strand
AACAGTCGCTCAACAGGAGTTGAGCGCATGCTCAACCATGAGTGATCGATACAGGAGAAGCTGCAGCTCGGCATAGGTGGATGGATTTTCGGCACCCACAGTGTCGACCAAGGATCAGCGGTTCGACCGGCAGACCCTGGCGCTGAAGGCCGCGGGCTGCATCCGGATCTTCGCCGACAAGAAGTCCGGCAAGGACGCCGAGCGCGAAGAACTCACCAAGGTGCTGGACTACCTGCGACCAGGCGACACCCTTGTCGTCCCCTCCCTCGACCGGCTCGCCCGGTCCCTGCAGGGCCTCGTCACGATCGTCGCCGAACTGCGTCGCCGCGGCGTCGGGTTCCGATTCCTGAAGGAAGCTCTCGACACCACCACGCCAGGCGGGCGCCTGGTTTTCAGGTGTTCGCCGCCCTGGCCGAGTTTATCCGCGAACTCACCATCGAGGGCACCAACGAGGGCCTGGCCGCCGCCAAGGCCCGCGGTGTTCGGCTCGGCCGACCGCCCGCGATGACCCCCGAGCAGGTCCGGCACGCCCGCGCCCTGCTCGCCCAGCCCGACGCCACCATCGCCTCGATCGCACGGCTCCTCGGCGTCAGCCGCTCCACCATCTACAAATACGTCCCCGAGCTTAAGCCCGGCAGCGACCACCAGACCATCGCCATCCCCGCCCAGCGCCTCGAACTCACCACGGAGACCGATCAAGCGAGAGGTGGCTCACCGAAGCTGTAGGAGTTCCAGGCCTGCTGGCAGGGGCTTCGCGGCGATCTGGGACCTTCGCTCAGTCCAGCGAGCCATCCAGACGATCACACACCGTGGCTGATCGTTACCGGAGAAGGCTCGTTGTCAGGTTGCCGGCGCGTCCTGGATGGTCCACAGGATCCCATGCGGGATGAGAAAGTCGAGGAACGCGGTCGGGTGGTAGGCCTGGGCGGGGGCGAGTACTCCCGGCTTGGCAGGGTCGGCGATGAGACGGCGGATGCTTTCGACGGCGATCACCGCGGTCGTGCCATAGGTGTCGGAGCCTTGGACGATGCCGCGGGCGCGGCGGCCGTCGGAACTGATGGCGTCGAGTACATAGGTGAAGTGCTGGGTGCGGCGGCTGTCCTCATCGGGTCCTTCCGGCAGGCTGTCGATGATCTCCGGTGTGAGCGGGGTGTTCAGCTGGTCGCCCAACGCCGCCTCGGTCAGTCCCTCGACATGCCGGACGCGGATGTGACGGGGAATGGTCACCACCTCCGACACAGGGAAGGCCATCACCGGGGTCGCCTCCGACTGTCCGGGCAGTCGGATCGCGGTGTGGCGCGCGGGCATGCGGGGACGCCAGTCGCCATCGTAGTAGGTTATGCCTCCCGTCTTGATGGCGTCGATCGTTTCGACCAGCGAGCGCAGCGAGCCGCGTGACATGGCGCCGCCTCCGATGACCATGTGGGTGGTGACGATCTCTTCGACCGATTCCAGGCGGTCGGCCAGGATCTGGGCCATGAGGTCTACCGGCACGCAGCCGTCGTTGGCGGCGGGTACGACGGTGACCCCGGCGTTCTCCGCCTCCGTGATGAAGGTGTCGAAGATCTTCTTGACGTAGAGCTGCTCGCCTGAGGTGTCGACGTAGTGGCAGCCGGCGGCGATCGCGGCGCGGACCACGGCCTCACCTGAGGAGGTGAACGGCCCGGCGCAGTTGATGACGCCGGCGCAGTCGTGGAACGCGCTGACGAGCGCCTCATGGTCGCTGGTGTCGGCCACGCGTCGTTCCGTGTCGGAGAGGCCAACCGCCGAGGCGGCCGCCTCCAGGCGCGCGAGATTGCGTCCGGCCAGAACTGCGTCGATGCCGCGTCGCGCCAGTTCGGTGAGCACGAGCTTGCCCTGATATCCACTCGGGCCATAAACGGCGATCTTCATATCATCTCCTCACGATGGGGAGCTGCGCGATTGCTCAGCCATCAGCACCGTAAGGCGCTGACACAAGACGGTTGAATGCGCGATACGCTCCAGGGTTTGCGTCATCGTCTTTGTTGAGGTCGCCATTGGTTAACCTGACTGGGTGGATGTGCTGTCCGATGTGGTGAGTGCGGCGCGCACCGGTCGACCCCACTCGGGCCGGGTGACCAGGTCCGCTCCCTTCGCCCTGCGGTCTGCGGCGGTGCCTTCCTCCGGGTTCCACATCGTTCTCCAGGGAACGTGCTGGCTTCTCCCGCCGGAGGGTGAGCCGATCGCGCTTGGGCCGGGCGACGTGGCGTTCCTGCCGCGCGGATCCGCACACGGTTTGGCCGACGACCCATCCACCTCGGTAAGCGAGCCGCCCACAACGCTCACCGGAGTCCAAGATGGCCGCAACGACGAGACGTCAGCCGACCGGCCGCCGACGGTGGTTATGCTCTGCGGCGCCTACCTCCTGGACGGATCCGGGCCACACCCGCTCCTGAACGACCTGCCCGAGGTCATCCACCTACCGGCGCGGGTAGGGCGCCACCAAGAGCTCCGCGCCGCGGTCGAACTCCTCGGCGTGGAACTGGACAGCGACGACCGCCCAGGCTCCGATACCATCCTGCTCACCCTGCTGGATCTGCTCCTGCTCTACATCCTGCGCGCCTGGTTCGAAGAACAGCGCGTCTCCGGCCACTCCGCCACCGGCTGGGCCGCGGCCCTGCACGACCCCGCCGTCGCCGCCGCCCTCCGCGCCATCCACGGAGACCCGAGCCGGCCATGGACCGTCGATGAACTGGGCGCGCAGGCACGCCTGTCCCGCGCCGCCTTCGCCCGGCGGTTCACCCATCTGGTCGGCCAGCCACCGCTTACCTACCTGACATGGTGGCGGATGACCACCGCCGCCCGGCTCCTGCGCACCTCCGACGCCCCCGTCAACACGATCGCCCAGCAGGTCGGCTACAGCTCGCAGTACAGCTTCACTCACGCCTTCAAACGCCAGTACGGGTCACCGCCCGGCAGCTACCGGCACCACGCTGGCTGAAGTACAACACCCGCGTAGGGATCTTCGAGGTTTGGCGGCCTATGACACGTTCGTTAACGGCACCCCGACTCCTTGACGTTCGGGTCCGTCAGGGTTTCTCTGCCCGGGGCGGGTGCCCGATTCCTGATGCTCTGTCAGCGCTTCCTGCCGATGGATACTTCGGCGGTCGCGCGCAGCATGCTGGAGACCGGGCAGGAGGCGTCGGCGGCTTTCAGCAACTCGTTGAAGGCGTCGTCGTCGACGCCGTTGATGTCCGCGGTCACCGAGAGTCGTGAGCCGGTGATGTGCCACTTCGATTTGATTCGTTCAAGGCCGACTTCGGCGCTGATCTCCAGCAGGGTAGCCGTGAATCCCGCCTTGCCGATGGTCGCGGCCAGGGACATGGCGTAGCAGCCCGCGTGCGCGGCGGCGATCAACTCCTCTGGGCTGGTCTCGCCATCGGGCTCGCCGGTCCGCTTGGGGAAGTTCAGCGGGGCGGCGGCGAGTGCTGTGCTCTGGGTCGTCAGCGCCCCGGAGCCCTTTGCGATATCTCCGGTCCACTGGACCACTGCCGTTCTGGTGATCGCTGCCATGGGTAGCCTTCCTTACTGTTGTGATGGTGGTGTTGGTGTGTGAGCGGCGGCGTCACCATGCCGTCCAGCCTCCGTCGACGGGAAGTACCGCCCCCGTGACATAGGACGCCTCGCGGCTCGCGAGGAACGTGATCGGGCCCGCGATGTCGAGGGAGGGGTCGCCCAGACGGCCGATCATGGTCCGGTTCTCCATCCAGCCGAGGCGGCCGGGGTCCTTGGAGAGTGCGGATGTCATGTGCGTGGGGTAGAAGGTTCCCGGCGCGATGCAGTTGACGTTGACGCCGTGCCGGGACCATTCCGAGGCCAGGGCCCTCGTCAGGTTGGCGACCGCTCCCTTCGAGGTGAAGTATGCGGGTTCGGGGATGGGGCCCGCGAGTGCCGCGTACTGTGAGGCGACGTTGATGACGCGGCCGAAGCCTCGCTCCAGCATCCCCGGTGCGACGAGGTTGCTGACCAGCCAGCTGGCGGTGACGTTGACGTCCTGGATCTGTCGCCATTCCTGGAGGCTTGTCTTGAGGCTGGGCTTCCTCAACATGATCCCCGCGGCGTTGACCAAGATGTCGATCCCGTCCACGCCCTGCAGGTGCTTCTGAAGCACGGTGGCGACTGCCGCGCTGTCGGCGAGATCGACGGTGAGGACGTCGCCGCGGACGCCGTATTGGCGCACGGCTTCGGCAGTGGCCTGGGCCCGCTCGTCGCTCGCCGGGTGCTCCAGGACAGCAGTGTCCGCACCACGGCTTGCAAGGGCGCGGGCGGCTGCTGCGCCGAGTCCGCCGTCACCGGCTCCGGTCACGAGGGCCCGCAGCCCCGACAGATCAAACATCGTCCACAGCCTCTGGCGCGTTTCGGGCACTGATCCGGCGGCTCAGGTGCTCTTGTGCCTCGCGGGTGTCGATGACGTCTCCGTATTTGAGCCATATGTCGAACAGGGTGACGCGCTGGGACAGGTCGATGCGATCAGCGGTGGCGTCACGCAGGACGGCTACGCGATAGCCGTACCCGGCGGCGTCAACCGCAGTGGCACGGACGCAGCCACTTGTGGAGAGTCCGCCGATGATCACGGTGTCGACTCCGTGGGCGGACAATCGTTCGTGCAGGTTGGTTTGGTGAAAACAGCTCGCAGCCTCCTTCCTGAGAAGGATGTCCGCTGGGCCGGCTTCGAGTTCGGCGGCCAGTTGCGTACCGGGTGCTCCGTCGACGAAGGCGGCGGCATTGCCGCGTTTGGCCGCGAAGGTGTTGTCCTGCTCGGTGCCGGGTGCGTAGGCAATCCGGCTGAGCACCACCGGGACGCGCTGATGCCGGGCCATCCGCAGGAGGGGAAGCGAGGCTCGCATGGCTCGCCAGGCCTTGGCCCCGCCTGCGGATGGGTTGCGGGCGAGTTGGTCCAGGAGGGAGACGTCGTCTCCCAGATATGCGTACTGGAAGTCGACCAGGATCAGTGCGGGCTGTGTACCGAGGGCCCGCGGTGTTCCGTAGCCGGTGCTTTCCACGACCACGCGGTCGCTCGCGGTGAGTTCGGGCAGGAGGTCGTCCGTGACCGCGTTCCAGTTCAGCATGTCGGCTGCCTCCCCTCGGTGTGGACCGTGCGCCTCAGGAATCGGCCGCGGTCGTCGTTGACGAGTACGCCGTCCGCGAGGACCGGCACTCCGCGCACGAAGGTCGACTTGACCGTCAGCGGGACCGACCGTCCGTGGTAGGCGGAGTAGCCGGCGGTGGTGTGCTGATTGTCCCCGTTGATGGTTGACGGGTGCTCCAGGTCGACGATCGTGATGTCGGCGTCGGCCCCGACGGAAAGGGTGCCCTTGCCGGGGAGGCCAAAGATGCTCGCGGGGTTCGACGTCGTGACCCGGATGAGATCGACCACTGAAGCGCCCCGGGAGGCGAGCAGACTCCACATCAGCGGGAGGAGCGTCTCCGTTCCGGGCATCCCGACCGGGATGTCGGCATACGGCGTCGCCGGATCCGTCTTGGTCGCGCGGGTGTAAGGGGCGTGGTCGGAGGAGACCACGTTGATCTCCCCGCTCAGGACCGCATCCATCAGCACTCGCGCATCACGCGCGCTGCGCAGGGGTGGGGCGACCTTGGCCAGTCCGCCGAGGCGCCGAGCGTCGTCCTCCGTCAGCGTGAGGTACTGGGGGCAGGTCTCGGCGTAGACCTCCTGCCCTCGGGCTCGGGCGAGCCTGATCTCGTCAAGTGCGCGTTCCGATGTCACATGGACGACGTAGACGGGGCACTCGGCGCGTTCTGCGATCAGAAGGGCACGCCGCGTCGCCTCAGCCTCCGCCCATTCGGGACGGTTCAGCGAGAAGCGCCGGACCTCATCGACGTCGGTACGGCCGGCGTTCTGCTCGATCAGGGCGCAGGTGACGTCCTCCAGTTCAGCGTGGACCATCGCCAGACCGCCGAGGGCGGAGATCTGCGTCATCGCCCGGAACAGGAAGGCGTCATCGACCATCATTTTGCGCGCTCGGTTGATCATGAACATCTTGAAGGTGTTCACGCCCAGTTCGGTCACATCGCCGAGCTGTGAGATCGTCTGGGGCTCGTCGGCGATGGCCGCGTGGAGTGCGTAGTCGATGGGGACCGTACGGTTGCTCCCGCCACCGACCTCCTGCACCCTGTGCAGGAGGTCCGTTCCCGGGGCGTTCATTCCCATGACGAAGCCGATTGCCGTGGTCACCCCGCCGTACGCGGCCGACTCCAGCATCTGCTCGAGCGTGTCGCTGTGTCCGGACCACGTCCGGAAATGGGTGTGGGCGTCGACGATGCCGGGAAGGACATGTTGTCCGTCGGCGTCGACGCTGGTTCGGGCGTCGAGGGTGCTGCCGGGCGCCATCAGGGCTGCGATCTTCCCGGCAACCACATAGACGTCTGCTGCCTCGGTGCGGCCGTCGGTCACGATGGTGCCGCCCGTGATTGCGAGGTCGTACATAGATCTCCCTAGTTGTGGGTTGTCACGGACAATGGGCTGACCGACGGTCGGCCGGTATCGAGGAGATCTCCCCCCTTCCGTCCGAGGTAGGGGGTCCGCAGAGGTGGCCCGGGCCACGTGCCAGAGGTATCGACGCCGACCAGATAGCCCGCGCCCCGGCCCTCGTAGGTGGCGTCGAGGGCGGTGCGGGGGCTGTAGGCGTCGCCGATGAGGTGCACCGGGCCCCGGTAGCCGGCATCGTGGAGGGCGCTCACCAGCGCGTCGTTCGCGCGGCGGGGGGATACGCGCACGATGTGGACATCGTCGAGCCGGTGCGAGGTTCCTTCGAAGCGTGGTGTCACCGCCACACCCGCACCGGAGCTTTCTATGGTCGACAGGGTTCGAATCCGCACACCCAGTTCCTTGAACCGGGCGTAGAGGGAAAGCCGCGAATAGACGGTGATGTTCGGGAGCAACGCATCCATGGCCGTCACCAGCCACACCTCATGCTGGTGGGCCGCGAGATGGACCGCGAGGGACGCGCCTGGCCACCCACCGTCCTCATCGATCACGACAACGCGCTTGTGCGACCCGTCAGCCGCGATCGCGTCCTCGGGGACGAGTTCCCCTTCAAAGGCGGGTGCAGGTTGCGATCCGGTGGCCACGACGACCTCGTCCCATTCACCCGCGGCGATGTTCTGCGCAGACAGTTCGGTGTTCAGCCGTACGGTCACGCCGGCCCGTTCGACGGCGCGTTGCAAGTCGTCCACCAGCAGCCCGAACCGCGCGCGGTCGTGCAGTCGGCGGATGGTCGACACCTGCCCGCCGAGCTGGGCCGAGCGCTCGATCAGCACGACCTCGTGACCGCGCGATGCCGCTGCCGACGCGGCTTCGAGGCCGGCGGGTCCGCCTCCCACAACCAGGATGCGGCGAGTGAGCCGTGGGGCCGGGATCGCCTTCCACTCTCGTTCGAACCCGGCTTCCGGGTTCACGACGCACCGAATGGGGAGCGTCTTCTCCAGCCGTCCCACGCACGCCTGGTTGCAGGCGATGCACGAGCGGACCTCCGAGGCCCGGCCCTCCTGGTGTTTCCTGGCGATTGCCGGGTCTGCGATGTGGGCGCGGGCCATGCCCACCAGGTCCGCAGCGCCCGAGCGCAGCAGGCTGTCCGCCATCGCGACATCGTCCATCCGGCATACCGCGAGCACCGGAGTCGCGGGGAAGGCGAGCTTGAACCGATGCGGATAGTTGCGGAAGGGTGCGGAACCGAAGGACATGTCGGCCATCTGCGTGGCAAGCGAGTAGTCGCCGACATACGCCGAGTGGCTGACATGAAGGAAGGCGATGGGGAACTCGTCCATGAGCGCGGCACAGATATCGATCATGGCGTCGATGTCGAGGCCGTTCGGGAGCATCTCATCGGCACTGACCCGCAGGCCGATAGGCGCATCCGATGAGTTCGCGAAGACGGCGGAGAGCACCTCGCGCACGATCCGCAGTCGATTGGCCGCCGTACCGCCATATGCGTCGCTTCGAGAGTTGGTGGCAGGGGAGAGAAACTGCTGCAAGAGGTGACCGTGGCCGATGTGGATTTCGGCACCGTCGAACCCCGCGTGCAGGAGCCGGGCGGTGGTTCGGGCGAAAGAATCGATGAGCAGGCGAATCTCGGCTTGGTTCAGCACATGCGGTGTCTCCTGGCCGGGTGACCAGGCGAGGGCACTGGGTGACCACAGGCCGGTCCACTCACTGCCGTCGTGCCGTCCGGTGTGCATGACCTGACCGAACAGCCGCGCGCCTTCGGCGTGTACGGTGCTGGCCATGTCGGCGAATGACGACTCGCTCTCGCTGTCGTAGCCGCCCAGACCGAAGCGACGAAGACTCGACGGGTGGACACGCACTGCCTCGGTGAAGATCAGGCCGGCTCCTCCGCGCGCCTTTTCGGCGAGATAGGCGATGTAGCGTTCGCTCGGCCGGTTGTGCAGCGCGAAATTGGTGGTGTGCGCGGGTACGTATAGCCGGTTGCGCAGGTGGACGCCGCCGATCGCAGTGGGGTCGAACAATTGTGTCGGTGTGCGGGGCTCGGCGTCGGAGGAGACGGTCATTCTTGGCCTCGCTTGGAGTTCGTGGACACGCTGAGGACGACGACGAAACAGATCGCCGCTATCCCGATCACGAGAATGGTCGGCGCCATCGGTGAATTCGTGGTCTCGATCAACAACGTCGCGACGAACGGTGTGAAGCCGCCCAGAATCGCCGAATGGAGGTTGTACGGCAGGGAGATGGCGCTGTAGCGGATCTCGGTCGGAAAGATCTCCGTGAGCAGCGCGGCGAGCGGGCCGAACATGCACGAAAGAGCCAGGCCCATCGGCACGATGGCCAGGAACGCGAGAGCTGGTACACCCGTCGAGAACGCGAGGAACACGGGATACACCAGAAGCCCGGTCATCGCGTACCCGGTCAGCATGACCGGTTTGCGGCCAATGCGATCAGACCAGCCACCCGCGAACGGCATTGCCAACACGAAGACTGCCTGGAGGGCGAGCGTGATCGCCAGCGCCATGGCCTGGCCGAAGAAGTGTTGGGTTGCGAGAAAGGTCGGCAGGAACGACAGGAGCACGTAATACGCGGGCGAGGCCGGCAGCCAGAACGCTCTGAAGAGATCCATCGGATGCTCGCGCAGCGCCGTCACGATGGGCAGCCGTTTGCCAGGGGTGGCGGCCTTGGTCTTGACGGCCTGGAACTCCTCCGTGTCGGCCAGTTGCCGGCGGATGAAGTAGCCAGGGACAACCATGAGCACTCCGAGCAGGAACGGGACTCGCCACCCCCACTCGCTCAGGGCTTCCGGGGTGAGGAGTACGGAGAGGACCACGCTGACGATCGCCCCGAGCATCATGCCGAGGGCCAGGCTCGCCTGCTGAAAGCTTCCGACAAAGCCCCGCTTGTGAGGCGGCGCGTTCTCCGTCAGATAGGCGATCGATCCCCCGATCTCGCCGCCCGTCGAGAATCCCTGCAGGAGACGGCAGGCCACGAGCGCGACCGCGGCCCCGAAACCGATGTCCTGATACGTCGGCAGGAGCCCGATGGCGAGGGTGGCCGCACCCATGAGGATCAGCGCGATGGAGAAGGCTCGTCTTCGACCGTGCACGTCGCCCACATGTCCCAGGACGACGGCCCCGAGCGGGCGGGCCACGAAGCCGACACCGAACACGGCGAAGGATGCGAGAAGCTGCACCGCCTCGGAGGATGAACTGAAGAACTTCTCCCCGATGGTTGCGGCGAAGTAGCCGTAGACGGCGAAGTCATACCACTCCAGGACGTGGCCCACCGTCGCGGCGGCGACCACCTTCTTCTGAACCGGTTTTGGACTCGCGGTAAACGTGCCGGGAGTACTACTCATCACATTGTCCCAATCAAGGCGCTAGTGCCGCATATGCCGTTGAGTGCCGGATAAGTGTCCAACAGGAGTGCAATGCGTTGTTCAGCAAGAGTGCACCATGCCGTGGCATGAGTCCAGCGTGAAAAACTCCAGAGAGCTATGATAAAAACTTATGACCGTGACCATGCGCCAACTGCAGTACTTCGTCGTCTGCGCCGAACTCGGCACGATGTCCGCAGCAGCTCAGGAGTTGCACGTCTCCCAGTCGGCGATATCTCTGGGAGTGGCACAGCTCGAGGCGCGGCTGGAGGTGGACCTCCTCGTGCGTAACCACGCACGGCGGCTCCAGCTGACACCAGCCGGACGCGAGTTGCTCGTCGAAGCGCGGCAACTGCTCTCGGACATGAACGAAATGATCGACCGGACCCGCGCGCAGAGCAGAACGGCGAGCGGCCGATTGACCGTGGGGTGCTACCAGACCCTAGGCCCCATGCTGCTCCCGCCTGTGGTCGAGGGGTTCGAGGCCGCACGCCCGGACGTCGAACTGCACGTGCGTGAAGGCGGGGCCGCAGATCTGTGCGAGGCATTGACATCGGGGGAGTTGGAGACGGCGATGCTCTACGACCTCGACGTCATCGACGGTGTCACGTCGTTCCCACTGACGACGGTGCGCCCCTACGTCCTGCTCTCACCCAACCATCCGTTGGCCGCCCACGAGACGCTGTCCGTCGCACAGCTCCAGCACGAGGACATGATCCTTTACAATCCGCCGGGCGACTACTACCTCGGCCTCTTGAAGGAGCACAACGCCGCGCCACGCGTCCGGTACCGCTTCGACAACTACGAGACCGTACGCTCCTTCGCGGCCCGCGGCCTGGGCTACACGCTCCTGCACCAGCGACAGTCCATCGAAGCCAGCTACGAGGGACGTCCGCTGACAGTACGCGAACTCCGCGAGGACCTGCCTACCCTTCAAGTCGTTCTGTGTGTGCGGCAGAACGCACGCTTGACGGCGCGTACCCGCGCCTTCATCGAGTTCACCCGCGCGATGTTCCACACGGCACACCACACAGCCGCCGACGACCAGCTCTCGGGCGGTTGCTGAACAGCCGTGCGATGTTCGAGGGTGTGGGCGGCCAGGGCGTGGTGAGTTGGCAGCTTTGCGTCAAATGCTCAGCTCCTTCTCGCGGGATGTCACGTTGCTGCAGCGCAAGCGTCATGTCTTATGACGCGGCACCGGTGCAGCTGAAATCCCTGCTTCCGATCTCCGGTACTTGCATCCCGCTGGTCCGATCCCGGCCGACCTCGCCGTGCTCGCGCAGGATCCGATACATCGTCGATTCCGACGCCAGCGAAGTGCCCTCATCCAGCAGGGAGAAGTACGCCGTGGCCGGCGAGGTGTCGGCGAAGCGCTCGTTCAGCACCGCGCGGACGTGGTCGCGGCCTGCGCGGCCTGGAGGGCCTCGGTCACTGCTCGCCCCGATCCGGCGGCGTCTCGCTGCTGGTGGCGAGCTGATCCAGCAGCGCGAAGAGCTTTCCCTGCACCTCGATCACTTGGCGGGTCTTACCGAGCTCGGCACGCAGCCGCTCGACCTCCGCCTGCAGCGCGTCGATCTCCTTGTCCCGCGGATCCGCCTTCGGCCGGCCGGCCGGCCAGCCAGCGCCTGCTCCACACCGTGATCCCGAGCCGTCCGCCAGCTAAAGATCAGCGACGAGTACAGCCCCTCCCGGCGCAGCAACGCGCCCTTGCCGGCCTTATCCAGCCTGTCGTACTCCTCCAGGACCCGCGCCTTATAGGCGGCAGAGTAGAGCGTGGACTTGCTCGTTCGCGCACCTGAGGATCGGGGATCTCCGGATCCGGCTTGCTTGCTCCCACGAAGGGGATATCTCCTTCCCCACCCTCAGCACAGAGTTTCATGCCTGTTTGTTACCTCTGGCTATTTTGACAAGGAGGGGACCGGTACAAGCTGGTTACGAACACCCATGGCCGGTTCAGGTGGGGCGTGCCGATGCGCAGCGTCGGCACACCAAGAGCACAGACCCCCGCTTGGCCCGAAGTGTGGCGGGAAGCCCATCGCCGATCCGATCGTGGAACGTCATGGCACTCCTCGCAAGGATTGTTGCCCCATGATGTGGCGGAGAGTCGGCCACGCCTGCAACGTGCGGGCGGTCCGCGCCTCTGTCGCGCCCGGAGGCGGAGGTGGCGTGGCCGGTGGCCACATTCTGACCTCGAACAAGAGCTTCAGATGAGTGGGGCCAGGTCTTCTCCGACGAAGTCCTCGCCACCGCCATCCTCGACCGGCTCCTCCACAACTGCGACGTCATTTCGATCAACGGCCCCAGCTACAGACTCAAAAACCGGCTCAAGAACATCGAACGAGACGCCTGAGCCCGCCTGGTCGAGACGACCCGCGGACTCTTCACCCTGCGGGATTCAGCAAAGCTCTGATCTGCTCGACCTCTGCACGCCAGGCTGCCGCATCATCCCGGTCGACCCAGCCCGCCGACATCCCAGAGCCCTCGTCAAGCGCACGGGAAAGCGCCTCGACGGCCAAGACCCGCAGCTCATCAGGGAACTCAACCAGCGGCCCTTCAAGAGCGCCATCGGCAGAGGCATACTGCCCGCCCCCAGGACACTGGCCCGCGATCAACGCAGCCGCCGCGACAGCCTCGGCGCCCTCATCGAAACGACCCCTGCTACCCGCCATCCGCTCCAAAAGCTCACGGACGAGCACAAGCTGAATATCCGGATCAGCCCTATGCAGCTCATCGATGAAATCGGCGGCGTAATCACTGTCGAACGGACCCGGACCCCACGTCCCCACCAACGCCTCCCGCTCCATAAGGACCTACCGAAACAGCATCTCAGACCACCAGGGCCCTGCCGATCACCTCATGAACCCGTGCACATAAACCCGTACCTGATGGAGCACTCACAGCTGTACGCCGACACGAGTCTCGGCGAGCCGGCCGCAGGATGACTCAAGACAGCCTCGGCGTCGCGGGCATCGTCGGGCATCGAATAGAATTGATCAAGCGTCGGCCGCTTCTCGCGGGTCCGACGCTTTCTTTTATGTCCACTGACCCCACTCCGCAGCGCCCTCGCGGACCCCTCTTCCACGCCATGATCACCGATCCGCGCGGCGACCAGTTGCTACCGCTGGCAATGCTTCGAGAACGCTACCCAGACCTCCACACACGCCACATCGCCAAGTACGCCGGCCGAAGGCACCTTCTCCGTGAACGAGTGATGCCGCTCGAGTGCTCCTGGGCCGACGTGGTCTTCCTTTCACCCGTCAACCCCATCGTGCTGTTCGACGCGATACGGAGCGCCGGGCTGCCCATACGCAACGTCCCGATCTGGACACTCGATGCCTTGCAACTCGACCCAGTACGATGCTGCATCCGGCTCATGCGTGTCACCCCAGGCGCCCGAACTGCCGACCCCGGCACCGAGGACGACTATCTCCCACTGACCACCGCCACACTGCGGGCCGTCTCCGAGGTGACCTACATCGCCAGAAGCCTGCTCGAGACCGGCGGGATCAGACCACGACTGCACCCTCAACCGGGACTGTACGGTTTTCGGCTCTGGCCCGCTTTCGGTGGTGACAGATCGTGGTTAGCCGAGCAGGATGCGGTGGCGAAGGAGCGCGAAGCCGGCTCGCCCGTACATCTGCCTCTTGATCATTTTCGTTTTAGTGTTGACGCCTTCGGTACCGCCGTTGTGGAACGGGAGGGTGAGGGCGGCGTTGATGGCGGCTCGGTCGTAGTCCAGCCCGCGGGTGAAGGCGTGCAGGTGGGGTAGGTCGACCTGACGCGCTTGGTCGATCCAGGCGGTCAGTCGCTGGTCGTTGTCCTGCTTGGGGTCGAGGAGGGCGGCGAAGTCCCGGACGAGTCCGGCGAGCATGGTCATCTCGTGGCAGGCGGCGGTGGCGGCATCCAGCCGCTCGGCGTGATGCTCTTTGAGCTTGCTCGGTTCGGTGAGGAGGAGGCCGGCCAGGCGCTTGGGCGAGATCGCGGGCCGGTCGCATTCGACCCGGCCTTGGTTGATGTAGCGGTAGAGCAGGTTCTGGCTACTGGTATAGCCGAGCTTCTTGATCTCGGCGAGGAGTTGCTGGACCGGGACGGCGGGATCTTCGGCCCGGCGTTGGCGCAGATGGTCGCGGAACGGGTCGACCAGCGTGGGCCGGTACTTCGGCACGCGCACCAGCCGTTCGGGTTCGCTGACCCGGGCATAGCGTTTCACGGTGTTGAGCGCCAGGCCCAGGCGGCGGGCGCACTCCAGCAGCCCGACACCCTGGTCGAGTAGGGTATGGACCTGCTGCCAGCGTTCGCGCGTGGTGGTGGCCCGCGTCCCTTCTTTTGGCGGTGGGCCGGTCTTGCCCCAGCAGAGCGAGTGCGCGGCGACTTCCTTCACCACGGCTTCGGCCAGGTTGTGCCAGATATGCCAGCGATCACCGACCTGCACCGCTTCGGGCAGGGCGCGACGGATCGCCTCGGCGTAAGCGCCGCTGCTGTCACGGCACACCACCCGCACACCGGGATGGGCTCGCAGCCACGCCTCCAACGTGTCGGCCTGACGGTCGGCGAGCACATCGATCCGCTCCCGCGTCACCGCGTCGATGATCACCGTGGCGTAGCGGTGCCGTTTGCGGAGGGCGAAGTCGTCTACCCCGATCACCCTTGGCACCGGACGGACCGGCAGGGGCAGACGCAACAACGACCGGACTGCGGTCTGCCGCGACATCCTGACTCCCAGCACGGCCAGCAGCCGAGATCCCGCCCGCCCGGCCAACTCGCGCACCACCGCGCCCACCTGCGTGCTCAAGACCATTGTGCGGCGCTGATACGGTTCGGCCAACCCGGGAAGCGGCTCCCGGAATGTCTGCCGCTCGCACCCGACCGTCGCGCACCTCAACCTCCGAAACCGTAGTCGCACCAGCACCCGCTGCCCGCCCAACGGCAGGTCAGCCAGCTGCCGATCCACATAGCCGTGCACCCGCCCGACTACCCCGCAACCGGGACACGCTACCGGCGCGCCCCGGGACGCGACATGCACCACGATCGACGCGGTCCCGACCTCGGCTTGAACGCTGCCGATGGCCAGGTCGGCCAACTGCGGAAACACCAGCCTCGCAAGATCCTTTACGTCACACCGGCGTCACGCTGA
>NZ_JBHYIO010000087.1:0-15456 GCF_042740095.1 Nonomuraea sp. NPDC059023 | reverse complement strand
CGCCTCGCGTAGTCCTCGAACGAGGCCGCCTCGCGGCCGAGCACCTGCCGGACCCCGTCGACGGGCTCGGCCACGTGGCCGGCGCGCATGTAGGCGAACATGGCCAGGACCCCGTCGGCGTCCTCCTCGCCCCAGCCCTCCGTCACGAGCTGCGCCCGGTACGCCTCCGGCGTCACCTCCTCGTACCGGATGGAGCGCCCCGAGGTCCGCGCGATGATCTCGACCGCCTCCTCGAAGGTCAGCCCGCGCGGCCCCGACAGCTCATAGGTACGCCCGGAGTGCCCGTCGCCGGTCAGCACGGCGGCGGCCACCTCGGCGATGTCCTCCACGTCGACGAACGGCTCCGGCGTGCGCCCGAGAGGCAGCGTGAGCAGCCCGGACGTCACCCCGTCGCGCCACACGAACTCGTCGAAGTTCTGGTTGAAGTTGTTGGCACGCAGCACCGTCCACTCCGCGCCGGAGTCCCGCGCCGCCTGCTCGGCGTCCAGCATGCTCCGGGAGAAGGCCGCGTCGAGCTTGTCGGCGCCACGCCCCGACAGCACCACGTACTTCCTGACGTCCGCCGCCCGCGCCACGAACTCGTGGACCGGGCCGGGGCTGTCGGGGGCCACCAGGTAGACGGCGTGGGCCCCGCGCAGCGTCTCGTCCCACGTGCCGGGGTCGGACCAGTCGAACCGGACCTGGCTGGAGCGGGAGGCCGGCCGTACCTTCTCGCCCGCCGCCCGCAACCGCCGCACCAACCGGCGGCCGGTCTTGCCGCTCGCGCCCAGAATCAGAATCTCACTCATGGGTCCAGCCAACCGGTGACGGCCTGGCCGGGACATGGGTGAGCGTACGGGGGAGTTGTCCGATCGTCCGGATATCGTGGCACGGTGGACCCGCTGGATGATCTGCTCAGAGGTGTGCGCGGCCAGGGAGCCGTCTTCGACGCGTCGGTGCTGTCGCCGCCCTACTCGGTGCGGATCGGCACGGGCGCGCCGCTGACGCTCTGCTGCCCGCTGCGCGGCGAGGGCTGGCTGGTCAGGGGCGAGCAGGCCCATCGGGTACGCGCCGGAGAGGCGGCCGTCGTGACCGGCCCCGAGCCGTTCGTGTTCGCCGACAGCCCGGAGCCCGGCCCGGCCGGCGACGCGGGGCCCGGCGACCGGACCGTGCTGCTGACCGGCTCCTACGAGATCGGCGGCGAGGTCGCGCGCCGCCTGGTCCGGGTGCTGCCGCCGATGCTGGTGGTCTCCGACGAGCACGGCTGCTCCACCATGGCCGAGTACCTGGAGTTTCAGCTCCTGAGCGGGCGCCCCGGCCACCAGCTCGTGCTGGACCGGCTGCTCGACTGGCTGCTGGTGTGCACGCTGCGCGAGTGGTTCGCCCGGCCGGAGGCGGTCGTGCCCGGCTGGTACGCGGCGCTCGGCGACGACGTGGTCGGACCCGCGCTGCGCGCCATCCACGGCTCGCCCGCCGAGCCCTGGACCCTCGCCTCCCTGGCGGAGGCGGCGTCGGTCTCCCGTACCACGCTGGCGAAACGGTTCACGGAGCTGGTGGGGGAGCCGCCGCTGGCGTACCTGACGAGCTGGCGGATGGCGCTGGCCGCCGACATGCTCACCGAACCCGCCGCGACCGTCGCCTCGGTGGCCCGCAAGGTGGGCTACGCCGACGCGTTCGGCTTCAGCACGGCCTTCAAACGGGTCCTCGGCAAGAGCCCCACCGCCTACCGCACCGCCGCCACCGGCTAGCGAGCGTGTGATTCGCGTAGATTGGGGCGGTGATCGACTGGGTGCGGAGCCGGCCGTGGCTCGGTGATCTCGTCCTCGTGGCGGTGGTCCTGGCGGCCGAGCTGCGCGGGGTGGGCACCGTCAAGAGCCTGCTGATCACGCTGGCCTGCGCCGGGCTCGTCGGGCTGGGCAGGCGGCACCCGGTTCCCGTGGTCGCGCTCGTGGGCGTGCTCTACCTGCTGGGGACCATGCCGCCCGGCTACGACACCCCGGGCAGCGCCATGATCATCGCTCTGTTCCTGGCGGGCCGCCACGCGCCCGCCCGCGCCGCGGCCACCGTGGCGCTCGGCGCGGCGGCCGTCTCAGGAACGCTCAGCGCGGACGCGCTGGTGGGCCACCCGCCGACCGGTGTGACGATGACGCTGTTCCCGATGCTCCCGGTCACGGCCGGGCACGTCGTCGGACTGCGCGCGGAGATGGCCCGCCGCGGCAGGGAGCAGGCCGCCGAGCGCGCCGTGCGCGAGGAACGCCGCCGCATCGCCCGCGAACTGCACGACGTCATCGCCCACCACGTCAGCGTGGTGAGCCTGTACATGGGCGCGGCCAGGCGGCTGATCCCCACCGACGGCGAACGCGCCAAGCAGGCCCTGCTCACCGGCGAGGACACCGCCAGGCAGGCGATGACGGAGATGCGCCATCTGCTGGAGGTGCTGCGCACCGACGGCGAGAAGGCCGAGGGCCTCGCGGGCGTCGGCGCCGCCGGTCTGCCCGCGCTGGTCGGGGAGTCGGGCAACGCCGCCCTGGAGGTCACCGGCGAGGTGGTCACGCTGCCCGCGCCCGTGGACCACGCGGTCTACCGCGTCGTCCAGGAGGCGCTGACCAACACCCGCAAGCACGCCGCCGGCGCCGCCTCCCGCGTACGGCTGGCGTACCTGCCCGGCCGGATCGAGGTCGAGGTGAGCGACGACGGCAGGGGCGCGTCCGGCGGCTCCGGCCTGGGACTCGGCCTGGCGGGCATGGCCGAGCGCGTCTCGCTGGTCGGGGGCGAGCTCAAGGCGGGCCCCGCACCGGCCGGAGGCTTCCTCGTGCGCGCCCGCATCCCCCTTCCGGAGCGGACATGATCAGAGTGCTGGTCGTCGACGACCAGGTCCTGGTCCGCGCGGGACTGCGCCTGCTGCTGGAGACCGGCGCTGGCCTGGTGACGATCGGCGAGGCGGGCGACGGTCTGGAGGCCGTGCGGCGCAGCCACGAACTGCGCCCGGACGTGGTCCTGATGGACCTGCACATGCCCGGCATGGACGGCGTCGCGGCCACCGAGCGCATCGTCGCCGAACTCCCCGGGACGAAGGTGCTCGCGCTGAGCACCTTCGACCTGGAGGAACACGTGGTGGCCGCGCTGCGCGCGGGCGCGTCGGGCTTCCTGCCCAAGGACGCCTCGCCGGAGGAGCTGATCGAGGGCATCAGGATCGTGCACAGGGGCGAGGCGGCGGTCGCGCCCCGGCTGCTGATCGGGCTGATCGGCAGCTTCGTCCGCCCCGCCCGCCGCCGCGCGCCCGAGGTGCCGTCCGAGCTGTCCGCGCTGACCGAGCGCGAGCGGCGGGTACTCGAACTCATCGCGCACGGCCTGTCCAACGGGCAGATCGCGCAGGAGACGAACCTGTCGCTGTCGACGGTGAAGAACCGGGTGAGCGAGCTGTTCGCCAAGCTCGGCGTCCGCGACCGCGCGCAGGCGGTGATCGCCGCCTACGAGGCCGGGCTGGTGCGGCCGGGAGAGGACCGCTGAACTCCCGCCGCGACCCGCTCGGGCGTCGGCTCCGTCAGGACGTCCACCAGCCGTCCGTCGCTGAGGAACAGCACCCGGTCGGCGTGCGCGGCGGCGGCCGGGTCGTGGGTGACCAGGACGACCGTCTGGCCCAGCGCGTCGACGACCTGCCGGAGCATGGCCAGGATCTCCTGCCCCGAGGCGGTGTCGAGGTTGCCCGTCGGTTCGTCGGCGAAGACGACCTCGGGCCCGGCGGCCAGCGCGCGGCAGATGGCCACCCGCTGCTGCTGGCCGCCGGACAGCTCGTGCGGGCGCCTGTGTACGTGCTCGGCGATGCCGGTCCTGCCCACCAGCTCCCGCACCCAGTCCGGGTCGGGCCGCCGCCCCGCCAGGCGCAGCGGCAGCTCGATGTTCTCCAGCGCGGTCAGCGCCGGGAGCAGGTTGAACGACTGGAAGACGAAGCCGACCCGCTCGCGCCGCATGGAGGCGAGCTCGCGCTCCTTCAGCCCGGTGAGGTCGGCGCCGCCCACGCGCACGCTGCCCGACGTGGGGTGGACGAGCCCCGCCGCGCACTGCAGCAGCGTCGTCTTGCCCGACCCCGACTGGCCCATGACCGCGGTGAACGACCCCCGGGCGAAGCCGTAACTGATGTTGTGGAGCGCGGTGACGGCCGAGGCCCCCGAGCCGTAGATCTTCCCGAGCCCGTCGAGAACGACCGCGGGCTCACGCGTGATGTTCATCTCCGTCTACCTCTCGTTCTTCATGACCGCACGGACGACCAGGACCGAACCCGCCGACGCCCCCAGCAGGGCGCCGCCCGCCAGCGGGGCGAGCCACGCGAAGGGGATGAAGGACCCCAGCGAGGCGAGCCCGCCGGCGCTCACCGCGTGCACGAGCGCCAGGGCGGCGACCGCGGCCAGCGACAACACCACCACGGGCAGCACGGTGAGCGTGCTCTCCCACCCGGCCATCGCCATCACCTGGCGCCGGCGCATCCCCAGCCGCCGCATGGCCCCGAACTCCCGCCTGCGGTCCACGACCCCCAGGCACAGGCTGTTGACCGCCGCCACCAGGCAGAAGACCCCGATGAGCATCGCGACGTAGGGCATGACGCGGTTGCGCTCGGCGCTTTCCAGCGCCTTGCTCTCCACGTACTCCCGCCGGTCGTGGGAGACGACCGCCGCGGAGGAGACCTCCCGTCCGAGCGGCCCACGCACAAAGATCGCCGCGTACGGCTGCGCCTGCAGCGGGCCGGCCAAGGGCAGCAGCACCTGCCCGAGCTCGGTGGTGTCGGCGTAGACGGCCGCCACGGTGACGCTCGCCTCGTCCAGAGTGCCCGGCAGCCGGATCCGGATCCGCGACCCGACGCCGGCGCCGTGCTCCGCGGCCAGTCCCTCGCTCATCGCGACCTGCCCGGCCTTCAGGCCGCCGAGCGGCCCGCCCCGCACCGGAAGGCTCAGCACCCGGGTGGGATCGCCGGTGACCAGCGAGGCGGTCATCGCGACCGGCGCCCGCCCCTCGGGAAGGACGGTGATGGGCAGCATCCGGACGCCCACCGCCCCGTCGCCCAGGCCGCGGCGCAGGTCCTCGCCCACGGCGTTCGCGATCGACGAGGGCTTGAGCACGTGGTCCGCGACGACCTCGGCCGTGGCCCGGTGGGCCGCGCGCCAGTCGTAGAAGAACTGCGTGCCGACGATCGCACCGGCGAGCGTGAGGCCCAGCGTGAGCGAGCCGACGGCCCCCGCGAACCGGCGGTGGTTGAAGACCACGTTCGCCGTGGCCAGGAAGGCGCCCGCGCGACCGGCCCGCGCCGCCGCCTCGCGCAGCAGCCGGCCGGTGAGCAGCACGAACCACGGGGCCACCAGCCCCACGCCGGTGACCAGCGCCATCAGGATCGCGAGCTGGGCGATCATCGGCCCCAGCGGCTCCGGCAGCGCGAGCAGGTTCCCGAGCAGGACGACGGTGAGCGCCACGGCCAGCGCGAACATCGCCAGCCCCGTGGCCAGCCGGCCACGGGCCAGCCGGGCGCCTTCGGCCGGGGCTTCGGCCAGCGCGTCGCCGGGGCGGATGCGCATGGCCCGCCGTACCGCCAGCATGCTCGCCACCAGCGCGACGGCCACGCCGAACAGGACCGTCCAGAGCGCGGGCAGTGGCGTGTGGCGCACCTCGAACGCGGCGTTCAGCACGCGGAACTCGCGCAGGCGGCCGGCCACCACCGGCGCGAGCAGCGCGCCCAGCGGCACCGCCACCGCGCCCGCGGCCAGGGCGAGCAGGACCGCCTCCGCGACCAGCATCGCCCGCAACTGCCCGGGACGCGCGCCGACCGCCCGCAGCACCGCCAGTTCCCCGCCCCTGCGCCGCAGCGACAGCCCCATGACCGCCGACACCATGCCGACCGCGACCAGCCCGGTCATGTACACCAGGAACCACAGGGTGTTGAACCCCGCGCCGGAGCTCGTGACGACGTTGCCCTCGGCCAGGCCGCGGGCGTCGCCGGTGAAGACCCGCAGCGGAAGCGTGGTTTGCCGGTTGTACGGCTCCAGCACCCGGCCGATCGCCCGCCCCAGCCGCTCCGGATCGACGCCGACAGCCGGGAAGACGCCGATGGCGTCGACGCCGCCACGTCGCCCGGCCAGTTCGGCGGCGTGATCGTCGGTGAAGAACAACGCCGACTGGTGGCGCCAGGCCCCCGCGGCCACCGCCACCCCCACCACCTCGTACGGCCGGAAGACCCCGGACACCGCCACCTCGACCCGCCCGCCCACGGCGACCCCCGCCGCCCCGGCCAGCCGCGCGTCCATCACCACCTCGCCCGGCGCGCCCGGCGGCCGGCCCCGCTCGATCCGGAACGGCGTCAGCGCGGCGCTGCCCCACCCGTGCCCGGCCGGGCTCGGGTACTGGTCGCCCGGGACGCTCACCGTCGTCCCGCGCACCGACAGCGGCGCGATGAACGTGAGGTCAGGCACGGTCCGCGCCACCTCGGGCAGCGCGCCGAGCGCGCGCACCAGGCCGGGCGGCAGCGCCCCCGCGACGCCGCCGGCGCCGACCACGAGCGGGACCCCGGCGTAGCGCTCGACCACGGGCCGTTGCCGCTCGGCCGAGTCGACCACGAACCACATCGCGCCGACCACGGTGGCGGCCAGGATGAGCGTGATCAGCGCGCCCAGCACGCTGCCCGGATGCCGCCGTACCGTCCGCCATGCCAGCCACAGCAAGAGAACCTCCCTGGAAAGTCGTCCCTTCCAGGCTCCCGGCGGCGGTGGCGCGCGGCCTCCGCATCCAGGCGGATCTTCGGCCGGTACCCGGGTACTCCGGCGAGGAGTACCCGGGTACCCCGTTGCGTGAGCCGCGCGGCGGAGTGTCGAATGAGATCACATCTGGGCGACCCCCTGGGAGAGGCAATGAGGCCGTTGGCCGCCGTGCTGGTAGTGGTCCTCGTCGCCGCGGGCTGCGCGTCACCGAGACGGGACAAGATCACGGTCGCGTGCGGGGCGAGCGAGCGGTGGTGCGCGATGATGGTCAAGCGGTTCGCCGACGCCACCGGCGTGGAGGCCGACTACGTGCGGCTGTCCAGCGGGGAGGCGCTGGAACGGATCAAGGGGGCCAGGGAGCGCCAGGAGTTCGACGTCTGGCACGGCGGCCCGGCCGACGCCTACGTGGCGGCCAAGGGGCAGGGGCTGCTGGAGCCGTACCGGTCGGAGGTGTCCGGGGAGATCCGGCCGGGCTGGGCCGACCGCGACGGCGCCTGGAGCGGGATCTACGCCGGGGTGCTGTCCTTCTGCAACAACACCAAGAAGCTGGCCGAGCGCGGCATGAAGCCGATCCGCTCCTGGAGCGAACTGCTGGACAAGAGGCTGCGCGGCGGCGTCGCCATCGCCCATCCGGCCACCTCGGGCACCGCCTACACCGCGCTGTGGACCCAGGCCGAGCTGAACGGCCGCGACACCGGCGCGGCGCTCGGCTACATGCGCGGCCTCCACCAGAACGTGCCGCGGTACAACACCTCCGGCAGCGACGCCGCCGTGCAGGCGGCCAAGGGGGAGGCGGCGGTCGGCGTCGTGTTCTCCCACGACTGCGTCGCCGCCCAGGAACAGGGCTATCCGGACCTGGAGGTGACCTTCCCCCGGGAAGGCACCGGCTACGAGCTCGGCGGGCTGGCCGTCCTGGCCGGGGCGCACAATCCGGACAGCGCGCGCACGTACGTCGACTGGGCGCTGAGCGGGGCCTCCCAGCGGCTCGGGCCGCTGGTGAAGTTCTACGCCCTGCCCACCAACACGCGGGTGCCGCCGCACTCCAAGGCGGCCGACCCGGCGACGGTCAAGCTGGTCCCCTACGACGTGGAGGCCGCCGGGCGGGCCAAGCAGGAACTCGTCGCCAGGTTCGGCGCCGAGGTCGCCGCTCCGCCCGCCTAGGAGCAGCCCTCGAACTGCGGCACCGAGACCACCGACAGGTCGATGCCCGACTTGCCGAACCACTTGTCCAGCAGCATGTGCGCGGTGCCGTCCTGGTACATGCGGGTGATGGCCCGGTTGAGCTCCTCGCAGCCGTCGACGTCGCCCTTGCGCACCCCGATGGAGGTGCGCTGCTCGTTGAACGTCGCGCCGACCAGGTGCAGGTCGACGCCGGGTTTGGTGAGCAGCCCGGCGAGGATCTGGCTGTTGGTGGAGATGGCGTCGATCCGGCCGTCCTTGATCATGTCGAGGCAGACGTTGTAGTCGGGCGCCTCGATCGGCTTCGCCTCGACGCGGCGTTCGTCCACGATCCGCTGGGCGATGTTCGTGCCTTTCACCAAGCAGATCTTGCGGTCTTTGAGGTCGCGGACGTCGCGGATGACGCCCTTGTCGGCGGGCCGTACCGCGATGTCCTGGAAGTCGACGTGGTACGGCCCGGCGAAGTCGATCAGCTTCTTACGCTCCGGCGTGACCGACATGTGGGCGAAGACCAGGTCGGCCCGCCCGTCGGTGAGCACGGTGATCTGGTCGCCGGCCTTGATCTCCAGCCAGCGGATCCGCTTGCCCAGCCGGGTGACGAGGTCCTGGGCCACGTCGATGTTGAAGCCCTGGTAGGCGCCGTCCTGCCCCTTGAAGCTGATCAGCGGCACGTCGGAGCGGATGGCGACGATCAGCTCGTCCTTGTCCACGAAGGACTCCGGCCGGGCGGTGCCGCAGGCGGTGAGCGTCAGGATGAGGCAGATCAGCAGTCTTCTCACCGGTACTCCCTCAGCCGGGGCCGGATGCCGGCCAGGATGAACAGGGCGCTGGCGGCCAGCCCCGCCGGGATCCACCGCCACAGCGTCTCCAGAGCGCCGTCGCCGCTGTCGATGGCTCGCTCGAAGTCCGACTCGTGCCGCCGGACCAGTTCCTCCAGCACCTGGTCGTAGCCCTCGTAGGCCTGGGTGAGCTCGCCGTCCCAGAACTTGATCGCCGCCTCGCCCGACATGGTGCGCATCCGCGCGTCGGCCCGCTGGAAGCGCTGGTAGACGGCGAAGAGCCGGTCGCGGTCGCGCCCGGCCAGGCCGCCGAGCACCCCCTGGAAGTCCCGGTGCAGCTTGCTCTGGTAGTCGGGCAGGCTGGTCGACTCGACCGCGACGATCGTGCGGGCCTTGTCCAGGAAGGTGTGCTCGTAGGTGTCCTTGCGGAAGCGGTCGAGCAGGTAGCGGCTCTGGTCGCCGTGCATGCTCTTGCTGATCGCCCGCGTCCTGGTCAGGGTCAGCACCGCGTCGAACCCGCGGGCCTTGGCCTCCTCCAGCGCCCGCCCCTGCTGGTTGAGCAGGGCCAGGCCGCTCACCAGCCCGGCCGCGGTGAGCACGGTGGCCACCACCAGCGCCGGGGCGAAGACCCGCCGGAACCTGCGCGTCAGGTACGCCTGCAACGCCAGCAGGCAGCCCAGCGCGAGCAGCCCGGTCACGATGACCGCGGTGCGGGCCAGCGAGGTGGCCGAGCGCTCGGCGTCGTGCGCGCGCCGCACGATCGTCCCGGTCTCCAGCGTCAGGTTGTAGGCCTGGGGGAGCAGCTCGCGGTGCATGAGGTCGGTGGCCCGCTGGTAGGCGGCGACCACGTTGTCGGGCGGCGCGCCCGCGGTGTGCCCGGACTGGGTGTCGAGCAGGCGGGCGTGGGCGGCCAGCCGTTCGTAGCGGCCCAGGCCCTCGATCAGCGACTCGACCGTGCGCTGCTCGGCGGGGTTGTCCAGGGCGAGCCGGTAGGCCTTGAGCAGGCTCTCGGAGATCTCCAGCCGCCGCTGGTCGTAGCCGGTCAGGTCGGCCTGCTGCTGCGGGCCGTACTCTCTGCCGAGCAGCAGGGCCTCGGCCACCAGCGCGTCCATCTCCGACATCTGCCGGTACAGGCCCGTGGTGGCCAGCACCTGGGGGCCGGCGTCGTGCCCGATGGTACGCAGGCCCGTGCCGGTGCTCGCCGCCCCGGCCACGAACGCGCCCAGCAGCAGCGCCAGCGCCAGCAGGGCCAGCCCGGACAGCAGCCGCACCCGCCCGGAGACCGATCTCTCGCGCCTGGCCGGGGGCGCCGCCGTCACCGTCACCGTCATGGGCCGCTCCGGCGTGTGCGCACCGCGCCTCCCGACATCGACTTGTGCTCCAAGATCGAGCATGACCGCGAGCGCGACGGCTCCGCAAGAGGCTGGGTACAACCTCAGGAACGACGATCATCGACTCGAGATGGGGGCCGTGTATGCCGGATCGCCTCAGCGTCATCGAAAGGGAGTTACGCGCGCACCCGAAGGTGGCCGACTGCGCCGTCGTCAGGGACGGCACGACGCTGATCGCGTACGTCGTCGCGCCCGGCGGCACGCGGGGACAGGAGCTCGCCTCGTTCCTGCGCGGGCGGCTGCCGGAGCGGCAGGTGCCCGACCTGGTCGCCGTGGTGCCCGTGTTGCCGCGCACGCCGGACGGCGCGATCGAGCACGGGAGCCTGCCGCTGCCCGTGCGGGCCGGGCCGGCGAGGAGCGGGGGCGGGAAGGCGGGCGGGTGGGGCGGTGAGGCCGCAAGCATGGTGCCCGTCCGGGTGCTGGTCGCCGTGGCGGCGGGGATGGCGGCGTTCGGGCTGACGGACGTGCTCTGGCCGTACTCGACGGATCTGACCGGTGTGCCCCAGCCGTGGGCCGGGTTCTTCCGCGGGCTGTACGCCGCCGAGTACGTGTCGTTCGGGCTGGGCGTCATGTTCCTGGTGTCCGGGCGGTCGTTCCTGGCCCGGCTGGGGCGCCCGGCGTGGCTGACGACGCTCGCGCAACTGGCGATCACCTGGCTGCTGGTCGCGTGGTGGCCGCAGGACAACTTCTACCGGCTCGCCGCCAAGACGGACTGGCCGCGCCAGGCCGCCTTGGTCTACGGGTTCAACGTCACCCTCATGATCGCCGCGGCCGTGGTCGTCCTCTTCGTGGCCGTGCCGAGGCGGTGAAGATGGCGCCGAGCGCCTCGTTCGCGCCGCGCAGCGCGGCCTCCGCCTCGTCCAGGGCGCGGGCCGTGCGCGCGGCGATCGCCACTCCGAGGTACGGCTCCGCCTCAGCCGCCGCCGTCGGCACCGTGACCAGCAGCGTCGCGCCGAGCCCCCGGCACTCCTCCGCCGCCCGCGCCACATGGGCGCGCAGCGCGGCCGGGGGCAGGCGGGCGCCGAGCGGCAGGCAGTCCAGGGTGCGCACGAAGTGGCGGCCGCCGTGGAGCCGGTCCAGCCGGGCCTGGACGCAGAACGCCGCCGCCGGGCCGGTGAGCCGCAGGTTGATCTCGGTCGGGGCCAGGCGGCCGGTCGGGCCGGTGACGTAGTCCACGTCGAACCACCCCCGGTACCCGTGCGCGGCCAGCGCCCCGCCCACCGCGCCGCCGAACCGCACGGCCGTCTCTTCGAGCGCCGCGGGCAGCACGCCGGGGCCGACGGTGACCCCCTGGTAGCGGGTGCCGTCCATCACCATCGCGCCCGCCCCGACCGGGTGCACCCGGCCGGTGTCGTCGATGACGGCGTCGAAGGTCGGGGCGCGGAACGGGCCCGAGCCGTCCACGTACTCCTCCACCAGCCCGCCCTCGCGCGCCCATCGCCGCGCCAGTGCGCCGATCCGCGGCGTGGCGCCGGTCACGACCAGCGTGCCTGACCCGCCGACGCCGTACTCCGTCTTCAGCACCAGCGGTTCTCCCCGGGCCAGCTCGCGCAGCAGCTCCCGCCGTGAACCGACCGGCCGCTGCCGCGGGATGAGGATGCCCGGATGCCCGGGGGCCAGCGCCCGGAACAGCTCGTGCGCGCCGCGCTTGGACTCGAACCTCGCGACGGCCTGGAGGACGCCGCCCGCCGACGGGACGATCCGTTCGAACTCCGCGCTTCGCCCCCAGGGCAGCACCCGCCCCCGGCCGAGGCACTCCCTGAGGTCCGGGCTCGATGCGATCGCCGCCGACACCCCGCCGTCCGCGGCGACGCCGCCGTGGACCTCCACCTCGCCCCAGCCGAGCACGTCCGCCAGATCCCGGATCCAGGCTTCGTCCACCGGCTCCGGCAGGATCACGACCGCGGGATGCGGGCTCGCGAACACCGCGAGGCAGGAGTAATGGTCACCTCCGGCCGGGATGGGGCTGAACGTCCGGTTGAACTCGGCGACATTGCCGACGTGCACGGCCGGCCGCCCGCCGGTCCACGCGTTCACCCACGCCGGTTCCGGTCCCGGCGGCCAGGCGACCAGCAGCGGCAGCGCGCCCGAGTAGCCGTGCCGCCGCGCGCCCATCGCCAGGTAGAAGCCCTCGGCGTGCGGGTCGGCGGCGATCGACAGCCGGGTGAACCCGATCCGCCCCGCCTCTTCGAGCACCCGCCGGTAGAGGAGCCTGCCCACGCCCTGGCCGATCGCCTCCGGCTCCACGAACAGCATGCCCAGCTCGCCGTCCGGCTGGTCGCCGTCGAGGGTGGCGAACCCCACCACGCCGCCGTCCCGCTCGGCGACCACGGTCCTGCGGGCGACGACGTCGCGCAGCCGTAACTCCTCCCGGCAGGCTTCCAGGAACGCCTCGTCATACCCCCAGGACGCCTTGGACCGCATCGCCAGCCCGCTCAGCGGCCCGGCCTCGTCCGGCCGTGCCGCCCTCAGCCGCACCCGTCCGCTCACCCCGCATTCATATCAAGGTCGGTACGGCCCCGCCCTCGGCGTGCTCGACCGAGACGCCCGCCAGATCTCTTGCCCACCGGCCGGTGATTTCGCCCAGCCGTCCGGCCGGCGGGGGAGTGCGGCCCAGGCCGATCGCGTAGCGGGTGCGCCGCGGGCCGCTCTCGAACGGGCGCGGCCAGGCATGCGCGTCCGCCGCCCCCGCCTCGGCCAGGGCGGCCAGCAGGTCCAGCATGCGGCCCCTGACGCGGCCGAGTTCCTCCGGCGAGCCGACGGTCACCACCGCCCAGGCCTTGTGCCTGCGGTGCAGCGGCGGCGCGGACAGGAGTTCGGCGCTCCGGCCGCTGTCCGTGAGCTCCCAGGCCAGGTAGAGCTCCTGGGTGAGCAGGTCCAGGCCGCCGGGGCCGACCTGGCGGGCGCAGTTGCGTACCGGGTCGCTGGGGGTCAGCACCGTGACGGGGGCCGCTTCCCCGGCGGTCGCGGTGGGGTCGAGGGCGATCGGGTCGCGCCAGTCCCAGGCGGCCCAGGTGCTGAAGAACCGGTTCAGCGGGTCGTCCCCGGGCTCGCTCGCGCGTACGGTGCGTGCGGCCATGACCGCCCAGGCCAGGCCGGGCAGGCCGCCGAACGGGGCGGAGTCCAGGCCACGCGCCCGTGCCCACGCCTTGACCTGCCTGGCCAGGCGGGTGAAGCGGGCATGCCCGTCACCGGTGGTGCGGAGGGCCTGTGCGTCGGTGACGGCGCTGAGCGCGATCGCCGCCTGCTCGCCCAGCTCGGCCCGGCGGGCGAGCGCCTGGTCCGGCGGGACGGCACCGGCGGGCACCACGGTCAGGTCCACGTCGAGTCCGCCGGTGTGGAAGCGCAGGCCGGGCACCCGGGCGCCGATCACCTGGCGCAGCCGGGCCGCCTCGGGCAGCGCGGCGCGTACCAGGGACTCGGCGTCGGCCGCGCCGGGCAGCACCGCCACCAGGTCCAGGTCCGCGCCGGGCAGCTCACAGCCCATGCGCCGGGAGCCGGTGACGTGCACGACCCCCGGCTCCAGTGCCTCCTCCAGCCGCCGCACCACCTGCCCGGCCACCGCGTCCAGGTCGCGACGATCAGAGCCACCCGCCGCCTTGTCACCCCGGCCGATCGCCCGGTCAGGCCGAGACTCCCCGGTTGCTCGGTCGGGCCGCTTCGGCTCCGCGGCCCGCCGGCTGGGCCCGTCGGCCAGTTGGCCGGGGAGCTCTGGCGCGGCGGTCGTCCGGGGTGCGGGGGAGGGCGGGTCGGGGAGCCAGTGGATCTCGCCGGTGCCCAGGGTGATCCGGGCGCGGGGGCGCATGGGCTCCTCGCCGCGGCGCGACAGCAGTACCAGCTCGCCGACCCGCGCCGTCATCGCGGCGAGGCGGATCGTGGCGTCGGTGCGGCCGAGCGTCAGGTGCGGGGTGAAGCCCTCGCGGCGGCCCTCGCAGCGCGGGAAACGTCGTTCGAGTGAACGGCGCAGCCCGGCCCAGGGCGCGGAGCTGGCGGCGGCGGGGTCGAGCCAGGAGGTCGTGTGGGTGCGGTGACGGAACGTGCGCACCCCTTCCAGCCGGGCGGTGAACGGCTCCGCCTCGGCGGCCGCCGCGGCCACCAACGGCGCCGCCGCCTCGAACTCCGACTCCGGCACGAACCCGAAAAGCAGGTTGACATGCGGCGGCCAGCGGTCGAGCTGCGGATCGTGCGCGCGCCGGACCTCCTGGATCGGCGGCCACAGCTCGCGCGGCGGTATCCACGCCACCGCCGTACGCGCCGTCGGCGGCACGTCCAGCACCCCGCCGTCCTCGGCGCCGGAGACGTCGAGGACCGCCTCGACCCCGTAGTGGTCGGAGACGTACAGCCCGCCGGGGTCTGGCGTGTCGCCGCGCAGGGCCGCCGAGACGACCCGGGGGCGTCCGCGGAGCAGAACCCGGTCCAGGCGCGCCGCCCGGCCGGACCGGGAGGAGAGCGCGGCCAGCGGGTTGACGCCGGGGTCGAAGGTGGGGGTCTCGTCGGCTCCGTGCGCCTCGGTCCAGGCGTCGCGCAGGCCGAGCGCGGACTCCGGGGTGCCGGTGCCGTCGTTGAAGTCGCCCATCAGGACCAGGTCACCGTCCAGGCCGGACAGCCCTTCGGCGATCCGGGCCAGCTCGGCGCGCCGCCTGCCCGCGCCGTCGGCGGAATGGTCGCTGGTCAGATGGGTGACGGCGACGACGAGCGGGCCGGCGGTGGTGTCGGCGACGATGGCGGCCACCGACTTGTGCGGGCCGAGCTCGTGGCCGGCCGCCTCGCGTACGGGCAGCCGGCTGAGCAGCAGGAGGCCGTCGTCGACGTCCGGTCCGTGGGGGTCGGTGCCCAGGGTGTAGGCGGCGCGTACCCAGGGGGCGGCCAGCAGCATGGACACCAGCGCCGGCTCGACCTCCTGCAGCGCGAGGACGTCCGCGTCGGCCTGCTCAAGGTCGCGCAGGAGCAGGGCGCGGCGGCGGGCGGTGTCGATGCGGTCGCTGTCGTAGCGGTCCCACAGCGTGTTCCACGTCAGCACCCGCACCACCCCGCCCCCGGACCCCGGCACCCCGCCCCCGGACCCCGGCACCCCGCCCCCGGACCCCGGCACCCCGCCGGCGGGTCCGGTGGCGGGTCCGCCGGTGGGTCTGGTGGCGGGTCGCCATTGCCCCGCCGGGTCCCACGCGTACGGCGTCCGCGCGGTGAAGAACGGCGCGCGCAGGCGGCGCGGGTCGCGCGCCCGGCCCGCCTCGCAGGTGTCGAGGCGGTCCAGGCCCGTGGCCCGGTCCCAGACCAGCTCGCCGTCCGCCTCGACGAACAGCACCCGATGCCAGGGGATCTCGCCGCCCGGCGTGAACGCGGCCAGCGCGACCCGCTTGGGCGCGGCGTCGCGCTGGCCGACGCCCA
>NZ_JBHYIO010000086.1:0-15773 GCF_042740095.1 Nonomuraea sp. NPDC059023 | reverse complement strand
AGGCCGCTTCACCTTCCCCCACACCGTCATCGAAGGCGGCCTGCCCGCGGTCCCCGGCGCACTCATCGGCCAACTGAACGGCAAGCACCGGGGAACCACCCTGGTCCGGCTCTGACCTCAGAGCCCTGAGGCGATCTTGAGAGTGATCACGCCGAGGATGATCGAGGCGAACGACAGCACCTTCGGCAGCGTGATCTTCTCCTTGTAGATCAGGGCGCCGAGGATGACGGTGCCGATCGAGCCGAGACCGGTCCAGATGGTGTAGCCGACGCCCACGTCCAGGGTCTTGAGCGCGAGGCTGAGGAAGTAGATGCCGCCGGCGGCGGCCACCAGGGTGAACAACGACGGCCACAACTTGGTGAAGCCCTTGGTGGCGTTGGTGCCGAGGGCGAAGGCGATTTCGAAGACGACGGCGAGCGCGAGAAAGAACCAGGCCATGATGGGTGTGCTCCTTAAGGGGTCAGGCGGCGGTGAGCTTGTCGGACAACTTCAGCCCGAGGACGCCACCGATGATCAGGACGAAGGCGACCGCCTTCCAGACGTTCATGGACTCGCCGAAGATCAGCGTGCCGAGAACGACGGTGCCGGTGGCGCCGATGCCGGTCCACACGGTGTAGCCGACGCCGACGTCCAGGGACTTCAGGGCCAGGCTGAGGAAGAAGATGCCGCCCGCCGCGGCGACGATCGTCACGATGGAGGGCACCAGTTCGGTGAAGCCGTTGGTCGCGTTGGTGCCCAGCGCGAACACCACCTCGAAGACCGAGGCCACGAGCAGATAGATCCATGCCATGAGGAAACTCCTTGCACATACAAGCGACTGAACAGAAGTATGTATGTGCAAGCAAATGAAGTCAACCGGTGGCTTTGCGCGCCTGGAGCTTGGCCACCAGCGACCAATAGATCATCCTGGCCATCGCCACCGGGCCGTAGGAGACACCGTCGGCGTACGGGGCATCGCCGCGCAGAGTGGCGTCCGCGCCGCCGTCGACGTAGAGGATCTGGCCGGTCATGAACGTGTTCGCCGGGCCGATCGTCCAGGCCAGCGCCTCGGCCACGGCGTCGGCCGGGCCGGGGAAGCCGAGCGGCTGCGGCAGGGCCTCGGCCATGAGCTTGGCCTGGGCGGGGGTGGCGAGCATCGTCGTCCGCGCGCTCTCGGTGCCGACGATGCCGGGGGCGACGGCGTTGAGCGGGATGCCGGATCCGGCCCAGCCGGGGGCTGCGCGGCGTACCCACCGGTTGAGGGCGATCTTGGTGGAGCGGTAGAGCACGCCGCCCTTCCCCCGGGCGATCGCCCGCCGGGCCGCCGCGCTCGCGGCGTCCTCGTCGTCGCGCAGGCACGCGGCGACCACGTCACCGTCGCCCGCCGACAGCGACGACGCGGACGACACCACGACCGCGCGCGGCGCGCCCGACCGCGCGAGCAGCGGGCGCAGGCCGTTCAGGACGGCGAGCGTGCCGAAGTAGTTGACCCGGACGGTCGCCTCCGTGGGGGCGGCGATGCCCGCGACCAGCGCGAGGCCGTCGATGCCCGAGGGAGCCAGCCGCCGCACGTCCCGGACCAGCGCGGCCCTGCCGTCGGCGGCGCCGAGGTCAGCGCGGACGTCGGCGCCCGCCGCCACGCCGCAGCGGATCACCCTGGCTCCGCGGTCGGCCAGCAGATCGGCGGTGAGCGCGCCGATGCCGGTGTCGGCGCCGGTGACCACGTAGGTGCGTGTCATCGTTTCGTCCTTTCACTGCACTTATGCATTTATGCACTAATGTAGCGAAAGGCGGTAGGATGTGCGGCATGCCGAAATCGACGGGGTTGCGCGATCGCAAGCGGCGGATGACGCGGGAGGCGATCGTGCTGGCCGCGACCGAGCTGTTCACCGGCCGGGGCTTCGCGCGGACCACCGTGGCCGACATCGCCGGCCGGGCCGGGGTGGCGCCGCGGACGTTCTTCCTGCACTTCGCCTCCAAGGAGGACGTGCTGTTCCACCACATCGAGCGGTACGTGGAGATCGCGGTCGCCCGCGTCTCCGCGCTGCCCGCCGGGACGACGGCGTGGGAGGCGGTGCAGCGGGCGGTGGAGTCGCTGGTCGACGCCCTTGACGTGGCCGACACCAACATCGACGCGCTGGCGCCGGTCAGGGTGATGGTGGCGCGGGAGTCGGGCGGGATGCCGCCGTCGCTGGCCGTACGCCTGCACGGGGTGCAGACGCGCATCCTCGACGCGATCGCCGGGCGTTACCCCGGTCTTGACCTGCTGCGCTGCGCCGCCCACCTGGGTGCCTGCGTGGGCGCCGTGAGCGCCGTGGCCTCCCAGGACGCCGTCCCGTCGGCCCGCACCGACGCCATGCGCCAAGCCATAGCCCTGGCCGGCACCGGCTTCGCCACCCCCTGAAGCGCCCTCACCCCCTGAAGCGCCCCACCTCCCGATCCCGGTGTCGATGAGGTTGACGCGGCAGCCGTTCCAGTCGCAGCTGACCGCGGCGGCGAAGATGGTGATGCCGCGGTCGCGTTCCTGGGGGTCGAAGTCGGTGACGGTGGTGCCGTGGTGGACGTCGCCACGTTTGCAGGTGGCGCCGGTGAAGTGCAGGATGCGTTCCGTGACGGTGGTCTTGCCGGCGTCGACGTGGGCGAGGATGCCGATGTTCCGCAGGTCGCGGGGGTTGGTGCGCACGGTCCGTGCCTTTCGGCGTGATCTTGGACAGGACGGCGCGATGGGCCGGGCGAGCGTGGGCGTCAGCCGGTGCCGATACGGGTACCGGGGCTCGTCAGGGCCTTAGCCGGTGGCGGGCGCGCAGCCGCCGCCGGGCGGCCGCAGACACCAGGATCACCTCGTGGCGGGTCCGGGGTACGAACGTGGCGTCGCGCACGGCCGTCCCCCTCGCTCATCGTGGTGATCTCTGTCTGCGGCGGGTGTAGGGAGGACTGAGGTGGGCGTGCCACTGGTTAAAGGCGGGCCTCGATGCCGTCGAGTATCACGTCCAGGCCGAGCGCGAACTGGCCGTCGAAGTCCTGGTTCTCCACGTCGGCCGAGGTCGCGAGCGTGGTGTGGGCGGTGCGCTCCAGGTGGCGCTGGAGCCCGGCCCTGATGTCGGCGTCGGCCTCCGGGGTACGGACCAGCGCCCACCAGGTGTTCTCGGCGGCGGTGAAGCCGCTGACGTAGAACGACAGCGCGCCGACGGCGGCGCTCAGGGCGGGGCCGCTCAGCCCGGCCCGCGCGAGCTCCGCGTGGAAGAGCTCGGCGCGGGCCAGGGCGTTGGGCCCGGCCAGCGGGCGGGTGGCGGTCAGGCCGGGCACCCAGGGATGGCGGCGCATGACGGCGCGGCTGCGCGCGAGCTGCCGGGCCAGCAGTTCGCGCCAGGGCAGGCTCCCTGGCGCGGGCAGGTCGATCTCGCCGAACACCTCGTCCAGGGCCAGGTCGAGCACGTCCTCCCTGGTCCGCACGTACTCGTACAGCGACATCGTGCCCGCGCCCAGGCGGGCGGCGAGCGCGCGCATGGAGAACCCGGCCAGGCCCTCGGCGTCCAGCAGCCCGACGGCGGCCGCGACGATGCGCTCGCGGGTCAGGCGCGGCTTGCGCGCGGGCTCTTCCTCCCGGAACCAGATGGACACTGTTCTCCCTTCCGTGCACTGTACGGAAAACCGTACAGCTAGCGTGCCGGGCATGAAGGACTACGCGATGCTGGCCCTGCTCCTCGACCGCCTGATTCACGGCACGGTCCTCATCTACCGAGGGCCCGAGGAGTGGCGGCGGGAGGCGGGCGCGCGTCCCGCGCCCGATCCGGGTGAGCTCGCCGGCCTGGCCGACCGGCTGCTGGACGGGGAGCCGTCCCCGTACGTGGCGGCCCAGCTCAGGGCGATGCGCGCGGTCGCCCGCCATCTGGCCGGGGAGCGGCTGCCGCTCGCCGGGTTCGCGGGCGAGGTGCTGGGGGTGCGGCCCGGGTGGCGGCCGGAGGAGGAGTTCGCGCGGGCGCACGACCTGCTCGACCGCGCGCTGCCCAAGGGCCCCGGCACTCTGGCCGTACGGCTGGCGGCCTGGCAGGACGTCCACCGGCTGACCAGGATGGAGCTCCTGCCGGAACTAGTGGCCGAGGCGGCGGCCGAGTGCCGGGCGCGGACGGAGTCCCTGGCCGGCCTGCCGGGTACGGACCGGCTCGACTGCCAGGTGGTGAGCGGGGTGCCGTACCACGCGGCCGGGCATCACGACGGCGGCTCCCGCTCGACGATCTACGTCAACGGCGACCTGCCGTTCAACGTCGCCGACCTGCTCTACGTCGTGGCCCACGAGGGCTACCCGGGGCACATCGCCGAGTCGCTGGTGATCTCCAGGGCGGGCCTGCCCGAGCAGCGGGTGCGGTTCATGTTGTCGCCGTCGTTCCTGGTCAGCGAGGGTCTGGGGTTGTGCGCCCAGGAGATCGTCTTCCCGGGTGGCCAGGCGCGGGAGTGGCTGGACTCAGCCATGCTGCCGCGGCTCGGCATCCGGCCGGACGGCGCCGACCTGGCCGCGATCCACACGTTCAGGAACGTCGTGTGGGGCGTGTGGGCGAACGCCGCGTTCCTGGCGGCGGAGGGCCGCCCGGACGGCGAGGTGGCGGCCTACCTGTCGCGCTGGGCGCTGCTGAGCGAGGAAGAGGCGGGCCTGGCGCTGGCCCACGTGCGGCCGTCGGTGCTGACGCCGTATCTGTTCGGCTACTCCGAAGGGTGGCGGGTGGTGAAGGAGCGCATCGGCACCCCCGATCAGATCCGCCATCTGCTGTCGGGACGCGCACTGCCGTGATGAATCTTTGTGACATTGGCCTCTCTGTCCACCGAAGCACTGTCATATGGACAAAGTGCAGGTAGAAGGGTGTCTTTCGAGGTGGCGAACAGTGCCGGGACGGCTACGCATGGGCGCCTCGGCCCAGGGCACAACCAAATATCGACCGTCTGTTTACTTCGACCACACGCCCCATCTCTTCTACTAGGAAGGTAACGATTCGGCGCACGAGGAGGTCACAATGAATCCGAACGCGTTAGAGACCAAAGCGCAGCAACGCGGCTGGCAGGTTGTCAGCGAGTACGACGGGGACGGGCCGATGATGACGCTCGTCCGCGATGACTGGGAGATCTGGGTGGCGTTCTCCGGATCAGCTCCCGAAACAGCGACCCTCCGCAAGCCAGGCCGCACCGAGCCGAGAAAGCTCGGACTGCGTGAGATAGGCATGTGGGTACGGCGCGACCGCGGCCAGATGAGCCGCTTCGCCGTCGGTGACGAGGTCATCGTCGGCGGCAGACCGGGCACGGTCACCGACATCACGCTCGCCCGGAGTCCGGGCGACACCCCAGGACGGATCCGCCTGACCGTGGCCTACGACGACGGCGGCACCGGCACCCCGTTCAGCGACCAGGTGGAACGACCACGAGCCGGATTGGGCCGAAGATAGGCCCCGGGCAGGCACCCTCCCACCCCCCGGCCTGTCCGTCAACGCTGGGTTGACGGACGTTAAGCGTCAACCTATGGTTGACGCATGTGCACATGGGTCATGCGCGTCGCCGCCGCCCTGCTCCTTCTCGGCCTGGTGAGCGCCATGTTGTGGTGACGCCGCGAGCGTCCGTCCGCAGGCGCGTACCGTGTCATAGTCGTGCACGGCCAGCGCCACCGGCCCGGCGAACGAGATCACGACGACCAGCACGAGCAGGAACGGCTCCAGCCACCACCGCCGCAGCAACCGCGCCCGCGCGACCAGCAGCACCAGGAGCGCGATCGAGGCCGACGCGATCGAGACGGCCGGGAACACGACGATCCGCCCCAGGGCCCAGAACACACTGGACACGACCAGCGCGAACCGCTCACCGCCCAGGCAGTTGGCCCGCGCCCACCACGCCAGGCGGATCTCCAGCAGCGTCCCCGTCGTGGAGCACAGCACCGCGATGACCGCCGGGAAAGCGCAGCCCAAGGTCCAGCGCACCTCGCGGGGCTCCGGCCCGCGCCATCGTGTCAGGGTCACGGCGCCAGCACATCAAGCCGGTGTGGGATGCTCCCGCAGGGTTTGTCGAGATCCTGTCGAGGTTCAGAGCACGGCCTGCGCCAGCGTGATCACCCCCGCCGCCACCAGCGCCGCCGCCCACATGCGGTCCACGTTGAACCACGCCCGGCGCAGGATGGTCAGGCCGGCGAGCTCGTACACGAGGACCGCCGTCACCGCCGCCGCCGCGAACATGGCCAGCGTGTGCAGACCGGCGGCGCCCAGGCCGCCGCTCATGGCGTGGCCGTGCTCGTGCATGCCGGAGAAGACGGGCAGCAGCATCAGCCCCGCCCCGTGCGCCGAGGACATGAGGAACGACCACCCGGCCAGCTGCGGCAGCGTCAGCCGCATCCCCGCCCACCGGAAGTGCCGGTCGGACAGCAGCCGCCACAGGCCGAAGCCGACCAGCAGGACGCCGCCGCCGATCGCCAGCGCGCCGCCGGTGACCAGCGAGCCGGTGACGGCGACGACCACGGCCACCAGCGCCACCGACGCCAGGTGACCGGCGGCGATGGCGGGCAGGGAGGCCAGCAGGCGGCCGCGTGAGCGCTCCTGCAGGCCCCGGGCGACGGCGAACAGCCAGCCCATGGCCGGGTTGAGCCCGTGGAAGGCGCCGAGCAGCAGGATCGCCGCGACCGTCACGGGAAGCAGTAGGAGTCGGAGGAGGCGTCGCCGCCCTGGAGCTTGACCTGGTGGGGGCGCAGGCCGCGGAAGTCGGTGACGAACAGCCGCTCGTCGAAGGCGAACGCGTCGGTGTCGACCTTGGCCAGCCAGGAGCCGACGCCCTCGGGGTAGAACTGGTCGTCCCAGGCGCCGTACAGGGAGTTGGTGAGGTAGACGCGCTTGCCGTCGCGGCTGACCTCGACCATCTGCGGGCCGCCGCGCAACTCCAGGCCGGGGCGGGCCGGGTGCGGGGTACGGCCGGTGATGCCGCCGATGCGCAGCGAGCCGATCTCGACCGGGTTGAAGGGGTCGGCGACGTCGAACTGCTTGAGCTCGCCGGTGCCCCAGCAGGAGACATAGAGGCGCTGGTCGTCGACGGACAGGTCGATGTCGGTGACCAGCGGCGGCACCGCGCCGAACGGCTGCAGCAGCGGCGGCAGGTCCGCGGCCGTGGCGGGCTCGGCGGGGATCGTGATGACCTTGCGCACCGCGAACCGCTCGCCCTCGCGGTACCACAGCCAGACCGACGCCGACAGGTCCTCGACGCTGGTGACGACGCCGACGAAGCCGTACTGCCGGGTGGGGTCGTGGGCGGGGCGCAGCTCCAGCGGCATCTGGTACTGGTCGCCCAGGTCGATCTCCTGCAGGTGGCGGCCCTTGGGCAGATCCCAGACGTGCAGCCGATGGCCGTACTTGCGCCCGAGCAGCAGCTCGCCGACGAGCCCGTCCTCGATCATCGACGGCGTGCCCCACTCCGAGGTGATCAGCACGTCGTGGTTGAGGTGCCACCAGAAGTCGTAGGCGAGGTACTGCGGCCCGCGCTCGCTCTCCCACCGCCTGCGCACCTCAAAGGTCCGATGGTCCAGTACGGCGATGCCGCCCGGCCCGTCCTGCCCGTCTACCCCGCCGAGCGCGGAGACATAGAGCCCGTCGGGCCCGCAGTGCACGGTGTGCGGTCGCGAGTACCCGGCCTTTTCGGCAAGCTCGTCCGCCTCGATGACCTTGACCAGTTCCGGGCTGATCCGGTCCTTGGTGTCGAAGATGTGGATCCGGGAGCTGCGTAACCCGGGGACGACGAGGTAGCGTCGTTCGGTGTGCGGGTGCGGGGCCGACGGGCACAGCGCGCTGCTGCAGGCGTTCCACCCGAAGTGGTGCAGCTCGTCGCCGGTGTTGGGCAGGTCCGTCCAGCCGACGAGCTCGCCGTAGGTGGCCGAGCCGGGGTCGGTGTCGAGGACGGCGATCGCGTCGGGCCGCTCGGCTTTGCGGTCGAAGGCGGCGACGTACGCGAGCTTCTCGGGTGGCCCCGCGGCAGCGTCGCGGGGCGAGGGATAGAAGGTGGGATCAGGGGTCCAGAGCGCCATACCTCCAGGATTCCGATATTTCCTACAAGGTCAATAGACTTGTTCGGCTCAAAGGCTCAAAGGCTCAGGTGAACGTGAGCGCCGGGTAGGCCAGCAGCATGACGGCCCCGAACCCGATCTTGAGCAGAGCGTCGGCGATGCCGAAGACCCGCATGGGCACCTGCTGGGCCCGTAGCCCGACGAAGGCGTTGACGATCAGCAGGAGGCCGAGCACCACGATGAGCGGCCCGTGCGCCAGCCCCATGGGCAGGAAGTGCACGCCCACGACGAGCAGGATGGACAGGATGAGCGTGCGCTCGCCCGCGTCCTTGTAGCGGGTCAGCACCAGGTAGATGAGCCCCATCTCGATCACGATGGCGCCGGCGAGGCCGGCGATGTGGATGAACGAGGGCTTGCCGAGCGAGGGCAGCAGCGCGCTCAGCCCGCTGGCGGTCAGGCCGGTGGCGAAACCGCCGATGACGAAGACCAGCCAGCGCGAACGGAAGATCCAGCTCAGCAGGAAGCCGAGGCCGAGAAACAGGAGGAAGAGCCCGCCACCGCGGATCAGCGGGTAGGGGTGGGCCAGGAGGGTCTCGACGGTACTCATAGGACGTCAGCCTTCCATGCCGCAATGACCGCATTGACCACGTCTGCGAAGGTAGTGGGTGACCACCCCGCGATCGGCACCCGCAATCCAGCGAGGGAAGACTTCGCCCCGTCCCGCAACGACGCCGCGCTCGCCGCCCCCGCGAGGGCGAGCGGAAGCCGGCCCCGGATCACGAGCCTGTCGTGGTGCCGCGCGGGACGGGAAGCCCGGCGCATCCGGTGACCGGGTGGCCGCCGGCGGGGTGGAGCGGGAAAGGTGGCTTTGGTCATGCCGGCCAGTCGGCCGCGGGGACCCGGGCGGGCAGTTCCGGGTCGGCCGAATCGAGGGGGACCGCCGGCGAGCGCACCAGCCCGAACTGCACGCTCTGCCGCCGCAGCACCGCGTCCAGGAACCAGTCGACGGCGGTCCTGATCCGGTTGGCCGGCATCGCCATCAGGTGGTAGCCCCGGGTGACGACCTTGGCCGGGAAGCCGGTCAGCGGAACGCCGAGCGGCTGGGCCGCCGCCTGCATGCCGCCGAGGTCGACGACGAGGCCGAGGTCGTGGTGCTTGTAGGGGCGCGGCTTGCCGTACCCGAGCGAGGCCGCGACGTTGCGGGCGGCCGCCCTGCCCTGGCGCTCGGCGTGCTGGGCGGTCATCGCGCACAGCTCGCCGTCCCTGGTCAGATCCGGTACGGCCGCCGCGTCGCCACAGGCGAAGATCTCCGGGTGGCCGGGCACGGCCAGGTTCTCGTCCACGAGGATGCGCCCGCGTACCGTCTCCAGCCCGAGGTCGGAGGCGAGCGGGTCGGGCCGTACCCCGGCGCCCCACACGATGGTCCGCGTGGGCACGAACTCGCCGTCGGTGAGCAGCACGCCGTCGCGCGTCGCCTCCTGGACGGAGGTGCCCGTGCGCACCTCCACTCCCCTGCGCCGCAGCACCCGCCCGGCGCTCGCCGACAGCCGCGCCGACAGTTCGGGCAGCACGCGGGGCGCGAGGTCGAGCAGCAGCCAGCGCACCGGGCTGGTCGCGCAGGCGCGGGTGGCGGCGGGTGAGCGACCGGGTCAGCAGTTGTCCGGTGGCGGCGACCTCGGTGCCGGTGTATCCGGCGCCGACCACCACGAACGTGCACCGGGCCGCGCGCTCGGCCGCGGACTCGGCCTCTGCGGCCAGTTCGATCTGCCGGATGACGTGGTCGCGCAGGTAGACGGCCTCGGGGATGCCGCGGAAGCCGTGGCTGTGCTCGGCCACTCCGGGGATGGGCAGGATCTTGTTGACGCCGCCCACGGCCAGCACGAGCCGGTCGTAGTCCAGTTCGCGGTGGACGTCCTCGGGGTCGCGGTAGCGCACCCGCCCGGCCCGCACGTCCACGTGGTCGACGGTGCCGAGCACGACGCGCACCCCGCGCAGCGAGGCGGTCAGCGGCACCGCGATGCGGCGCGGGTCCAGGACGCCGGCGGACACTTCGGGCAGCAGCGGCAGGTACAGCGAGTAGTCGGTCGGGTTGACCAGCACGATCTCGGTCTCGGCTCCGGCCTTGCGGGCCAGCGTACGGGCGGCGTGGAAGCCGGCGAAACCGGCTCCGACGATCACGATCCGCGATCGGTACATGCGGCTCCTCCTTATGAAACTAAGAGTTTCGAATCTAACGGTGTCGTATAGTGGCACAGTGCACGAACAAGCGCAACGGATGGGCCGCCCCCGCGAGGGCCGGGTCGACACCGCCATCGCCAAAGCCACGCTGGAACTGCTGGGCGAGGTCGGCTACGCGCGGCTGACCATGGACGAGGTCGCCGCCAGGGCCGGGATCAGCAAGGCCACGATCTACCGGCGGCACCCCTCCAAGCAGGAGATGGTCTTCGCCGTGGCCATCCACGGGGACCATCTGCCGATCCCCGACACCGGCACGCTCCGCGGCGACCTGGAACAGCTCGCGCGCACCATCGTCGGCCACCTCAGCGGCCCGGCCACCAAGGCGCTCATCGGCCTGCTCGGCGAGGTCGACACCGACCCCGGCCTGGCCGACCGCTTCGTGGCCGCCTTCATCGAGCCGGAGCGCCTGGGCAACGCCGCGATGCTCGAACAGGCCGTACGCAGGGGCGAGCTGGCGCGCCTGCCGGACATGGACCTGTTCCACGCGATGTTCGGCGGGACGGTGCTGGCCTGGATGCTGCTGGCCAGAAACGACCCCGAGGAGCTACCGGAACGACTGGCCACCGCGGCTCTCGCCGTCCTGCGCGACGCCGAACTGCGCGCGGATGGTACCTGAGGGCTAGGCGAAGATCCACTCCCCGGCGGGACGCTGACGACCTGGGGCGATCCCTAAGTTTTCGGGCATGCCCAACATCAGCCGGCTGCTGCTGCGCGCACTGGTCGCCGCGGCGGTGGCCGTACCGATCTCGGGGGCGGCGGGCTCGTCGGCGGTGCCCGCCCCGGTGCCCGCCGTCCAGCCGCCGCTGTCCTCGGCCGATCCCGCCGTCCTCGCCGGCCGGTACGCGGCGAGCCGTACCTCGGTCCTGGCGGCCGAGCGGTCGGCGGCCGCGGCTGGGCACCCCTCCCGGGCCGCGGCGCTGCGGGCGATGGCGGGCCGGGACCGTACGTTCCTGTCCTTCGACGGCCGCGACGGCGGCCGGACGGCCGAGGTCTTCGGCGACCTGTCGCGGGCCGCGACGATCGCCGTGCTGGTCCCCGGCTCCGACACCGACCTCGACTCCTACGGCCGCCTCTACGGCGGCGCCACCCGGCTGGCCGCCCAGCTCGGCGAGGGCGGGGCGGTCGTCGCCTGGGTGGGCTACCGCACGCCCGCCACCGTGAGCGCGCAGGTGCTGACCACCGCCCTGGCCGACGAGGCGGCGCCCGGCCTGCGCGCGTTCGTGCGCGAGCTGCGCGCCGCCAAACCGGGCGCGCGGATCTCGCTCGTGTGCCACTCCTACGGCGCCGTCGTCTGCGGCAGCGCCGCGCCCGGCCTGCCCGTCGAGGAGATCGTCCTGTACGGCAGCCCCGGCGCCGGCGCGGACACCGCCGCCGCCCTGCGTACCACCGCCGGCGTCTGGGCCGGGCGCGGCGCCCGCGACTGGATCTCCGGCGTGCCGCACACCCGCCTCACGCTGCCCTTCGCCACCCTCGGCCTGGGCGCCGATCCGGTCTCGCCCGGCTTCGGCGCCCGGATCTTCCCCGCGGGCGCGGCCGCCCACAGCGACTACCTGAACGCCGGCACGCCCTCGCTGCGCGCCATCTCCGCGATCGTGTCCGGCCATGGCGTCTGAGCCGACGCTGTCCGGGCGCATCGGCGCGGCCACCCCGTCCGGCCGCGACCGCGCCGTTGACGGGCTGCGCGCCCTGGCCATCCTCGGTGTCGTGCTGGGCCACTGGCTGGTGACCGCGCTGGTCGCCGACAGCGGCTCGGTCCGGGTGACCAGCCCGCTCAAGGCCGTGCCCGAACTGGCGCCGATCTCCTGGGTGTTCCAGACGCTCGCACTGTTCTTCCTGGTCGGCGGCATGACCGCGGCCAAGTCCTACGCCTCGGCCACGAGCTACGGGCCGTGGATCCGCGCGCGCCTGGCCCGGCTGAGCCGTCCCGTCGTGCCGGTGCTGCTGGTGTGGTGCGTGGCGGCGGGCGGGATGCTCGTGGCCGGGGCCGAGCTCGAGACGGTGACCGCGCTGGTGCGGCTGGTGGTCTCGCCGCTGTGGTTCCTGCTGGTGTTCGCGGCGCTGACGGCGGCCACGCCACTGGCCGTCCGCCTGCACCCGGTGTGGCCGCTGGCCGTCGTCGCGACGGTCGACCTGCTCCGGTACGGCCTGGCCGCCCCGGACTGGCTCGGCTGGGTCAACCTGGCAGCGGGCTGGCTGGTGCCGTACACGCTGGGCGCGGCCTGGACCCGCGGCACACTGGGCGGAACCGGAACGCGCGGCGGGCAGGGCGGCCGGGGTGCCGGGTGGGTTCTGCTGGTGGGTGGCGGGGTGAGTGCCGCGGCGCTGGTCGTCTGGGCCGGGTATCCGGCGTCCATGGTGGGCGTGCCGGGCGCGGCGATCTCCAACCTGAACCCGCCCACCCTCGCCGCGGTCGCCTTCGGCCTGGCCCAGTGCGGGGCGGCGCTGCTCGCCCACGGTCCGCTGACGCGGGCGCTGCGCCGGCCCGCGGCGTGGGCGGCGGTGGCGCTGGCGAACCTGTCGGCGATGACGGTGTTCCTCTGGCACCAGACGGCCATGATCGCGGTCACCGCGCTGGGCCTGGCGGCGGCGGGGCCCCTGCCGGGACTGCACACCGCGCCGGTCGAATCGGACTGGGTGGTGGCCCGTGTGGCCTGGTTGCCGGTGTTCGCGGCGGCGCTTCTGGTGTGTGTGGCGGCCTTCCGCTCCGCCGAACTGCGCCGGGCATAACACGGTGATAGGGGCAATCTGGCGGGGCCCCCTGGAGAGCATGAGCCGCTTACCGTGACAGCACCCCCCACTTTGAGGAGGATCCATGTCACGAATCCTTCGGCTGTCCTTGTCCCTCGTCCTCTCCCTCACCTTCCTGCTGCTCAGCTCGCCCGCGCAGGGCTCCGTAGTGCGCGTGCTGCGCTACGACGCCAGCCGGGCGCAGGAGTTCCGGGCCACGGTGGACCAGGCGGCGCAGATCTGGAACAGCCATGTCGTCAACGTCCGTCTCGTCCCCGGCACCCCCGCGCAGATCACCGTCCTGGCCGACAACGGCTGGCCCCGGGCGCTGCCGACCAGCCTGGGCCGCGGCACCATCTGGATGGGCCGGCAGGCCACCGCGCAGGGTCACAACGCGCTGCGCATCGCCACCCACGAGATCGGCCACATCCTGGGCCTGCCCGACCGCCGCACCGGCCGCTGCACGGACCTGATGTCGGGTTCGAGCGCGGGCACGAGCTGCACCAACCCCAACCCGAACGCGGCGGAACGGGCCGAGGTGGACCGGAACTTCGCCGGCGGCACCCCGGCCGTGGAGTTCGGCAAGGTTCACGTCAACCGCTGAGTTCCCTCAGAGGGCGGCGGCCAGCCAAGGCCGGATGAGGGGCACGACCGCGGACGCCTGCATGGCGCTCATGTGGTCGAGCCCGTCGAGCAGGCGCACGTCCCAGCCGTGCGCCTCCATCTCCGCCCGCCGCTGCTTGAACGGCCCGGCGATGTCGACGACCGTGTCGCCCCACGCCGGGCCGTACTCGATCACGTCGCCGGATCCGGCGAAGGCCAGCCGGGGGCAGGTCACCCGCTCCTGGACGGCGGCGTCGTCGAAGCCCTTCAACGCCTGGTAGAGCGTGGCGAACTGCCGGGTCTGCGCGGGCGACATCGTCACCGTGGCGCTCGACCAGTCCCCCGGCTCGGCAGGCTCGGCGGGCTCGGCGGGCTGGGCGGGCGCCTCCAGCGCCATCTGATACGTGGCCATGGTCACGGCCAGCATCGCCTCGTACGGCCCGCCGATCGGCGGATATCCGCCCATGACCAGCGCGGAGAGCCGGTCGGTGCGGATGGCGAGCTGCAACCCGGTCAGCGCCAGCCAGGAGTACCCGTAGTAGGCGAAGGTCCCGGCGCCCGCCGCGTCGGCGACGGCGAGCATGTCGCGGGCGAGGTTGTCCGGCGTGAGCGTCTCGGGCTTGGGCCGGCTCAGCACGTGCCCCTCGTAGTCGAAGACGATGACGCGCAGGCCCTCGCTCAGCCCTTGGACGAGGTGGTGGCCGAGCGAGAGGTCGGCGCCCCACTTGGCGGCCTCCTCGGCCTTGGCGGCGTCCTGCGCGGGGTGCGGGTTGGCCGGCAGCAGCAGGGCGGGCCCGTCTCCGTGGATCTCGAACTCGATGGTCTGCCCGTCGTGGAGGGTCGCGTTCGGCATGGGATGCCCCCTTATCTCTTTACGGCATAAGCGATTACCTGCGACCACAATACCTTAGGCCGTAAGGAGTTGTCTCATCCCGCCCCGAACGACTGGAACGACCAGCCCGTCGCCACCGCCACCGGGTCACCCGCGCACTCGCGGCGGGCGGCCGTCAGCGCGGCGGGCAGCGCCGCCCCGGCGCGCAGCTCCCGGTGCAGGCTGACCATCAGCGGCACCGCGGCCGCGTCGTTGACCGGGACGACGCTGGCCACCACCCCGGCCGTCCCCAGCTCCACCAGGCAGGCCACCAGGCCGAGCAGCTCATCGGCCCCCGCCGCGGCGCCCCGCCCCGACTCGCAGCTCGACAGCACCACCTGCCGCGGCGGGCGGCGCAGGCGCTCCAGGTCGTAGACCGTCAGCGGCCCGTCGTCCACGCGCAGCGCCGAGAACAGCGGGCTGTCGGCGCGGAAGGTCCCGTGCGCGGCGATGTGCGCGAGCCGCCGTCCCTCCATCGCCGCCAGAATCCTCGGTACGGTCGCCGTCCCGTCCTCCAGCACGACCGGGTCGGCGTGCCCGGCGGCGATCTTCGGCACCTCGGCGCCCTTCGAGGCCAGGCCGGGCCCGCGTACCAGCACCACGCCCGCGCCGTCCGCGCCCGGCTCGCGGGCGCGCAGCCAGGAGGCGGCCGACGGCGCCACGCTCACCACGCGCTCGCGCAGCGACGGCAGCATGCTCCACGGCACCCCGTGCAGGCGGCCGGGCGGCACGATCACCACGTCACGGTCGCCGAGCGCCCGCCCGGCCGCGCCGAGCAGCAGCCGTTCCAGCTCGGCTCCCGCGCTCTCCAGCTGGTTCAGCAGCGCCGCGGGGGCGAGCGTGGAGCGGCCGTGGGCCAGGCGCGACAGCGCGAACCTGGCCAGGTGCAGTTGCCGCGCCGCCTGCTCCAGCGGGCCCGCGGGCAGCCGCCTGACCCGGCCGCCGCCGCACAGCAGGACGTGCAGGCCGCCGTCGACCTCGACGAGTTCGAGCAGCAGGTCCCCGCCCAGCGCCGCCAGCAGCCTGCCGGGGTCGAAGGGCGGGCAGGCGATCCGGTCGCCGCGGGCGCGCAGCGCTCTGGCCCGTGCCGCGCGCTCCAGCCGTACCTGCTCGGCCTGGAGGAGCGCGGTCGGCAGGCCGCGGGCGTGCGCGTCGGCCAGCCGTCCGGCGACCGCGCGGATCGCGGCGAGGTCGGCCTGCAGGTCGGGGTCGTCGGGCGGGCGGGCCGGCGGGACGGCCAGCGCGCCGGCCCGCCACCGCTCGCTCCATGTCAGCAACATCCTCGGCCGCCCCGCGCGCAGGGCGTGGCGCTGGCCGAGCGCGGCCAGTTCGGCGCCC
>NZ_JBHYIO010000085.1:0-15791 GCF_042740095.1 Nonomuraea sp. NPDC059023 | reverse complement strand
CCTGCCTCACCCGCACATCCCGATCTTGCCTCTCCAGGCTCAGCAGCGCGCTCAGCCCCTGGCGTAACGGGAGTGCCTACTCAGAAAGGTAGGGCTGCATGAGTACGTCCATCGGCGTGGTGATCCCCACCCGGGGCAACCGGCCCGAGCAGTTGCGGGCGGCGACCAAGGCGGCGCTCGACCAGGCGTACCCCGGGACCATCGACCTGGTCATCGTGGTCGACGGGGCGTCACCGGAGAAGGTGGCAGAACAGGTGGCCGACGTGATCGCGCCCCGCGACGCCACGGCCGGGCACCACCGGGTCCGCGTGCTGCCCAACCGGCTCAGCCCCGGCCTGCCCGGCGCCCGCAACACCGGCATCGCCGCCTGCGACACCGACCTGATCGCCTTCTGCGACGACGACGACCTGTGGCTGCCGGGCAAGCTCGCCGCCCAGGTACGCCGGTTGGAGCCGGGGGCCGAGTTCGCCTCCTGCGCCATCGAGATCGCGTACGGCTCCCGCCGCGTACCCAGGCTGGCCGGAACCGACCGCGTCACCAAGGCCGACCTGATCCGGTCGCGGATGGTGATGGTGCACAGTTCGACGTTCCTGTTCCGGCGCGGGGCGCTGTGGGTCGACGAGAGCGCCCCCGGCGGCCAGAACGAGGACTGGGACCTCGCCCTGCGCGCCGCCCGGCGGCAGCCGATCGTCCACGTCGACCGGCCGCTCGTACGGGTCGCCTGGGGCGCCTCCCACTACGTCGCCCGCTGGGCCGACCGCATCGCCGGGCTGGAGTGGATGCTCGCCCGGCACCCCGAACTGGCCGTGGATCCGCGCGGCGCGGCGCGGATCTACGGTCAACTCGCCTTCCACAACGCCGCACTGGGGCGGCGCCGGGAGGCTGGACGCTGGGCGCTGCGTACCTTCGCCGCCCGGATCGGCGAGCCACGCGCACCGATCGCGCTCGCCGTGGCCGCCGGGCTGATCCCGGCCTCGGCGGTTCTATCCCTGCTGCACCACCGGGGGCACGGCATTTGACCACCCGAGACCTGACCCACCCCACCTCCCCGGACCCCGGTCCCCCGGAGCCACCCCCTGCTGCCCCAACCCCCGGCTCTGCGGAGCCGCACCTGGCATCCTCGGGCCTCGATCTCGCGGACGTCCGCCCTCCCGCCCTTCCCCGCCAACGCACCGAACACCCACCCCCCACACCCCAGTCCCGCCCTGGCGGCGACCCGTCCTCAGCTGCCCAGGCCGAGCCCATGCGCCCCGCTGGTGACCCGCCCATGGCCACGGAGGCGAGCGCCCCGGTGGATGGCGGGCGTGTGCACGATCCGGTCGTCCCGGCGGCCCGTGCCGCGGAGACGGAGCTCGGTGGCGACGGTCCTCACCCGAGCACCGCATCCCACCCGAGCGTGCCTCACACGGGCGACGGGGGGCATCCGGATCCTGCGGCTCACCTGGGTGACAGGGGCCGTGTTGGGGATGTGGCTTCGGGGGGTGGCCGGCATCGGAGTAGTCCGCATGTGGTTCCGCGGGCCGGTCGGGGTGGGCAGGAGTTGCCCGTTGGGGCGCTGGAGGTGCTTCGGCGGGTCAAGGGGAGCGACAGCGCGCGGCCGTACGAGAGGGAACGGCATGTTTGCGCACCCTCCACGGCCGACAGGGCCGGGCGGGTGGTCGTCGGCGGGGTGGCGGTTGATCCGCTGACCGAGCGGCAGGTTGTGGAGCGGGTGGCGGCCGAGTTGGCGGCCGGGCGGGGTGGGCACATCATCACCCCGAATGTGGACATCTGCCGGACCGTCGCCAAGGACGAGGCACTGCGTCGGCTCGTGCGGGAGGCCGAGGTCGTGGTGGCCGATGGGATGCCGCTCGTGTGGGCGTCGCGGCTCATCGGGGTGGCGCTGCCCGAGCGGGTGACCGGGGCGGACCTGATCTGGTCGCTCAGCAAGATGGCGGCGCGGAAGGGGTTCTCGATCTACCTGCTGGGCGGGCCGCCTGGGGTGGCGCGGCAGGCGGGAGAAGAGCTCAGTAGCTGCCATCCCCGGTTGAACGTCTGCGGGTACGATGCGCCGCCGTTCGACTTTGACGTGACCGCTCAAGGGCGGGCCGGGGTACGGGCGCGGGTGGTGGCGGCCGGGCCGAAGCTGGTGTTCGTGGGCCTCGGCTTTCCCAAGCAGGATCTGCTGATCGAGGAACTGCGGCCGGAACTGCCCGGCGCGTGGTTCGTGGGCTGCGGGTCGGCGATCGCGTTCGCGGCGGGTACGGTTCACCGTGCGCCGGACTGGATGCAGAGCCTCGGTCTGGAGTGGCTCTACCGGCTGACGAGCGAGCCGGGACGGCTGGCGAAGCGGTATCTGGTGGACGACCTGCCCTTTGCCGCCCGGTTGCTGGGTGGATGCCTGGTCCACTACATCAGGCGCCGCGCGAGGTGAGGTGACGGACGCGGCTCTTCTCCTCGGAGGTGAGGCCGCGGGTGGCGTTGTGGAGGGCCTGGCGGGAGTCCATGGGGCGGTACGCGGTCCTGGACAGGCCGGTCCAGGCGAAGCCCCGCTCGGCGGTGCCCTCCGCTAGGCAGGCGCGGGTGATGCGGTGTTCGGCGGCCGGGGTCCAGCTCAGGTTGGCGTAGGCGTAGAGGGCGCGGAAGCCGTTCACGGGGTCGGCGGCCAGTTTGTCGTAGGAGACCTGGAGGATGTCCGGGGTCTTGTCGAGGACTGCCCGGGTGACCCGCCACAGGGCGGCGGCCTTGGCCAAGGGGTCCTGGGAGCCGATCAGGGGGCGCAGTTCCTCGACCTCGGGGTGGTCGCGGACCAGTAGCGGCTGTTCGAGCAGTTCGTGGAAGTAGACGGTCCAGTTGAGCCGCCGCCAGCTGGCCGCGAACGCGACCGGGTCGCGGACGAGCGCGATGACTCGGCAGCCGAGCCTCCTGGCGAACCAGCCGGCCGACAGCACGGCGAACGGGTCGTCCAGCAGCGCTCGCCTGCCGGTCAGGCGGCCGTGGGTGAAGGCGGCGCCGTACCGGATCATTCTGGCCAGGTCGTACGGCGAGCGGTTCGCGCGCAGCTCGGCCAGGAACCGGTAGCGCAGGCGGACGGTGTCGCGGAAGGCGGGCATCCAGTCGGCGGCGTTGTCATCGCAGATGTACTGGAACCGGTGGGTGACGCTGGCGCGCAGCACGCCGGGGCAGCGGCCGGGCGGGTGCTGCGGGTTGAGCGGTTCGTTGACGTAGACGAGCTCGCCGCCGGCGGCCAGCATCTTGCCGACCCAGCTCGTCCCGCTGCGAGGCAGCCCGGTGACCAGGATCGGAGTCATAGGGCCGCTCGGGGGCGTGTGGTGGCCCGGGTTCGGGGGCGTAGGGCGGCGTGAGGTTGTCCGGTGATGAGGCTCGGGGTCGTGGGGTGGCTCGGGCTTGGGGTGGTCGGGGTTGGGGTCATGGGGTTGCCCAGGTTCGGGGGCGTAGGGCGGTCAGGCTGTGGCGGCCGAAGGGGTGGAGGCCGTAGCGGCGGTGGAGTTGCCAGAGCGGGAGCAGGTTCTTGACGATCACGCCGCCGGACCAGCCGAGCACCGCGCCGACGGCCCCGTGTGACGGGATCAGCGCCAGGTCGAGCGCGAGCGTGCAGGCGATGGCGGCGACCAGGTTGAGGAGGCTTGAGGTGGTGTGTCCGGCGGCGGTGAGCACCACGTCGACCATCCCGCACGCGGTGGCCAGCATCATCGTCGCGGAAAGGATCAGCGCCACGGGTACGGCCGCGCCGTACTCCTGGCCGAAGATCCGCAGCAGCCACGGCGCGATGGCCGCGTAACCGAGCCAGACGGGCCAGGTCAGGAGCACCAGCCACATGGTCGTGGCCTGGTAGAGCTCGCGGGCGCGCACCAGGTCGCCGCGGGCGAGCGCCTGGATGAGCCGGGGCTGCGCGGCCTGGGCGAGGCCCTGGTTGGCGAGCTGGCCGATGACCTTGAACCGGGTGGCGGCGGTGTAGACGGCGGCAGGGGCGGGCCCGGCCAGCGCCGCGACGACCACGATGTCGAGCCGCTGGAAGATCGCCTGGATCGCGCCGGCCGCCGACCGCGGCGCGGTGTAACGCCACAGGTCGTGCCCGGTCCCGGGCAGGTAGGGGCTGCGCGGCAGCCGCCCGCGCAGGCTGAACCCCGCCAGCACCAGCACCACCGGGTACGGCACCGCCCAAGCCGCCAGCAACCACCCTTCCGGCGACCCCACCAGGGCCAATCCCTCCACCCAGCCCGCCAGAGCCGATCCCTCCGGCGAGCCCCCCGCCCATCCCGCCAGGGCCGGCCCCTGCGGCGAGCCTTCCCCCAAGCCTGTCAGGGCCGATCCCTCCGGCGAGCCTCCGGCCCAGCCCTCTGGCGGGCCCGTGGGCAACCACCCGCGTGTCCACGCCAGGCAGACCGCGGCCACGAGGACGAGCTGGGCGATCGGCAGCAGGATGCCGTCGTACAGGACGGTCGGCCGCATCACGCCGAACCCGCGCGTGGCCGCCAGCAGGATGTCCGCGGCCACCATGACGGGCAGGACCAGCGTGACCATCCCCAGCTGTGGATAGAGCACGACGCCCGCGACCGACGCCAGCACCACCCCCGGCACCAACGCCGCCCTGACATATCCGGAAATGCCGCGATACTCAAAGGTCTTCGCCCGCGCGATGAAGAAGATCAGCCCGTTGCCCGCGTCCAGCTTGGCCACCCCGGCGACCATCAGCGCCAGCGCCACCGCCGTGAAGAACGACCCGGCCACCGAAACCTCGAAGGCCCTGGTCACCAGCACCACGAGCACGAACTGCGCCACCGCCCCCGCGGCCGCTCCGGTGAGCCCCGCCACGCCGCCCCGGGCCACCCGGCGCAGCGACGCCCGCCGTACCCCGGTCACTGGCGCCATGACGGATCACCGCCCAGCCATCGCACGAGCTGCTGGTCGTAGACCTCGAAGTGGTCGCGCAGGGTCTGCCGCAGCGACTCGGCGACCGGCTTGGGGAGCGGCCGTCCGTTGTGCCGCTCGAACACCGGATTGCCCAGGCGCGGGACTCCCAGGAACTCCAGCACCCGGTCGTAGATCCGCTCGGGGGTGTGGAAGAAGCGGTGGCTGTCGATCACGAGGATGCGCTCCTGCCCGAACAGCGGCTCCAGCCGGTCGAGTTGCTCGGCGTAGCGGCCGCGGGCCAGGTAGGCGTGGTGGCGGTGGGAGTGGTGGACGGCCTCCGGCCGCTCACGCAGCAGTTCCTCGGCACCGGCCAGCCGCTTGTCCTCCAGCTCCACCGCGTACTCGAAGTGCGACTCCGTCTCGAAACCGCGCGCCAGCTCGTGCGCGTGAGCCGAGCAGGCCCGCTCCACGGGATCGCGCACGAGCACGATCAGCTTCACCTCCGGCAGGTCACGGGCGATGCGCTCACCGGCCAGCGGATGGAACAGGTAGTACGGCGACGACTCGAACGCCAGCGGCCGGTGCCCGTGCTTGCGCGCCAGCAGCGCCGCGCCCACCTTCAGCGGAAAGTGGCCCTGGTACCAGGACATGCCGCGCGCGTGGTCCACGTCGAAGTAGTGCACGCCCTTGTGCAGCACCGGCTTGAGCAGCAGCGGATGTTGCGCCAGCGCGCGGTAGAGCGAGGTGGTGCCGCACCGCTGCGCGCCGACGATCAGGAACGAGGGCAGGATCCGCCCGGCCGAGGTGAATCTGCCCGTGGTCCGCGAGACGGCGAGCACCGATTGCTTCATCGCGTTCATGTGAGCAGCTCCTGGGAGTCGACGAGCGGGTTGAGCCAGGTGCTCGGCGGGCCGAGCGGCTCGTGGCCGTCGGCGGCGTGCCGGTCGGCCAGCGCGATCAGGTAGAGAAGGGCGGTCTGCCTGGCGACGGCGGAGCTCAGCCCGAGCGGCGCCAGCACGCCCACGGCCTGGGCCAGGCAGGCGCGGGCGGCGGTGGGCGCGTCCATCCTGCGCAGCGCGCGCTGGAAGAGGTGGTGAAGGGCGTCGAAGCCGTACGGCACGCCGATCGTGTAGCGCTCCCAGTCCCAGACCAGCAGGCGGCCGTCGGCCGACGGGCAGATGTTCCACGGTGAGAGGTCGCCGTGCCAGGCGGGCTCGGCGCCGCCGGTGGCGGCGATCTCCTTGACCGCCCGCGCCAGCAACGTCGCCGGCACCCGGCCCCGGCCCGTGACCGGCAGTGGCGACAGCGCCAGCACCGACAGGTCGCGCCAGCGGGCATGGTGGAGGACGGTCGGCGGCTGGATCGTCTTCAGCGGCAGGTCGGCCAGCCGCTGGAGCGCGCTCGCCTCGTTGGCGATCAGTTCCTGGGCGCGCGGGGTATCGCCGATCTTGACGAAGGCGATCAGCCCGGACTCGGTGTGCGCCTCCAGGATCGGCTTGCGGTTGGCCCGCCTGGCCGGCCGTACGTGCAGGACGGTCTCGACCCGCACGCCGAAGACCTCGCTGAGGTACGCCGAGATCGACCCCTCGACCGGAACCATCACCCTGGGCCCGAGTACGGCGTGCCACCACCGCCGGGGCGCCAGCCGCCGGGGCAGCAGCGCGTGCGGCAGCAGACTGTACGGCTGAGGCGACCCGTGACCGGGAAACAGCACCCGGACGGTCTGCCCCAGATAGCGCAGCCGGATCTTCGCGTCGTTCATGTCGTATTCCTCCACAGGAGGGCGAAGGAGATGAGGTAGAGGCTGAGCGGCGTGACCAGGCCGTCGTAGACGAACATGTAGAACAGCACGAGCAGCATCACCAGCACCCCGGCCAGCCCGACGGGGCTGCGGTCGCGCCAGTGACGGCGCACCGCGCCGGCGAAGAAGGCCACGTAGAGGACGGCGCCGGTGACGCCCTGGGTGATGAGCAGCAGCCAGAGCTGCCCGTCGCTGCCCAGCGGCGGATGACCGCAGCCGGGGCACCAGTCGGTCTTGCCGGTGGTGATCGTGCGGTGGTTGCCGGTGGCGTTGCGCGTGTTGCCGAAGCCGATCACGGGGGAGTGGGCGGCGGCCTCGATCGTCGCCGAGACGGTGAACGCCCGGATGTCGTTGGAGTGCGGGTTGTCCAGGCGCTGGATGACCAGCGCGGCCAGCGGGCTCAGCGCGAAGACCAGCGCGGCGGCGGCGGCGATCGCGCAGACGGTGAGCCTGGTCCGGCCGCCGGCCCGGACCACGAGGTAGAGGGCGGCCAGGCCGAGGCCGATCCACAGGCCGCGGTTGAGCGAGTACACGACGGGGACGGCGGCCAGGCAGATCAGCACCACGGCCGCCGCCTTGCGGTGCCGCCCGCCGTACACCCACCAGCCGACCACGAACCAGACCAGCAGGATCGACAGGTTGCTGCCCCAGGCGTTGGCCCATTCGAAGGGGGCCTCGGGGCGGGGCAGGCCGTAGCCGAGCACCTTCTGCGTCTGGGCGGCGGTGGGGTGGATGAGGTTCTGCACGAAGGAGTTGTCGGCGATCCAGCCGGGCAGCACGAGCTCGACCGGCGAGGTGTAGGCGAACTTCGGGAACAGGACGCCGAGCAGCCCGCCGGCCACCGTCCAGACGAACAGCACGCCCAGCATCCGCACCAGCCGCAGCTGCGACAGCTCCTGCTTCGTGAGGTTGCCCAGGTAGAGGACGACGACGAACAGGGAGGTGTAGAGGGCGAACCGCATGCCGTAGCCGATCAGCCGCCCAGGACCGAGGCCGCCGTAGGTGCCGGGCGGCGCCTCGGCCAGTGCCAGCCCGCTGACCAGGTAGCCGGCCAGCAGTAGCACCCACAGCCCCGCGCCGCGCGGCAGCCTGATGGGCCGGCGCCGCCACAGGATGACGGCCATCGGCACCGCCATCACCACGACCGACAGCCCGCCGAAGCCCAGGGCCCACCACACGGGGTAGCCGACGAGGAGCGCGGCGATCGGCCACGCCGGATCCTTCACGGCTTGGCGCCCGGAGTGTCGGTGACGGCGGGCATGGGGGTGGTCTCGGGTTCCGGCGCGGGCGCGGGCACGACGAGCTTGTCGAGGGTCTGCGACAACTTCGGCAGCGCCCTGGACTTCGCCGGCGGTGCCGGGAGGTCGCCCGTGCAGGTCACCGCGCCGATGATCGGCACGTCGTGCCTGCCCAGATGGCGTACGGCCGCCGCGACGTCCCCGGCCGCCGCCTTGCGCAACGTGATCAGGAGGACCGCCGCGTCGGCCTTGCCCAGGTCGCTCACGTCCTCGCCGCTGAGCACCGACAGCGGGGCACGGGCGGCCAGTGGTGCGGCCAGGGCGTACGCGCCGGGACCCGGCGGGACCACCCTGACCAGCAGCCGCCTGCCGGGACATGCCGCGACCACCGAGGAGGCCAGGTCGTGGAGCGTGCCCTTGTCCAGGACCTTGACCTGATCGGACAGGTCGGCCAGGACGGCTAGGCCGGTCAGCCGCTCGACGTCGGCGGGGCGGCGCAGCCGGGTGTCGAGCCGGTCGCGGCCGTAGGCGGCGGCGGAGCCGGACAGCAGTCCGAGCATGAGGCCGGCGCCGAGATACAGCGGCAGGCTGGGGGCGCTGGGCGCGGTCGGCGTGGCCGCTTCGCTGATCACCGTGCCCGGTGTGATGGCGACCGTCTTCAGGCTGTCGTACTTCATCGTCAGGCTGAGGGCCTGCCGGTTGAGAACGGTCTGCCGGTGGGTGGCGACGGCGTGGCCGGCGGTGCCCCTGCGCAGCTTGGCCACCTGCTCGGCGGTGTCGCCGAGGGCGGAGTTGACCTGTTTGAGCTTGGCCAGGAGCGCCTTCTGCTGGGCGGCGAGCGCGGTCTGCGCGGATTCGGTGCGATGGGTCAGATACGCCTGGCCGTAGGCCCGCGACTGCGCGACGGCCGTCCGCGGGTCCGCCGCGGTGACCGCGATCGCCAGCACCGAGGAGTTGGGCGGCACGCTCACCTCGGCCGGCTCGGCCACCGGGATCCTGAGCGCCGTCGCCGTCATGGCCGCCACGACGGCCGACTGCGCGATCCGCGCCTCGGTGTCGAGGTTGAGCGCCTCGCGCTGGCGGCTGGTGACCTGGTTGTTCTGCTCCTGGACGCCGACCGGGGCGACCAGCACCTCGGTGGTCGCGGTGTAGGCGGGTGGCAGGAGCCTCCAGAGGCCGAGCGCGGCGGCGACCGCGGCCAGCAGGAAGCCGGCGAAGAGCAGCTTGCGCCTGCGGAGCAGCGACAGGTGCTCCGCAAGGTCCGTGCCGGAGCTACGGGCCTGGACGGCCGGCGGCGGGCTCATGGAAGTGTTTACCCCGTGCTTCCGATCGGCGACTCTGCGTCACTATAGGGCGCGCGGATATTGCCCCGTTTGAATACGGAAGATTTTCTCCGGTACGGCTCCGCCATCCGCCCGGAAATGTCCCACGATAATAGGGAAATGCCACTCAAAATCGGGCGACAGGAATTGGCGGCGGAGTGGATTCCGCGGTGACTGATCGGCGCTCTCGGCAAGCTCGGTTCCCCGAGTGTACCTGCGACTTCCCGCGCATCGAACCACCTCGGCCGTGGGTAACCAGGAAGGTGGCACTGGCTGAAAGTGTCGCCCAGCCGTGGCAAAGTTGCAACGTTGTTTTACCCCGGGGTGGGGGTCCCGGGAGGAAGGACAAAGGGGTCGACGTGTTTCAACGGGGAATTCTTATTAAAAGCCGAAAAATCGGGATCAGGGCGCTGCTGATCGGCGCCCTCCTGCCGATCGCGGCCTGCAGCGGCGCCGAGGGCGTACGCGATCCGGGCACGGGCGACGCCGCCCGGGTCAACGGAAGGCTGGGCATCGAAAGGTCGCCCGCCTGCACGGTCACGGCCAAGCTCATCCCGTCATGCGGCGCCTGGTGGGGCATGGCGCCCGAGATCTTCACCGGGCTGCCGGTCGGCAGGGCCGTACACAAGGCGGAAGAGCGGATGGGCGCGACCTCCGACATCGTGCACGTCTACCACCGGGGGAAGGAGCTGTTCCCCACGGACAAGGAGCTCGAGCTCGCCCGAGACCCCCTCAAACCACGCATGCTGCTCATCAACTGGAAGCCCTCGTTCGAGCACACGTGGGCCGAGATCGCCGACGGCGCGCTGGACCGCCGGATCGACCGGCTGGCGGCCCATGTCCGCGACACGTTCCCTGAGCGCTTCTTCCTGACGATCCACCACGAACCGGAGAACGACGTGGTGCCCTCGGCGGGCTCCGGCATGCAGGCGGCCGACTACGCCGCGATGTACCGGCACGTGGTGCTCCGGCTGCGGGAGAAGGGCGTGAAGAACGCCATCACCGTCATGACCTACATGGGCGCGCCCAACTGGGCGGCCAAGTCCTGGTTCCAGAACCTGTACCCGGGTGACGACGTCGTCGACTGGGTCGCCATGGACCCCTACGCCGACGACCACGTCCGCGACCTGGCCGGACTGGTCAACAAGACGCGCAAGGACTACCCCAGTTGGCCGGGCTTCTACCGCTGGATGCAGTGGCGCTTCCCCGGCAAGCCCATCATGGTCGCCGAATGGGGCGTCTTCGAGCGCTGGAGCGACCGCGCGTTCAAACGTGTCTTCTACGAGTCGGTCCGGGCCCAGATCAAGCACTATCCGCAGATCAGGGCGCTGGTCTACTTCGACTCCCCGAAGGCGCCGCGCGGCGACACGCGCTTCGACACCACAGCGGAGGGCCGCCGCGCCTTCACCGACCTGGCCCGCGACCCCTACTTCCGCTCCACCAAGGTCCCGCGCCCCTGAACGTCAGCGGATCCAGCGCCCGGCGCGCATGGTGTCCAGCACCCGCGACACCGCCGCCTCGATCGAGAGGTGCGTGGTGTCGATCGTGAGGTCGGCGTCCTCGGGCTCCTCGTACGGATCGGAGACGCCGGTGAACGACGGGATGACGCCGGAGCGGGCCTTGGCGTACAGGCCCTTGCGGTCGCGCCGCTCGCACTCCTCCAGCGGTGTGGCCACGTGGACCAGCAGGAAGTCCGCCCCGACCCCCTCCACCATGGCCCGCACCTCGTCCCGGGTCCGTGCGTAGGGGGCGATCGGGGCGCAGATGGCCAGGCCGCCGTGCCGCGCGGTCTCGGCGGCGACGAAGCCGATGCGCCGGATGTTGAGGTCGCGGTCCTCCTTGGAGAACGTCAGTCCCTTCGACAGCAGGTGCCGCACCACGTCCCCGTCGAGGTAGGTGATCGTCCTGCCGCCTTCTTCGAGCAGCGCGTCACGCAGCCCGCGGGCGATCGTGGACTTGCCGGAACCGGACAGACCAGTGAAGAACACCACCAGCCCGCGCCGGTGCGGCGGCCCGGGGATCTTCACCGGTTCCGGGCCCGCCAGGTGCTCGGTGGCTCCGTAGGCGGCGGCGACGTGCTCGCGTAGTTCGAGGTCGAGCTCGGGTTCCTCGCGCGGCGCGAGCGGCACGGGGACGACGAGGGTGTCCTCGGGGAGCTGGTTCTTGGCCTTGAGCGCGGCTCGCACGACGGCCGGGCCGGCTTCGCCGTACGCGAGAGGAAGAAGGAGGATGCGCGCGCCGAGCTCCTTGGCGGTGGCGACGACCTCGCCGAGGTCGTCGAGGGGGCCGCGCATCGTGACCGCGAGCGTCTCGCGCCCGCCCAGCTCGGCGCGGACCCGCTCAGGGGTACGGCGCAGCCGCGCGAACGGCCCGTGCTCCGGCGGGTTGAGGCTCCTGAGCGGCCCGGTGGCGCCCTGCCCGGTCACGGTGACCACGGCCAGCGGCAGGCCTTCCGGGTCGAGAAGGGTGACCTCGTCGCCGGGTCCGGCCTGCTCGGGCAGGTGGAGCGTCACCGGCGCCGGCCAGGGCGTACCGTCGGCCAAGGTGCCGCGCTCCTCGACGGAGTGCAGGTCGTCGTGCCCGAGGAAGCCCTTGAGCGGCTCGAACGCCCCCGACAGGAGAAGTTCGAGATCGGCGAGTTCGCGCTCGTCCGGGGTGAACTCCACGTATTCCATCCCAAGTGAATCGGTAGGAAGGAACTCTAGCGTGCGGCAGGCATAGCGGGACGGTGCATGCGGCGTCTCAGGGGTGACCCATTGGAGGTGAACGTGGACGAACCAGCCTTCCGCGAGTTCGTCGCGGCGCGGTCTTCCGCCCTGATGCGGCTGGCGTTCCTGCTGACCGGCGGTGACCAGCACGCGGCGGAGGACCTGGTGCAGATCGCGCTGTCCAAACTCGCGGGGAAATGGCGGCGGGTGAGCACGCCCGAGGCATATGTACGCCAGATCATGTACCGCCAGCAGGTGAGCTGGTGGCGAGCGGCCGGCCGGCGGCCGGAGGTGGTGCGCCCGGCGGTCCCCGACCTGGCGGAGGCGGACGCCACCCACCAGAGCGAACTGCGCATGGTCTTACGCGGCGCGCTGGCCAGGCTGACCCCGCGGCAGCGGACGGTCCTGGTGCTGCGCTACTTCGAGGACCTGCCCGACCACGAGGTGGCCAAGGTGCTGGGCTGCTCGGTCGGGACCGTGCGGAGCACCGCACACCGATCGCTCGCCAAGTTGCGGGAGCTCTTCCCGGAGCTGGAGGTAGTGGGATGACGAATCAGTTGCGCGAGGTGATGGGCGAGTGGGCCGACGAGGTCCAGGTGCCGCACGACCTGGCCGACCGGGCGCTACGGCGGCGTGCCCGGCGGCCCTGGGTCTACGGCGCGCTGGCGGTCGGCGTCGCTGCGGCGCTGGCCGTGGTGGCGGTGATCGTGCCGAGAGAAAGAGACATCGTGATCAGGCCCGCGACCGAGGTGACGTTGCCCGCCAGGCCGTCACCGGCGCCGACGGACGTGCGGGCGGACGTGGACAACGTCCCGCCCAGGAACATGATCGCGGCGGGGAACTACGCGATCTCCTCATATTTCGTGTACTCGACGGAGAAACTGGGCGGCCGGTGGGAGCGGCGCCGCCATACCTGGTGGCTGCTGAACCCCCGGACCGGCACCTATGAGAAGACGCCCTACGCGTGGCTGGACGTGGCGCCGGGCCTGCAGGTGGCCGCCGTCCTCGAAGGCGAGGTGATGGGGCGCAGGATCGGCATACTCGACCTGAACACCGGGCAGTTCCTGACCTGGATCGAGCTGGACCGGGACGTCATCGGCCTGAAATGGTCACCCGACGGCACGAAGCTGCTGGCCACCGCCTACACCGAGTACCCCATGCGATGGCGGCGGATCAGCTCCGACTCCACGACAGTCGAACCGACGACCCGCACCGGTTTCTACGTCGTGGACGTGCCGACGAAAAAGGTGGAGTTCCGCCCCATGCCCATCGACGAGAACCTCCTCTCCGCCGGCTCGCAGGACTTCTCCTGGAGCCAGGACGGCACGCTGGTCTGGGAGGGCCGCGGCGGCGAGCCGAGACGTGCGTACTTCACCCCGGACGGACGCGCGCACGAGGCGCCCCAGGAGGAGTACTCCAGCGGGGGCGTCTCGCCGCTGTCGCCCAACGGCACCCTGCGGCTCGATGGCGACGGACTGCCCACCGCGATCACGGAGAAGGCGACCGGCCGCGTCGTCGGCAGGCAGCAGGCGCTGCAACTCCACGCGTGGGCCGACGACGAGAGCGTCATCGCACTGAGGTGCGCGCGCGAGTGCGACAACGAGTTCGACGCGGCGCTGATGCTGATCGGAGTGGACGGCACGGAGAAGCAGCAGCTCAGCGGATACCAGAACAGCGTTAAGGAGGGCGCCTGGGTCTGGGTGCTGACGCCTAGATGAGCCGGGCGAAGTGGTTCTGGGGTTTGCGGATGACCATCGTCACCTCGTCGTGAGAGGACGGGAGGCGGCCGCGCGTGAGTTTGTCCACGAGCGCGACGGCCGCACTCCCGATCCGCCCCATGGCGGGCCCGGTGGTCGTCGTCTGGTCGTCGGTGATCATGAGGCCGCGGGTGAGGCAGAAGGCGTGCATGCCGTCGCGCGAGGTGATCGGCTCGTACACCGCCGGCAGCGGCCCCGGAGTGCCCTCGGCGACCAGCCGCTTCCAGAGCAGCGACCGCAGCCATGACGGAACGGCCCGATCGCACCACCCATAGGCGGAACGCCGATCGCGCATCCTGAGCAGCACCAGCCCGCCCGGCCGCAGGGCCTGGAGCATGCGGTCGAGAACCAGCTCGGCATGCTGGATCCGCTCCAGCAGAAACGTCAGCTGGATCACGTCGAACGACCGCGGCGGCATCGGCACCGACCGCATGTCCCCCAGCGCCCACGAGACCAGGTCCTGCCGCCCCTCGACGACCGCCCGGACGGCGGGCAGTTCCTCATCGACCCCCGTGACCCTGGTCTCCATGCGCTCCAGAAGGAGCGGCTCGTCACGCGCGCACCCGGCGATGAGAATGTCGAGCCGCCGCCCCAGCTGCTCGGTCCACTGCTCGCGGATCCGCTGACCAAACAGGTCGCCCCGCAGAGCGACCGCACGCACCTCTGACATGTCACCAACAGTAATCACTCGATCGCTCTTAGTTGCGCATTTCTCCTCTCTTCCCCGCTCCCTTTCCCCCAGGACCTCTGCCACGCCCTTTTCACGCCGGTCCGTTGCGGCGGGCCACCCCTCCACGTGTCCGCCGTCTCTTGTTGCGCTCCGGTCCGTTGCGGCGGGCCACCACGGCGCCTCTCCGTCGCGTCGCGCTCCGCGCCCATCCGTTACGGCAAGCCGCCCCCACGCCCCCCGCCGCCATGGGCGCGCCTCCGTGCAAGGTCGCCCGGCAGTCGGACAAACGCGCCGCCGCGACGGCGCCCGTTTCACCACCCGCGTGGAAACCCGTGAGCCGGGGCTGGGCGGGAACGGAGGGCAGAGCTGAGCGGAAGCTGTGAATCGGGACCGACTCGTAACGCGGCAAGTAGGGATAAATCTGGTGAAATGTCGGAGTGGAGACGCTGAAGGACCTCCTTGACGGCGTGGCGGCCGGACAACTGCCCGCTCCCGACGGAGCCGTGGACCTCCTCCCGCAACCCACCACCCGAGACCTGGGCATCATCGCCTTCACCGCCCACACCGTGGTCTTCGCCGACCTCCACCCCATCTGGCTGCGCGCCCGCCTCCCGGAAGGCGACCTGTCGGCGCCGCTGAACCCACCCTTCCTTCGCGCCCTGGAACGCAAGACCGGCCGCCGCGTGGACGGCCTGGACATGCTCCTCCTCGCCCAGCCCCTGCCCGGCCCCCCGTCGGCCGCCCTGGCCGAGGTCACCAGCCGCGCCCACCCGAGGGTCGCGCGAGCCCACCGCCACCGCGACGGCGTACGCGCGTGGGGATGCGAAGGCGGCCTCCTCGTCCTGGGCCGAGGCGTCGCGGGCCGCTGGGAGGCCGCCGTGGAGATCGCCCCCGAACACCGGGGCAGAGGCCTGGGCCGCACCCTGGCCACCGCCGCCCGCCACCTGGCCCCGGAACCCGTCTGGGCCCAGGTGGCCCCGGGCAACGCCGCCAGCGTCCGCGCCTTCCTCGCCGCCGGCTTCCTCCCCATGGGCTCAGAAGCCCTCCTCCCCCCACCCGACTAGACGGTTGATGCCATGCGGTGACCTGCCGAGCGGGTGGTCGCCGGGGTCCGGCTGCCTGGGCGCGGCGCGCCGCCTGGATGCGGGGCCGCGCGGGTGGTGAACGGGCGCCGTTACGGAGGCGCGTCTGTCCGACTGCCGGGCGACCTTGCACGGACGCTCGCGCGCGTCGGTGGGAGGCGTTGGGGTGGCGCAGCCGTAAGGGATGGGGCGGGTGTGGTGGGACAGGAGCGGCGAGGCAGAGCACACGGGACGTGCAGCCAGCGGGGAGGCGAGGAGACAAGGGCGAGGAGAGGAGACAGAAGGGGACAAGAGGAGACGAGAGGAGAGGAGAGGAGAGGAGAGGAGAGGAGACGAGAGGAGAGGAGAGGAGAGGAGAG
>NZ_JBHYIO010000084.1:0-17087 GCF_042740095.1 Nonomuraea sp. NPDC059023 | reverse complement strand
GGGCTCGGGGTGGTTTGTGTGGGGGAGCCGAGCACCCCCACGCCCCCTTGCCGGGGGTCTCCCGACCCCCGGACCCCCAGCGTGGGCCGGGGAGCGTGGTCCTCGCCATGGGGGCGCTACGCGCCTGAGGGGCCCGGCGCGGGGTACTTGTGGGTGGTTCTGTGGCCGGAAACGATCACTTGGCCGGTGATGAGTGGCTCGACGGGGTGTGGGGATGGCCGCTCACACCGTGGACGGCTGAAGGTCCTCCAGTGTCACGAGCAGCTGCTTGGCGAGGGTGTACTCCAGCCTGTGGAAGGCGTCCAGCGGGATGTGCAGGTCCCATTCCACCTCCACGAGGCCCTGCGGGGAGGGCTGCACCGCGTCGCCCACCACGCCGTACGGCTCGGCGGACCGCGCGGTGTAAACGCAGGCCGCGCGGCGCAACCGCGGGCAGGTGGCCAGCGCTCCGGGGATACAAGCGCGGCAGGTGGGCGGCGCATTGGAGAACGGCTTGCCAGTCGAACCGGTCACGGGCGGATCGGCCAGAAGCCACGAGACACGGCCGGTGGACGTGTCGCGGGCCGGGCCGCCGCACACCTGGCAGAGCAGGCGCAGCATACAGCGACGCTGCCGCAGCGTGTTGACCATCTTCCATTCGGGGCGGCCTCCACGGTGCAGGCCCGGCCGATGCCAGAGCACGCCGAACAGCCAATCCTGCCCGGCGGCGCCGGCGAACCCGAGCCTCCAGCCGTCCGTGGCGCACGCGTCGGGGATGAGCGTGAACGGCCGCTCGGCGAACTCTCCGTCGTAGGCGGTGATGTACGGCACGCGCAGCCGCGACATCACGCTCACATCTGCTCCCGGGAAAGCAGTTGGCCCACCCGCGCCCAATCCTGCGGTGAAACCACGCCGTAGCCATGGACGAACAGCTTCACCAGGGCCTCGACATCGGGTCCGCCCAGTGCCTCCACCACGGAGTAGCGGACATCACGGTAGTGGAGCTGTGGGCACGTGAGCCGACGCCCCCGGCCAACCTGTTCGGCGAGCGAGTACTCCAGCGCTCGACGGCACGTCGCGATGCTGAGCTCTGTGGCACTGCCTGCGGGTTCATCCACGAGACCCATCTCATCCGCCCGTGATACGACTGCGAAGAGGACACTGGAGGCGGACCCCGGACATCCGTCGTGTCCGCCCCCGCCCTCCGGAGGTATCCGCGATGAGCAAAGTTCCCGCCTGGTCGCGTCGGCTTCGCACCGAGCGGACCAGGCGTGGATGGTCTCAGCGAGACCTCGCGGGCCAGTTGGCGGCCGTCGCGGGCAGGCCGTTCCCCGAAGCGGAAAGCGTGGTGCGCCGCATCCGCGACCACGAGCGGGGCAGGCATCGGCCCGACGACGAGTACGCGGAGCTGTACTGCCGTGTGTACGGGCTGAGCGAGCATGCGCTCTTCGGCGACCCGGCCGACGACACCGACCCTGGCGACGAGATCGACGCGATAGAGCTCGCCCGCCGGGCAGCAGCGAGCGACGTCGGCAAGGAGACCCTTGAGCGGCTGGAACTCGCGGTGGACGACTTGGCCTCCGCCTACCCTCGCACGCCGCCGGCCCAGCTTCTCGGACGGGTGAGGCGGCACCTGGAGTATGTCGACCGCCTCCTCGACGGCAAGAAGACTCTCACTGAGCACCGTCGGCTTCTTGTGGCCGCCGGCTGGCTGTCTCTGCTCGGCGCGACCTGCCACATCGACCTGCGCCAATACCCGGCCGCCGCCGCACGGCTGCGAACTGCCGCTCAGCTGGCCGGGCACGCCGAGCACCAGGAGATCAGGGCGTGGTGTCTGGAGACAGAGGCATGGCAGGCCCTCACCGAGGGCGAGTACCACCACGCCATGGTTCTCTCCCAAGGGGCGCAGGATGTCGCGCCACGCAACAGCTCCGCCTTCATCCAGGCCACCGGGCAAGAAGGTCGCGCCTGGGCGCGCATGGGAAGAGGCGCAGAGACCCGGGCTGCGCTCACCCGTACCCAGGCGCTGGTCTCGGCCATGCCGATGCCGGATCGGCCAGAGCACCACTTCCGCTACGACCCGGCCAAGAGCGAGGCGTACACGGCCACGACCTTGGCATGGCTCGGCGACCCGGCCGCCGTACCGTGCGCGCGTCAGGTGCTCGACCGTCTGGAGTCCCGGGAGGACGGCGGACCTCGCCCGCGCCGCGCCGCCTCGGCACGCCTCGACCTTGCCCTTGCGCTGCTCGCCACCGGCGAGCCGGGAGAGGCCGGGCATGTTGCGCTCCAGGCGATGATGACCCGGCTGCTCGTTCCGTCGAACTACTGGCGGGCCAAGGAGGTCATCGTGGGCGTCGAACAGCGCGGCGTCCCCGAGGCCGACGAGCTTCGCGAGGTCTATCACGAACTGTACGGTCAGCCGGCGCAGCGTCAGATCGGCCCCACTTCTTAGGGCGCACACGCACGGCTGATCGTCGATCTTGGGAAGTCACGCAGCGGCTCGACGTGGCCTTCGGTGGAGGCCACGATGGGAGGGTTCGTTGCAGAACCCCCCGGGGGGTGGTCTGTTGAGGGAGCCGAGCTCCCCACACCCCCTTGCCGATGGTCTCCCGACCCCCGGACCCCCAGCGTGGGCCGGGCACGGTGTTGGAAGGGCAGAGACTCTCGACGCGAGGCCGTACGAGCTGAGAACGGTCTCTCGCGGCGGGAACTGGAGGCGGTCGTCTACGCTCTGCGCATGATGTCGGAGGACTTGACCAGGTTGACCGGCTTGCTGCATGAGATCGGCCTGCTCAAGCGCTACAAGCGCACGGGATGGCTCATCGCGGGGGTGCGCGATCCGGAGAGCATCGCCGACCACTCCTTCCGCACGGCGATCATCGCCGGCGTGATCGCGGCCATGGAGGGGGCCAATCCTGAGCGGGCGGCGTTCCTCAGCCTGTTCCACGACACGCAGGAGACCCGTGTCACCGACATCCCGTACATCGGCAAGCGCTACCTCAAGGCGACACCCAACGAGCAGGTGACGGCGGACCAGGTGCGCGGCCTGCCCGAGCCGGTGGCGGAGATGCTCGGCGGAGCGGTCGGCGAGTACGAGGAGAAGGCCAGCCTCGAAGCCGTCTGCGCCCGTGACGCCGACAAGCTGGAATGCCTCATCCAGGCCACGGAGTACCGGGAGCAGGGGCACCAGAACGTTCAGCCCTGGATCGACAGCTCTCTGGCAGCGCTCAGGACTCCGACCGCGAAGCGCCTGGCCGACGAGGCTCTACGGACGGGAACCCTGGACTGGGTGAGCCGCATCCTCAACGGCGACCAAGCTGAGTGACATCTGGTCCGGACACGGCCATCGAGTCGTTGAGCGTCGCTGGGGTCGGATCCAGTGCCGGAGCTTGGATGAGCTGGAGGAGCGGAGGCGTCGAGCCGCCTCCGAGGCTGGCTGGGTGAGATCGCAGGCCTCCAATGCCTGCGGGACAAGCGGTCGGACGCGTTGCGGCGGACCCGTGTTGCCCACCAAGTCAACCTCGGCATGCCGGCCATAGCCGCGGCTCGTTGGCGCCTGCCGTACGGCATGACAGTGTGTCTTTGCGTGTTACCTGAGGTTCTGCGGCGTGCGGCGATAGATCAGGTGAGTCACGCCGATCCCCTCGATGATCTCCGCCGGTTCGAAGCCGATCGGAGCTGTGTCGCCAAGCCCGGTCAGCATGGGTGTACCGGCGCCGAGAACCACCGGCACGATGTCCATCCGCAACTCGTCGAGCAGGCCGGCCCTCAGCGCGTCGGCCACGGTCCCGCCGGGGCCGACGCCGACGTCGCGATGTCCTGCCACCTCGCGGGCCCGCGCGATCGCGTTCTCCACGCCGTCACTGACGAACGTGAACGGCGTCGTGGCCTCCCAGCCGGCCGGCGGTGGACGGTGGGTGACGACGAACACCGGCACGCCGCTCGGGTGCCGCCCATTCCAGCCCGCGGTGAGGTCGAACAGGTTGCGGCCGACGACACAGGCCCCGACCCGCTCTTGGAGTTCACGCAGGTATCTGGCGGTCGCCTCGGAGGTGCGGTAGGTCAGCCGGTCCGGATCGGCCGTGGGGGTGGCGACGGTGCCGGCCGTACACCATGCGAACAGCCGGTCGAACCCTGTCTGGCCAGGCCCGGAGATGTACCCGTCCAGCGAGACCGACGCCTGTGTGAAGACCTTTCCCATGGTGCCCCCAGAGCGTTCGCGATCTTGACAAATCCGGACTCTAGCACATATAAAACCATTAGGTTATTGAACCGGGGGGTTATCGATATGGTGGCAAGCGACTTGACGTTCGCGCCCTGGTCGACCCCAGCCGGCGGGCCACCCTGGCCCGGCTCGCGACCGGCGATGCCGCGCGGCTGGCCGCGCCATTCGCGATGAGCCGGGCAGTCCGTCTCCCAGCACCTGCGGGCCTGGTCGGTCGCGGGCGCGACGCGCAACGCCGGCGAAGAATACGACTGTCTTGCCACCTTCATCCACGAAAGGCGCCATCCGTGACCGACACCTCCACCTCCGCCAACGAGATCCCCAAGGATTCCGGCAACCCGCCAGTGCCGCCCGGCACGCTGTTGCTGGAGCTTGTGCCGGTGCCGGTCACCGATATCGAACGGGCCAAAGCCTTCTACCAGGACCGGCTCGGGTTCCGCCTCGACGTCGACGTCAACCCGAAGCCCGGTATCCGCATCGTCCAACTCACCCCACCCGGTTCGGCATGCTCGATCACCCTCGCCGAGGGTCTCCCCACCCTCGACATGCCGCCGGGAACACTGCGCGGCCTGCACCTGGTGGTCGCCGACATCGAGGCGTCCCGCGCCGAACTCGTCGAACGCGGCGTCGAGATCAGCGAGGTCGAGGACCTCGGCGGAGTGTTCTACGCGTACTTCGCCGACCCCGACGGCAATACCTGGTGCCTACAGCACATGCCCTGGCGCTAACCCCAAAAAGGCCGGCCGCCGAATCGTTCAAGATCGGTGGTCGCCGACCTGACCAGGGCGTTCGTCGGCGTTGAGGCGTTCGATGAGGCCGTCCAGCAGGTCGCGGAGCAGGACGGTCAGGTGTTCGCGCTGGTGCTCGTCGAGGTGGGCGACGAGCGCGTCCTCATGGGTCAGCAGCGCGTCGACGGTGTCCTCGACGAGCCGGTGCCCGGCATCGGACAGGGTGACCGTCTGCGTGCGCCCGCGCGGGCCGCGCGTGGTGCGCACCAGGTCCGCCTGCTCGGCGCGGGTGACGCGCTGGCTGATGGCGCCCGCCGTGACCAGGCAGGAGGTGCTCAGTTCTGCCGGGCTCATGGTGTACGGCGGGCCGCTTCGCCGCAGCGTGGACAGCAGGTCGAGGGTGGCGCCGTCGATGCCGAGCCGGGCCAGCGTGCGGCGGCGCTCATCGCCGAGCAGTTTGGCGGCCCGCCAGACGCGGGTGATGATCCCGATCGACTCCACGGGGGTGCCGGGACGCTCCCGGCGCCAGGCCAGTTGGATCTCGTCGACGGCGTCGGGGTTGCTGTGCTGGGTCACGTTGCCTATCGTACAAGGAGAAGTTTAGGCCTAAACAAGGAGTTCGACATGACGCGTACAGCCGTGGTGACGGGTGGCGGCACGGGGATCGGGAAGGCGACGGCGGCGGCGCTGGCAGCCGATGGACTGGAGGTAGTGATCACCGGCCGCCGCCGGGACGTCCTGGACAAGGCGGTGGCCGAGCTGGGGGACAGGGTGCGGGCCGTGCCGTTCGACGCGACGGTGCCCGCGGAGATCGAGGCCGCGTTGCCCGAACTGCCGCAGCGGGTGGAGGTACTGGTCAACAACGCGGGCGGCAACACCGACTTCGGGCGTCCCGAGCACCCGGGCCTGGACGGGCTGCGGGCGGCGTGGCTGGCCAACCTGGAGGCCAATCTGGTGGGCGCGGTCCTGCTGACGACGGCGCTCACGCCACGGCTGGCGGACGGAGGCCGCGTCGTCACCCTCGGATCGATCGCCGCGGCCAAGGGCGCCGCGGGTTACGGCGCGGCCAAGGCCGGGGTGCTCGCCTGGAACGCCGAACTGGCCTTCCACCTCGGCGGTCGCGGCATCACCGCCAACGTGGTGGCGCCTGGGCTGGTCGAGGAGACCGAGTTCTTCGGCGACGGGCTGGCCGAGCAGCGCCGTACCGCGCTGGTGGCCCAGACCGCCACCGGCCGCGCCGGGCAGGTCGAGGACGTCGCCGCCACGATCGCCTTTCTCGCATCCTCCGGCGCCGGCCACATCACCGGCCAGGTCGTGCACGTCAACGGCGGCGCGTACCTCGGCAGCTGACAACCCGGGCGGACACGAGGAGAAGGGCCTGATCACCTCCGCCTCCCTGCGAGATCCGCGGCCCGTCCGGCTGAGGCGGGAGGTGCGCTTTGGGTCAGGTGAACGCGTCCACCCCGGTCAGTTTCGCGGACAGCTCCCACAGCCGCGCGGCGCCGACCGGGTCGACGGCCCACGGTTTGACGCCGCCGACGAGCATGTCGTCCGTGGTCGCGGGCGCGGCGACCGCGCAGTCCTGGCAGTAGGCGCCGCCAAGCCCGTCGAGCGCGGGCGAGGTGGCCGCCCACGTCGCGGTCGCCGCGCCCTGCGCGGGCGTCTTGAACCCCTGCGCGGGCTGCCCGTCGGCCGTGATCCACCCCTGCGCCACCTGCTCCTCGCGGGGGATCCGCCGCTGGAGCGGCGTGAGGATACTCCCCGGATGTACGGCATGCGCCTGGATCCCCAGCCGATCCAGGTGCACGGCGAACAGGGCGTTGGCCGTCTTCGACTGCGCGTACGCCAGCCAGTGGTCATACCCGCGGTGAAAGTGCGGATCATCCCACCGCATGCCAGACAGAAAATGCCCGGCCGAACTCACCGACACCACCCGAGTCCGCCCCGGCACCAGCGCCGACCGCAGATGGTTGACCAGCGCGAAGTGCCCGAGATGGTTGATCGCGAAGTGCGCCTCCCACCCGTCCCCGATCCGGGTCTCCGGCCAGGCCATGATGCCCGCGTTGGCGATCACGATGTCGAGCGTCGCGACCGGCGGAGAGAAGTCCCGAACACTGGCCAGATCAGCCAGATCGAGCGCCAGAACGTCCACCCGCTCGGTCCCGAGCAGCGCCCGCCGTGCCACCTCCATACGCCGGGCAGGCACGATCACCCGCGCCCCCGCCCCGCTCAGCGCCCGCGTGATCTCCAGCCCGAGCCCCGAGTACCCGCCGGTCACCAGCGCGTTGGATCCCCGCAGGTCCACCCCGGCAAGCACCTCGTCGGCCGTACTCCATGCCCCGTATGTCGTCATGCGGAGGAGACTAAAATCTAGAGCGCACTCTAGGTCAAGCTAAGGAGAGGCTCGGGCATGCCCCTGTCAATCGGCGAGGTGTCACAGGCCACCGGCCTGAGCGTGCACGCCCTGCGCTTCTTCGAACGCGAGGGACTCCTGCTACGCGACATCCCGCGCACGCTCGGCGGCCAGCGCGCGTACGAGCGAGCCGACGTCGACTGGCTCCTGCTGTGCAACCGGCTGCGCGATTCCGGCATGCCGATCGCGACCGTCAAGCGCTTCGCCGACCTCGTCCGCGAGGGCCCCGGCAACGAACCCGACCGCCTGGCGCTCCTACGCGAGCACGAACGCCAGGTCGAAGCCAGGATCGACGACCTGCGCGCCTGCCTGGCGGTGATCCACGACAAGGTCGTCGTCTACGAGCACCACGTAAAAACCGGCACCGCCACCGGCCTCTGGTCCCCACCTACTGCCTCACGCCCGCTTTGACGTGCCGGGAAGCAGCCATTTCGCCCTCGGCGCGATATGCACAGACTCTCAGTCGTTAATTGAGGAGGCTACGAGAGAGTCAAAGTTGAGGCTCTTCCATAAAGTGGATTCAATCCATGCGCCGAAGTCATCACGAACTCGGGGACAAGGTCCCAGTGTTATCGTCGTTGTGCGGAACTACCGAGCCGGTGATGTCAGATGCGACGACTCCCCGCAGAGCTCCTGGAAGCGGTGGCGGCAGGCGATGTTGTGCCCGTCGTCGGAGATTCGCTGAATCTCGGCAGACCGGCGGGCCCGGCCACGCCAGAGCAACTGGTGGCGGTGCTACGTGACCGAATGGGAGCCGAGTCTCTCGGTCGGCCGACCTACCGTGATCTTCCTCTGCTCGCTGCCCAGTACGAGGCGATGCGCGGCCCCCACGCGCTCGGCAGGCTGATCCAGGAGGAACTCGGCCAGTCCAGACCTCCCGTCAAGGACGCGCTTCTGCTGGCGGCCAAGACGTGCACAGAGGCGTTGATCACGACAAGTGTGTCCCACAGTGCGGAGGCCGCACTGATCCTTGCGGGTCACCGGCGCCACACGGTCATCGCCGATCCGATCAACGCCGCGTACGCATCCAGCAGCCATCGGCCGTGGCTCATCAAGCTGGCCGGATGCGTTTCAAGACCTGAATCCGTCGTGATAAGCCAGGATCAGCTCATGTGGTTCTCCACGGCGATGGACCAGGTGGGTATCCTCGTCCGGGGGATTCTGCTCACCAAAACTCTGGTTTTTATCGGATACGCTCTTGATGATCCGTATCTCGAAATGTTGCACACTTTGCTGCAGACGTCGCCGACGCATTCCAGAAGAAGATACATTGTAACCGACCAGGAAATCCCGGCGATGGCGGCAATATGGGGGCGGCGCGGCTATGAGCTCATCTCGGGGGAATTGACCGAGAGCCTTACCGAGCTTGCGTCGCGGGTGAATCCGCGGGGACGATCGCTCCACCTTGCTCCGTCGGATCGTCAGCTTTCCGCTCTGCGACCGTTCAGGTTCCTCGACTACTTCACCGAAGCTGACTTGGAGGTCTTCTTCGGCCGCGACCACGATTCCGCCCTGCTGGCATCTATGGTGGTGAGCAGTCCATTCACCCTCATCGTGGGCCCGTCGGGAGTCGGTAAGACCTCCCTGGTGAATGCTGGGCTGGTACCGAAGCTGCACGCCGAGGGCTTCAATACGTACGCGGTGAGAGCTCTTCAGCACCCTGTGACGGAGATCCTGGCGGCGATCGGGCCTGAGGGGGCCCATGTCGCATCGGATGATCTGCACGACGCGCTCCGGCAGACGCTGCCCGGTAAACCAACCGTCGTCATCATCGACCAGTTCGAAGAGTTCTTCATGCGGGTCGGACCTGAGTCGCGCGAACAGTTCGCAAGGCAGCTCAGCGAGTGCCTTGCCAGCGAATCTCTGGATCTGCGAGTGGTCGTGGTCATACGCGAGGACTTCCTGCACTGCCTGCTGGAACTCGAGCCGCCGATAGACCATGTGTTCAAGAATCGCTATGCGGTTCGTCCGTTCACGCGTTCGCAGGCGATGCAGTTCTTCGCCTCGACCGCGCAGCGCTTCGCCATCGACATCGCACCTGCACTGGTCAGCCGCCTCCTGGATGACCTCGACAACGGTGGCATAGATCCGGCGCAACTGCAGATCGTCTGCCATGTGCTCCACGTGAACAGCTCGTCCGTTCTTGGGCTCGACGCCTACGAGCGACTCGGTGGCACCTCCGGCATCCTCGCGGCGTATCTCGATTCCACCCTTGAACAACTGCGTCCCGACCTACGTGAGGTGGCAAAGATCATCCTCGCTTGCATGGTCTCGGCGGACCGGACAAAGGCGATGATGACCACCACGGAGATCGAGCGTGACACGCTCATGACCCGTGTCACGGTTTCCTCGGCGACGCTTCAGCAAGTCATCGACGAGCTTGTCAAATGGCGGGTCATACGTCCCGTTCCCGGACGTGATCGAGTCCTGGAGCTTGCCCACGATCTGCTCGCCCAGAAGATCTGGGCATGGATCGAGCCTGCTGAGGTGGAGCGGAAGTACGCCCGGCAGATTCTCCATCAGTCCGTGATGGACTTCGACCGGCTGAGGGCACTGCCGGGGCCGATCCAATGGGCAACGATCGAGAGATATCGGGAGGAGATCTCGTTCTCTCCCGAGCAGGCACGGGTGGCGCTCAGAACGGCCCTCCATCGGGACGAGAATGTGGCCTGGTGGATGGAGACGGCCGCACTCGCCGGACTCGACATCGGCCGTGAGCTTGTTCTGCTCATTGAATCTGCTGATCCCGAAGCCCAGCTTGCCGCGCTGGACTGGCTGATGGCCGCCGATCATGCCAGCAAGGCCGACATACTGGACAGGTGTCTGGAGAGTGCCTACCCAGCCATCCGCCGTACGGCACAGCGTCTGACCCGGGGACACTACGAGGCTGCTGCGACCTTGACGGATGACGATTTTGTGGTGATTGCCAGCGGAGAATTCCTTTTCGGCACTGAGGATCCTCGATTTGAGCACTCGCAACCGGCATACCGCGTCCATGTGTCTTCTTATGCGCTTCAGCGGTTCCCTGTGACCAATCTGGAGTACGCTGATTTCGTCCGAGCAGGCCTGGCCAGGTCGCCTGAGCATTGGGGCAGCGAAAATCCTCCGCTTCGCCTCATGGAGCATCCGGTGACCCAGATCAGCTGGCACGAAGCAAACGCCTTTTGCGCTTGGTATGGCGAAAGAATACAACGCCCTGTCCGGCTTCCCACCGCGGCCGAATGGGAAAAGGCGGCCGGCTGGGATCCTGTTGCACAGCAGAAGCATCCGTGGGCATGGGGTGACCAATATGATTCCCGCAAAGCGAACACGCGGACGGGTGGCCCGGGTAAGACGACCGCCATTGGGCAATACTCTCCAGCAGGCGGCGACAGCCCTTACGGTGTGGTCGATATGTGCGGAAATACCTTTGACTGGGTATCGGATTGGTGGGCTTCTACGCACGACACCACCTGCTACAAAGATCCGGTGGGACCGCGCAGGGGTCAGCATAAATGTGCACGGGGTGGTTCTTGGGCGGGATCGGCGGAAGGAGCCAGCGCGGTGAGCAACAAGTACTCCCTTGCTCCGGACACGCGTAATGAATATGTCGGCTTCCGGATGGCATATTCACTGGCTCGCCAGTCGGAACGGGGCTGAGGAATCCATCATGACAGAGAGAAAAGCGGACTTCCCTGTCGTCATCGACGAGGCCCGGATGCGGCTACTGGCCGACACCATGGGGCAACTGAAGCTTGCCGAAGACTTCTCGGCGCAACTGACGCCGATGACCGGAGCCGATGACGAGACTGCCTTGCGTGCATATCTGTGGGCAGCTGCCATTTGCCACTCTACTAAAGGTGGCCTGTCTGGATACTTCTCCGGAAGATACTTCAAGGGCTGGGATTTCCTTCTGCGTGCATTCGTCGGACAGGCGGCGCTGGCCCCTGGTTCGCTCGATCCGGCAGTCATGGCACGGTGCTCCGCGCGGGATCTCGATGTGCTGCTCTCTGCCCACAGCACACGAACCGAAATGTCACTGGCAGACCTACCCAGGCGCGCGGAGATTCTCCGCGAGACGGCCGCGGAGCTCTCCAGCCAGTTCGATGGCAGTGTGTTGAGGTTGCTCCGCCAGGCGGACAATGCCGTGGGCGGGACCGAGGGTGCCTACGCGCTCCTCGAAAGGCTGCCAGCGTTCCGTGACGTGCTGCAAAAGAAGAGCAGCGCGTTTCTTATGACAGTGCACTTTTCGGGGCTATGGCACATCGAGGATGATGAGAACATCCTGCCCATGATCGATTATCATCGGATGCGGGTGCTCATGCGCACTGGCTGCATCGTGGTGCAGGATGCGGAGACAAATCGACGGCTCAGAAACAGGGAACGTGTGGAGCCGATCGTGGAAGCTGTCATTCGCAAGGCTTCAATGCGGGTCTGCGCTATGCTGCCCAAAATTGCGGACATGCCAATGTTCGACTTCGATGTGCTGTTGTGGGCTCATGCGCGGAGCTGCTGCAGAAATGCTCCCGTGTGCACCAGCGGGAAGATGGAGAACGATTCCTTTACGTCCTATCTATCAATACCTTCGATGGACCGCTGTGTCTTCGAAGCCTGGTGTCCCGGCGCCGTGGACGCGCGTGTCCGCGATTTCTGGGAGCCGATTGTGGCGACGGAGGACTATTGAGAAGGCTGAGACGGTGTTAACTGCTTCGCCTTGACGAGAAGCTGCTAGTGGGCGATCATTAGGTCCCCTGGCTCGGGATGGGTATCCCATGTGGCACGAGGCACAGCTGCGTGAAATCTCGCAAGAGCTGGAACCGGCCAAGCATAGTTTTACCTACACCTATCCACCGCCGTATAGGGCGCTACGTGACGGTGAATGCGGTGGTGTAACTGGAAAGTCTCTGCAGGTTTGGCGTGACTTCAGCATGTACCTGCACGTTCCGTTCTGCAGGATGAATTGCAACTTCTGTAGCCTTCATCGGCAGTTGAGCCGGGACGCGGAGGAAGTCGAGGTCTATCTTGCGGCCTTACGTCACGAGGTTCGAATACTGGATGAGCAGATCCCCAACGCACGGCTGACTTCTCTCTACCTGGGCGGCGGCACACCGAGCATGCTTGAGCTAGGGCAGGTCAGTGGTCTTTTGGACCAGATAGCCGCGAGCTCCGCGGTGGAAGTGACGATGGAGTGCGCTCCGGACGGCGCGCGTGACGCGTCGCAATGGCGGTCCTACTTGCGCACCCTCACGTCACGGGTGCACCTGCCCGTTTCCCGGGTGAGCATCGGGGTGCAGAGCTGGCAGAACCGCACGCTGCGCAGAATGGGAAGGACCGGGATCCACACGACCGAGGATCTCCTGAGGGCGGCAGACACTTTCGTCCCCAGCTACAACGTGGACTTCGTGCTCGGCTATCCACAGGCACCCACCACGATGGTGGAGGAGGCGCACGGCATCCTGCGCGCAGTGGATGTCCTTCGCCGCCGCGGTTTGACGCTGCCGAGTGTGAGCGTCTACCAACTCTGGGATGTCGACCGGATTCCGGCAACGCGCCGCCGCGCGGACGAGCTACCCGGGCGCACGCTGGTCGCTGAGGCGCTGTGGCATGTACAGAGCGGTCTCTATGACAGGGGGTACGGCTCCAGCGCCGGCACGACCTTCGTCCGAGGCCCGGAGCACAGGCACAAATGGGCGGCGCATCGTTACAGGGATTTTCGGCACCTGGGTCTCGGCTCCGGAAGTTATTCATTCTTGCCGTCGGGTTTCGCGCAACGTGCCCGCAACGTGGCCGGATACCAGCGGGTTTTGGCTGACGACCGAATCTCCTGGATGGAGGTCGATCACGCTCTGAACACCGTGTTTCACCTGAGCAATGACGACGTCGAGATTCGGCGCATCATCGGTGGGCTCCGCTCTGGAAGTCCGGTCGCGCTACCTGACCCCACTCCCTCACTCAGTTCGCGCATCGACGAAATACTGGGGAAGGTTAGTCGGCTGTGCGAGGTTGAGGTCCTGGAACGGCAGGCCGGAACCGTTGCGCTGGCGGAAGCCGCTTTCATGCTGACCAACGCCGTTTCGGCCTTCCTCCACCCGGCGGACTGCCCGCGGAAGCCGTCCCGAGTGTGAAGCGGATCAGACGGCCGCGGCTAGGTCGCGAGAGAAGCTGAGTGCGTCCTGGTCGATGACATCGACATGTTCCTCCCGCCACACCTGGATCGTGGCCGCGGCGACGCCACGTTGAACCGCGTAGGCCCGGCGCCGCAAGGGTCCAAAACGCCGCGTGCATGTGTAGAAGATCCGCTTGAAATCAGGGTCATTCAGTGCGTAGCCGATAAACAGCAGCGTTTTGGTAGCGAAGTACCCGTCGACCAAGGATGCAAGCCCGGGACGAACGGCAAACAGATCGTAGTAGTCCTTGTCGGTCACCACGATGGTGTCGGGGCGTGCCAGGGTGCCGTGCAGTTTGATCACGGGCACCTCGGCACTCTGAAGGAAGGGCAGCTCGGAGTCAGTGACCAGCGTCCGATGGCGTATGCGCTGAACGTGGAGTGCGCGCTCGATCAGATGGTCCCAATTCGTGGAGACATACGCGGTGAAGGGAAGCCCGCACAGAGCGAGGTGGGCTGCGGTCGGCGGTAACCGATCGTCGTTCACCCGGCCGAGAAGGAACGTCAGCAAGGCGTGCCGGCCACGCATGGCCGAGTAGGTCGTCGAGACCTCGACCAGGTCGTCCTTATTGCCGTCGAAGCCGTCGATGCGATCGGAGAGGCCGTGGGCAAGCTGGACACCAGTGGGCAATCCGGCTTGGGCTGAAAGCCCTGCGCCGCAGAAGACGATTGTCTCTCCGTGCCGGACGGAGTCGATCAGCTCGGAGGGAATTGGAGCCGACATAGCCGCATTGTAGCCATTAATAGTCGCGATCCGGCAGATAGGGTCTGGCTATTTGTAGATCCTCGAAGAAGCCGTCAGTGAACGTGAGTTCGCCGCTACTGCACTTGAGCGCTAGGCTTTCTGGGCGATCATAGCCAACCCAGGCCACTTCTTGCGCGTCCACGGAATCTTGACGTGGCTGCTCATCTGTGCTTCCGAGCAGCAGATAGCGGTAACGCCCATAGGAGTTGATCCCGTGGCTCAGCAGTGTGAGTTCGCGCAGGGACACGCCTGTCTCCTCGCGAACCTCCCGCCTCGCCGCATCGAGAGGCGTCTCGCCTGAGATGATGGCCCCGCAGACGTGGTCGATGTCGCCGGGATTCACGTCCTTGCACAGCGACCGCTGGTGCACCAGGATCTCACCGCGAGCATTGTGAATGACGACGATTACTATCTGAAGATAGAAATCGTGATATCGGCCGATGTCGTATCGCGGAATCGCGGGAATGGCAATTCTGCCGCCGCTGTCCACCAGGTCGACGGTCTCGGTCATTGAAGGAGAATACTGATAGCCGATATTAATCGTCAATCGCAAGTAGGTTTATTCGGAAACGTTCCCTTTGGGGTGATCGCTGAATGCCTACCGGGGCAGGGCGCTGCCCTTCTTCCACTCGGTCCAGTTGAGCTGCCAGTAGCTCCAGCCGTTGTTCCAGTCGAGCTTGCGCTTCGTGCCGGTGATCTTGATGACGTCGCCGCGCTGGGCGATGCCGTAGAACCACTTGGCGCCGGCGGGGGTGGCGCGTACGCAGCCGTGGCTCTGGTTGCTGCGGCCGAGGAAGTGGTAGTAGCCGGCGCTCTGGTGGACGTACTCGCCGCTGTCGGAGATCCGGACCGCCCAGGGGATCTCCTCCTTGTAGTAGCGGGGGTCCTTGGGGTCGGTGACGCCCAGCCACGAGGAGGTCATGGTCTCGATGGGCTTCTTGTTCATGGCCAGGTGGATGCCGCTGGTGGTCAGGTAGACGTCGACGCCGTTCTTGACCAGGCCGCCCTTGCCCGCGCTGATCGGGATCTTCTTGGCGAGCTTGCCGTCGCGGGTGACGCGCATGACGTGCTTGCGGGTGTCGACGACGGAGATGTTCGCGGGGCCCACGGCGAAGCGCTGGGTGACGTCCTTGACGGACTCGTTGCCGGCCAGCTTGCTGAGCTGGGCGGTGAAGGTGACCTTCTGGTGCGGCTTCCAGTAGAACTTGGTGCGGTAGATGACCTTGCGCGCCGACACCCAGCGCCAGGCGCCGTCCACCGGCCGCTCCGACTGGACCTGCAGCAGCGCCTCGACCGCCGCCTTGTCCTGTACGTCGCGGTCGAAGGTCACGATGATCGGGAAGCCGACGCCGACCTTCTCCTTGTCCTGCCCCATTGGGGTGATGTCGGCGATATCCAGCTTTTTCGCAGCAGCGGCGGTGACGGCCGCGGCGGGCTTCGCGTGCGCGACAGAGGGTACGGCCAGCAGGCCGCATGCCAGCGCCACGGCGACGAGCAATCTCACGTGGGTACTCCGGGGACAAAGAGGGTGGTGCGTTCCAGAAGTAAGACAAGTGACGGGCGGGGTTGGTGCGTCCGATCCGTGTAACGATCTTGCAACGGCTTCTGGCGCGGCGCTTGGGCCGCGATGGGTAGGGTGCGGGCTGTGCGAGTACTCATCAGCGGTGGAGCGGGTTACATCGGCAGCACGATCGCCTCGGCGTGCCAGGACGCGGGGATCGCCCCGGTCATCCTGGACAACCTGGTGACCGGTCGCAGGGAGTTCGCCGAGGAGCGGGACTTCTACGAAGGCGACATCGCGGACGGCACGCTGATCGACCGGATCTTCGCCGACCATCCGGACATCGAGGCGGTCATCCACTGCGCCGCGCTGATCGTGGTGCCCGACTCGGTGGCCGACCCGGTCGGCTACTACCGCGCCAACGTCGCCAAGAGCCTCGACTTCGTGGACCACCTGATCAGGAACGGCTGCCGCCGCCTGATCTTCAGCTCGTCCGCCTCGATCTACCGGGCGGGCGACGACTTCACCGTGGACGAGGAGTCCGGCCTCGACCCGCAGAGCCCCTACGCCCGCACCAAGGCGCACTGCGAGGCGATGTTCGCCGACATCGCGGCCACCCAGCCGATCGACGTGCTGTCGCTGCGCTACTTCAACCCGATCGGCGCCGACCCCAAGATGCGCACCGGCCTGCAACTGCGCCGCCCGAGCCACGCGCTGGGCAAGATGATCGAGGCGTACGAGCTGGGGGAGCCCTTCCAGATCACCGGCACCGGCTGGCCGACCCGCGACGGCTCCGGCATCCGCGACTACATCCACGTCTGGGACCTGGCCACCGCGCACGTGGCCGCGCTCAAGCGGTTCGACACGGTCATCTCGCAGGCCCAGGTGATCAACCTGGGCACGGGCGAGGGCACGACGGTGCGGGAACTGGCGGACGCGTTCAACGCGGTCGTGGACCGGCCCGTCGAGGTGGTCGAGACCGCCGCCAGGCCCGGAGACGTGGCCGGCGCCTACACCCGCAGCACGCTGGCCGGTGAACTCCTGGGCTGGACGGCCGAGCACACGGTCGCCGAGGGGATCCGGCACTCGCTGGAATGGGCGCGGATCCGGGACACCCGCCTGGCGTGAACGCCGTCGGCCGGTCAAGGGAGCGGCGTCACGGCGGGGACCACGTGAGACTGCCGGGCGGCGCTTGAGGCCGGGCATGGGGTACGGCGGGGCGCGGTGGGCGCGGCCCTGCCGTAACAGCGGAAACCGCCGTGACGGCGGGAAAGCGACCGTGACGGCGGGAAAGTGATCGTGACGGCGGGAAAGTGATCGTGACGGCGGGAAAGTGAACGTGACGGCTGGA